>DDUX01000053.1:0-90755 GCA_002345025.1 Candidatus Accumulibacter iunctus | reverse complement strand
GACTGGAGTTGAGTCGTGTGCTCTGCCGATCTGCCGCAGGCAGGAGGGCGGCCGTCCCGACACCGCCCTGCCGTCGCTGGCGGCGCGCTCGCGACTGCCGGCGGAGGCCACGCCGGCGGTGCAGGACGAAGGCAGTCCGCCGCCGGCGGCGGCTGTGGTGCCGGCGGCAGTGATGGACGAGATTCGCTCGCTGCGGCGGATCGTCGAACAGCAGTTGGCCGGCTTTGCCTGGGGCGAGGTGGCACGTTCGGAGCCGGCGAAGACCGAGATGCTGCGGCAGATGCTCGACGCCGGCTTCTCACCACGGTTCGCCCGCGAACTGCTTGCCGACCTGCCGCGCGAACTCGATGTGGCGCAAGCACTGGCCTGGGTACGCGGGCGCGCGGAGCGCGGCATGCTGACCATCGATGGCGAAGCGGACATTGTCGACCGGGGCGGAATCTATGCTCTGGTCGGACCGACCGGGGTCGGCAAGACGACGACGGCCGCCAAGCTGGCGGCGCGTTGCGTCCTGCGACATGGGGCCCGCAAGCTTGCACTGGTGACGACCGACGGCTACCGCATCGGGGCGCACGAACAACTGCGGATCTACGGCCGCATACTCGGTGTGCCGGTCCATCTGGCGCGCGACGCAAAGGACCTGCGGGCGACGCTGCATGATCTGCGGCACACGCACATGGTGCTGATCGACACCATGGGGATGAGCCAGAGAGACCGTATGGTCGGCGAACAGGTGGCGATGTTCCGCGACAATGACGTCAGATCGCTACTCCTGCTCGCGGCAACGGGCCGCGGTGATACCCTCGACGATGTCGTGCGCGCCTACGGTGGCCTCGGACTTGCGGGCTGCATCCTGACCAAGGTCGACGAAGCCGCCAGCCTGGCGTCGTCGCTCGACGTCCTCATCCGCCACGAGTTGCGGCTGTACTACGTCTCGAACGGGCAGCGTGTGCCGGAAGACCTGCACCTGCCGAATCGACCGTACCTCCTGCACCGTGCGTTCAAGGATCTGCCGGAGAGTTCTCCACATCGTCTTGCGGGTGTCGAGCCAGGCCTCGTGATGGCCGGTGGCAGTGACGGCATGCTGTCGGTCGGCGGACAGCGTGGCTGATTTTCGCGGTGATCAGGCCGCCGGCCTGCGGCGCCTTCTCGGGCGCCCGCAGTTGCGTGTCGTCACCTTTGCCGCTGGCGGCAGGGGAGTTGGCCAGAGCGTTTCGGTGGCGAACCTGGCAGCGTCGCTGGCGCGGGTCGGCAGGGAAGTTCTGGTGGTCGACGAGAACGCTGAAAGCGGCGTCGCGGCTTTCTTTGGCGCCTTCGCCGCCAGCGATCTGCAACAGGTGATCACTCAGGAGAAGCGACTGGAGGAGGTGCTCGTTCAGGCCGCACCGGGAATCCGTGTGCTGCCGGCCGCCCGCATCGTCGGCCAGCTCGGCTTGCTCAGCGAGCCTGAGCAACGGACCCTGCTGGGCTGTCTGACTGAACTGCTGCCGCCGGCGGACGTCGTGCTTGTCGATTCCTCGGTCGACCACCCTCTCGGGTTCTCGCCGCTCGGCCTGGCCGCGCATGAGACCGTCGTCGTCGTCTCCACCGACGTCACCGCCATCACCGAGGCCTACGCTTTAATCAAGAAGGTCAGCCTGGGGTATGCGCACCGGCGTTTCCGGATCCTGATCAACCGGGCACGCAGCGACGCCGACGCGCGGGCGATCCACGACAACATGGCGCGCGTCACCGACAGCCGCCGGCTGGCGCATCTCGATTACGCGGGGTGCGTGCCGATTGACGAGCATCTCCGGCAGGCGTCGCGCCTCTGCCAGCCGGTGGCGGCACTGTTTCCCGAGGCGCCGGCGGCAGAGGCCTATCGGCTGCTGGCGGAGCGACTGCTGAACTGGCCGCTCAGCAGCGATGAGCCAGGAGGGCTCGAACATTTCGTGCAACTGCTGCTACACTTGAGCCAACGCATTCACGCAACAGCTATCTACGCCTGATAGCTCTCCCACGACGCATGTACAACGCTGCTGGTCAGCTCAACAAGGATCAGCTTGTCCAGCGCTTCGCGCCGCTGGTCAAGCGCATCGCCTGTCACCTGATGGCGCGGTTGCCGGCGAGCGTGCACATCGACGATCTCGTCCAGAACGGCATGCTTGGCCTGCTCGATGCCTTGGGGCGCTTCGAGGCGGGATTGGGTGCCCAGTTCGAGGCGTATGCAGCGCAGCGCGTCCGCGGGGCGATGCTTGATGGCTTGCGCGAGAACGACTGGCTGCCACGCAGCCTGCGCCGCAACTGTCGCCGCATTGAAGCGGCGATCACTCAGCTCGAGCAGGCGAGTGGTCGTGCGCCAACGGAAAGCGAGCTTGCTGATACCCTCGGCATGAGCCTCGCCGAGTATCAGGAGATGCTGCAGGACGTGCGCGGGCACCAGCTCGTTTATATCGAGGACATCGTCGCCGAGCGCGGCGAGGATTTCCTCGAGCGTCACCTGGTCGATGAAAGCGCCGACCCAGCGCAGCTGATCGCGGATGCGGACCTCCGCCTGCGCCTGGTGCAGGCGATTGGGCTCTTGCCCGAACGTGAGCAACTGATGATGGCCCTGTACTATGAGCAGGATCTGAACCTGCGCGAGATCGGTGAGGTCATGGGTGTGAGCGAGTCACGTGTCTGTCAGTTGCACAGCCAGACCGTGCTGCGGCTGCGTTGCCGCCTGTTCGCCGACGGTACGCGCAACACGAGAGTGAAGGTCGAACGGCGTGGATAGGAGCAGCATCATCGGTTTGCTGATCGGCTTCCTGGCCATTATCGTCGGTCAGGTCCTCGAAGGCGGGCATCTCGGGTCACTGGCACAGCCAACGGCGATGCTGATCGTCGTCGGCGGCACGCTCGGGGCGGTCATGCTGCAGAGCCCATACGCCACTTTCGTGCGCGGCATGCGGATGCTGAAATGGATCCTCTACCCGCCCGTTGTCAATTACCTGCAGGTGATCCAGCAGGTCACGGGCTGGAGCCAGGTTTCGCGGCGCGAGGGCTTGCTGGCACTCGACGCGGTGGTCAGCGAACTCAAGGACGACTTCGTCCGCAAGGGTCTGCAACTCCTGGTCGATGGGGCCGAGCCGGAGCGACTGCGGGAGGTGATGGACGTCGAGATCACGACCTTCGAGCAGGAGATGAAGCTCTCCGCACGCATCTGGGAGGCAGCCGGTGGTTACTCGCCGACGATCGGAATCCTTGGCGCCGTCCTCGGGCTCATTCACGTCATGGAGAACCTTTCCGATCCCTCCAAACTGGGGGCCGGCATCGCCGTCGCCTTCGTCGCGACGATCTATGGCGTTGGTCTGGCCAATCTGGTGTACCTGCCGGTTGCCAACCGGCTCAAGGCGCATATCAACCGCCTCGTCGTGCAACGGGAGATGATCGTCGCCGGCCTGGTCGGGATCGCCAACGGCGACAACCCGCGGATCATCGAGAGCCGCTTGCGGGCTTACATCTTCTGACGCCATGGCACGCAGACGGCACGAGGAGGAGCATGACAACCACGAACGCTGGCTCGTCTCGTACGCCGATTTCATTACGCTGCTCTTCGCCTTCTTCGTCGTCATGTATGCCCTTTCCTCGGTGAACGAGGGCAAGTACAGGATTCTCAGCAACTCGATGGTTGTCGCCTTTCGCAATGCTCCGGTGAGCAGCGTCGGGCAGACGCCGACGGTGATTCCGACGCCATCACCCACCGTCGTCACGCCTCTATCGAGCAAGTCGTCGGAGGGTCTGCGACAGAAGGAGCGGGAGAAGATGCGTCAGGTGGCGAAGAACATTCTCGATGTCATGGCGCCTCTCGTCGAACAGGGAAAGGTGCGGGTGCTCGAGACGAGCCGCGGCGTCAGCATCGAGATCAACGACAGCATCCTGTTCTCGCCCGGGCAGGCGCTTCTCAAACCACCTCTGGCGAATGCCATGCAGTCGGTGGCAGAAGTCCTGGTAGCCGCAGATTTTCCGATCACCATCGAGGGGCACACGGACAACATGCCCATCAGCAACGCGCAGTTTCCCTCCAACTGGGAGCTGTCCGCCGTTCGCGCAACCACGGTCCTGCGGCTGTTCGCCGATGCCGGCATTGCCGCCGAGCGGTTGACGGCAATCGGCTACGCCGACACGCGTCCGGTCGAGCCCAATCTGCTGGCCGACGGGCGGGCGCGCAACCGCCGCGTGACGATTCTCATCGACTCCGAGATTCCGGAAAAGAGTACCGAACTCGAACTGCAAGGGCAGGCGCCGCCAGCGGCTGAGCGAACGACCGTACCGCCTGCGGTTCGCTAGGCGCTGTCGCTGATGCGGCCAACGCCTGACGGCTTGCTCTGACCGTCGGGACCGTAAAGGGCGAGGGCGCCGCTGCTGCCAAGGAGCGCTTCGATGGCTTGGGCGTTGTTCTGCAGGCGAAGCTGAATCACCTCACCATTCAGTTCATTGAGTTCTCGTGCGTGGGTGGCCAGAGGTAGCAGTTCCGCCCAAGCGGCGCGCGCGTCATGCTCGCCCGGGTGCGCAGCAAACCAAGCCGCAACGCCGGCCCGATCGGCACTCAACCCCTCGCCAGCAAGGGTCACGCTGCGCTGTTCGGCGATGGCCGTCAGGCGGGCGGCGAGTTCGTTCTTGTCCCGCAGCAGTGCCGGCAGGCTGTCAACCTCACCGTCGATCAGCAGGCTCTGCTCACGCTCGAGCAGGCCGACGAAGCGCCGCACGAGCGCGACTTCCTCCGCGAAAAGCTGCCGCAAATCCGTCACAACGAGCCGTGGTCCGTCGCAGTTGCTGCTCAGGAGCGCTTCTGCGCAGCAACGAGCTCGCTGGCGGAGGCGATCAGCCGCTCGGCGATTGCTTCGGCATTGATCGTGAAACGGCCTTCGGTGATTGCCTGCCTGATCTCCGAAACACGACCGGAATCAAAGGTCTCTGCGTCGCCTGGTGATTGCAGTTGCGCCGCGAGCTCACTCAAATGAACCTCGGTCGCCGCGCTCGTCGCCGGTTTTGCGATGGCGGCGCGGTTGCGCGTTTCGCCAAGCGGGCTGGCGGAGCTGGTTGTACTGTCGATCTTCACGGTGGTGCCCCTTGAACGGTTGTCCTCAATTCACTAATCGGCGGACGACGTTGAAACTTTAACATTCTTTTTGTGAACTCAGGCAGGCCGGCCGATCAGTAGCTTACCTCGACGATGCCGCCCGGGCGGGCAATGCCACTGACGACCTGCCCCGATGCCGTCCGCACCTGCGCAACCTGACCCTCGGCAGCGTTGTTCAAGGCCTTTCCTTCGTTAGTGACGCTGAACCCGGCGCCGGTCGACAGCAGCCTGACGCTCTGCCCCTGCTGCACCGCCCAGGCGGCGCTCAGCAGCTCGCTGCGCAGCGGCTGGCCGGCAGAGACACCGCTGCGTGCCGTCTTGCCGATCGCCTGCGCCGGGTCGGTCAGGACACTCGCGGGCAGCACGCCGAGATCGCCGCTCTGCGACAACAGGTCGGCAGCGCCGACCTGTTGTCCGGGCGCGATCTGCCGCGCCGCGACGAGGTAGCTACCGGCAATCCTGATCTGCACGGGCACGTACACCGTCCAGCGGCTCGGCCCGAGGCAGCGCACGCCGACGGTCGTGCTTCCCCACAGGCGGCTCCCGGGTGGAATGAAGGGCTCGAAGGCGTTGCAGGCTGCGAGCCGGGCGTGTCGGTCGAGCTGGCCGATGTGGACCGACACCGTGCCCGGCAGGCCGACCGTCTGCGCCCGCAGATAATCGTCGAGCGCCGTCGGCAAGGTGGTCTGCGCACGGGCCCCCATGCTCATGAGGAGAAGCGCGATGAGGACCAGGATCGGGGCCAGAAGTGACGCTCCGAGGTGAAACGGGAGGCGCGAGGTTGCAGGCATGTCGCCATTTTGCCTCAATCTGCCATGTCGGCGCACGAACTTCGCTGCCACGCGGCTCGCTGACGGTTCCCGGCGGCAATATTTGCCGCGCCGCCGGCAAGGATGGTCGCTCACCGCCAGCAGGCGCACGCCAGCGAATCGCTCAGCGGCGTTCGGACCCGCCCCGAGTGACGTCGGCGATTGGCGCCAGCAACTCGGGCGGCGGCCCGCCAGGCGGCGGCAGCAGCAGCTGCTGTGAAGCGGTCGGTTGCGCTGGCGCAGGAGGGGACGCTGCCGCGCTTTCGAGTCATGGCACGCCTATTGCTTAAATAAACCTTGTCCGATCGATCGAGGAGCGCCCAATGCTCAGCAAGCTTGACCGCAGCCTTCAGTTTCATCAGCAGGCGCTTGGTCTACGTGCCAGCCGGCAGCAGGTGCTGGCCGGCAATATCGCGAATGCCGACACACCCAACTTCAAGGCCCGCGATTTCGATTTTGCCGCTGTGCTCGACAACGCGCTCGCGGGCCGGAACGTCGGTGCGCTGGCGCTGGCGACGTCGTCGTCGCGTCACTTGGCGGGCGACGTGAATCGCGGGCCGCTGCCGCTGCTGTATCGCCAGCCGGTGCAGCCGAGCGCCGACGGCAATACGGTCGAGATGGATGTCGAGGGGGCGCAACTGGCCGTCAACAGTTTTTACTACGAGGCTGGACTGGGCTTCATCTCGGGCAAGATCAGAACCATGATGACGGCGCTGCAGGGGCAGTAATCATGAGCATGTTCAGCGCTTTCCAGGTCGCCGGCAGCGCGCTGACGGCACAGTCGGTCCGCCTCAACGCGGTCGCCAGCAACTTGGCGAACGCCGAGAGCGTGATCAGCTCCGATGGCAAGCCTTACCGTGCGAAGCAGGTGGTGTTCGCGGCGACGCCGATGGGCAGTGCCGCGGCACAGGGGGTGCGGGTGACGCGGGTCGTCGAGGACAGCAGTCCGGCGCGCCTGGTTTACGATCCGCGCAACCCGGCGGCAAACGAACGGGGCTACGTGGAGATGCCGAACGTGAACGTCGTAGAAGAGATGACGAACATGATCTCGGCCGCACGCTCGTACCAGACCAATGTCGAAGTGATGAATACCGCCAAGCAACTGTTGCTCAAGACTCTGACCATTGGCCAGTAATCGTCGCGTGTTCGAAAGTGGAGGAAAAGACCATGGCAGGTGTTCAGTCAGTCAACGCGGCGAGCGACCTGTTTGCCACGCTCAATGCGCAGACCAGAGCTGGTGCAACGGCGTCGGCGACGACCAGCGAGGACGTGCAGAATCGCTTTCTCAAGCTCCTGGTGACGCAGTTGCAGAACCAGGATCCACTCAACCCGCTGGACAACGCTGCGGTGACGACACAGGTCTCCCAGATCAGTACCGTCACCGGAATCGAGAAGCTGAATGCGACGCTGGAGGTTCTCCTGGGCAGCTACAGGGAGGCGCAGGCCATGCAGGGCGCGGCGCTGATGGGCAGGAACGTTCTCGTCTCCGGCTCCCGTCTGACGCTTGCCGGCGGCCAGGCGGCCGCCGGTGTCAACCTCGCCGAGGCTGCTGACCAGGTCAAGCTGACGATTCTCGATGGCGCGGGGACGGTCGTACAAAGCCAGAATCTCGGGGCGAGGGAGGCGGGCAGCTTCAGTTTCGCCTGGGATGGCAGGAACGATGCCGGGGTGACCATGCCGCCGGGCAACTACAGCTTCAAGGTGAGCGCGCTGCGCGGTGCCGACAAGGTGGCCGCCGAGCCGCTGCAACTTGGCACGGTATCTGCTTTGGTCAAGGGTGCAAATGGTTTTGAACTCGAAGTCGGCGGCATTGGCCGGGTTGGCTTTGACAAGGTACAGCAGATTCTCTAGGAAGATCGGGGGAAAGAATGAGTTTCCAGCAAGGACTGAGCGGTCTCGATGCGGCAGCTTCGTCGCTCGATGTGATCGGGAACAACGTTGCCAACGCCAGCACCGTCGGATTCAAGCGCGCCAACGCCAACTTCGCCGACGTCTTTGCCGCTTCCCTGGGCATCGTGGGTGCCTCACAGATCGGCATCGGAGTGTCGATTGGGGCGATCCAGCAACAGTTCACCCAGGGCAACCTGACGACCACCGACAACGCTCTCGATCTCGCGGTCAATGGCGGCGGCTTTTTCCGCATGAGCGACGACGGCGCGATCAGCTATTCGCGCAATGGGCAACTCCATGTCGACAACCAGGGTTACATCATCAATGACCAGAGGCTTCGCCTGACCGGCTATCCGGTCAGCGTGACCGGCGCGGTCACCCCCGCCAACCCGATCGAACTGCGGCTGTCGGCGAGCCAGATTCCGCCTCGGGCGACCAGCGACCCTCTCTCGGGCAACGTGGCCGCGGTGCTCAATCTCGATTCGCGCAGTAGCGTTCCGGTGCTGGCACCCTTCGACTTCACCAATCCGTCCACCTACAACTTCTCGACCGCGCTGACCGTCTTCGACACCCTGGGTGTGTCGCACAATCTGACCACCTATTACGTGCTGAACGCGCCGACACCGCCAACGGGTGGCGAGTGGACGGTGCATGCAACACTTGATGGTGCCAACCCGCAGATCGTGCCCGGCGGCAATCTGGTTTTCGACACTTCGGGCGCCCTCAGTTCGACGCCGACCTACACCCTGCCGTCGTGGCCGTTGAGCAGTGGCGCCGTGACGCCCTGGTCGCCGGGAGTGATCAACTTCACCGGATCGACCCAGTATGGCAGTGCGTCGAGTGTCGACCGACTGACGCAGGGCGGCTACACAACTGGCAGTCTGGTCGGCATCGGCGTTCTCAGTGATGGCGTTGTACAGGGTCGCTACAGCAATGGTCAGACGCGAAGCATGGGGCAGGTCGTCCTGGCGACCTTTGCCGACCCCAATGGTCTGCTCAATCTGGGCAACAACCAGTGGAGTGCGACTTCGCTCTCCGGGCCTGAACTGGTGGGCGCGCCGGCTTCGGGAAGTCGCGGCGTGATTCAGTCGGCGGCGGTCGAGGATTCCAACGTCGATCTGACGAATGAGCTGGTGGCGATGATCACTGCGCAGCGCAACTACCAGGCCAACGCGCAGACGATCAAGACACAGGATCAGATCATGCAGACCCTGATCAACCTGCGCTGACGGTCTGGGTCCGACGGCATGGAGCTGCAATGGATCGTCTGATCTACACTGCCATGAGTGGCGCCAAGCAGGCCTTTCTGCAGCAGGCCGGAGTGGCGCAGAACCTGGCCAATACGGCTACCGTCGGCTACCGGGCGATGGAGAACAGGTTCCGCGCCGTACCCGTGCTGGGTGCGGGCCAGCCGACGCGCGCCTTCACGATCGACGCTTCGGTCGCCAATGCCTTCGAGCAGGGGCCACTGATGACCACCGGGCGGTCGCTCGATGTGGCGCTGCGTGGTCGCGGCTGGATCGCGGTTCAGGCAGCCGACGGCAGCGAGGCCTACACCCGCGCCGGCAACCTGCAGACCGATGCCAACGGCGTCCTGCAGACCAGCTCCGGCAACCTCGTCCTCGGCGAGGGCGGGCCGATCACGCTGCCGCCCGACAACAACATCGCGATTGCTGCTGACGGGACGGTGTCCGGCGTGCCACGCGCCGGCGCGGGCGCAGCGAGCAGTGTCAATGTGGTCGGTCGGATCAAGCTCGCCAATCCACCTGAAAGTGATCTGGTGCGCGGCGACGATGGGCTGTTTCGTACGCGCAACGCCCAGCCGGCGCCAGCGGACGAGAGCGTACGGCTCGAGCCTGGCGCCCTCGAGGGCAGCAACGTCAATTCGGTCGACGCCATGGTGCGGATGATCAGCCTGGCCCGGCAGTTCGAGATGCAGGTCAGGATGCTGCAGACGGCCGAGGCGAACGCCCGCGCCGCGACCACCCTGCTGACCATGAACCGTTGATCGGAAGACGATGATTACCTCCCTCTGGACCGCGAGCACCGGCCTCAACGCACAGCAGGTGCAGATCGACATCATTGCCAACAACCTGGCGAATGTCAGCACCAACGGTTTCAAGCAGGCACGCGGAATCTTTGCCGACCTGCTCTATCAGACGGTGCGCCAACCCGGTGCACAGTCGTCGCAGACCACCCAGATTCCCGATGGTCTGCAGATCGGCGTCGGCACGGTGCCGGTCTCCACCGGGCGTATCTTCACGCAGGGCTCGCTGCAGCAGACCGGCAACAGTCTCGACATGGCGATCGATGGCGCGGGCTTCTTCCAGGTTCTGCTGCCGGACGGGACGAATGCCTATACACGCGACGGATCGTTTCAGAAGGACAACCAGGGGCAGGTCGTCACCGCCAGCGGCTATCCGCTGCAGCCGGCGATCATCATCCCGCAGAATGCCCTGACGGTGACCGTCGCCACCGACGGCGTGGTCAGCGTCACCTTGCCGAATGCTGCCGCGCCGGTGCAGATCGGCACCATCCAGGTGGCGACCTTCATCAACAACGGCGGCTTGCAGAGTCTTGGCGACAACCTCTACCAGGAGACGGCTTCGAGCGGTACGGCAACGTTGAATGCACCGGGCAGCAACGGCGCCGGAATGGTCGTTCAGTCCTATGTCGAGGCGTCGAACGTCAATGTCGCACAGGAACTGGTGCTGATGATCCAGACGCAACGGGCGTACGAGCTGAACGCCAAGGTCGTGTCGACGTCTGACCAGATGCTGGCGCGGCTGACGCAGCTGTAGGAGCCCGCACATGCCTGCCCGCTCGTCCGTGCTGCTGCCTGCCGCCTTCCTCCTGCTCGCTGCCTGCACCACCGTTCCACCCACCAACGTTCATCAGCCGATGACAGCCCGGCCGCAGCCGCGGCCGGAACAACTTGCGGCAGCGCTGGCCTCGACCGGCAGCATCTATCAGGCAGGAGCCTCGCGCACGCTGTTCGAGGATCGGCGTGCGCGGTATGTCGGCGATACGATCACGGTGACGATCACCGAGAACACTTCGGCGGCCACCAAGTCGAACAACAATATCGCCAAGACGGGCAGCATCAACGCCTCGATCGGGCCGAACCTGAATCTGCCCGGGAAGACGCTGACCGAGCTGAAGGCGAGCAGCAGCAACGTCGCCAGCGGCAAGGGCGACGCCGCCGCCAACAACGTCTTCACGGGGACGATCACGGTGACCGTCGTCGAAGTGCTGCCGAACGGCAACTTGCTGGTGTCAGGCGAGAAACAGGTGGCGATCGGTCATGGCCAGGAGTACATCCGCCTGTCGGGCGTCGTAAACCCCTATTTCGTGAACGCCTTCAACACCGTCGCTTCGTCGCAGATCGCCGATGCCCGGATCGAGTACAAGGAAAGCGGCGCCATCAGCGAAGCGCAGGTGATCGGCTGGCTCGCCCGCTTCTTCCTTACCGTCCTGCCATTCTGAGGAAGCCTGGCCATGCGCTCGATCATCGCCAGGATGTCTGGCTGCAGGCTGGGCGGGTCGGCAGTGCTTTTCGCACTCGCCCTCACCGTGCTGAACCCGGCGTTGGCGGCTGAGAGAATCAAGGATCTGGCGTCATTGCAGGGGGTGCGCAACAACCAGCTGGTCGGTTACGGTCTGGTCGTCGGACTGGACGGCAGCGGCGATCAGACGACACAGACGCCCTTCACCTCGCAGAGCATCATCAACATGCTGGCGCAACTGGGAACCACCGTCACCTCGGCGCAGGGACTGCAGCTCAAGAACGTCGCCGCGGTGATGGTGACTGCCAACCTGCCACCCTTTGCGCGGATTGGCCAGCAGATCGACGTCACCGTGTCGTCGATGGGGAACGCCAAGAGCCTGCGCGGCGGGACGCTGGTGATGACGCCGCTGAAGGGCGCCGACGGCCAGATCTACGCGCAGGCTCAGGGAAACCTGCTGGTCGGCGGCGCCGGCGCTGCGTCTGGCGGCAGCAAGGTGGTCGTCAACCACCTGCTCGCGGGCCGTATCGCCGGCGGGGCGACCGTCGAGCGCGAAGTTCCGACGGCGCTCGGGCAGGGGCCGTTCGTGCACTATGAGCTGGGAGCGACGGATTTCGGTAACGTGCAGAGAGTGGTCGAGGCGATCAACCGCGATACCGCGCCAGGCGTTGCCCAGGCTGTCGACGGGCGAGTGATTCGCGTCATCGCACCGGAGGAGGCGAGCAGTCGCGTCGCCTTCCTCGGGCGCATCGAGAACCTCGAGATTCGACCGACGAAGACGGTGGCGAAAGTGATCATCAATCCGCGCACCGGCTCGGTCGTCATGAACCAGACCGTGACGATCGACTCCTGCGCGGTCGCGCATGGTAATCTTTCGGTGATCATCAACACCGAGCAGAAAGTCAGTCAACCCAACCCGCTGGCAGCCGGAGAAACGGTAACGACAACGCAGAGCGAGATCGATATCAAGCAGGGCGGCGGGGCGCTGATCCACCTCAAGGCCGGCGTCAGTCTTGCCGAGGTGGTAAAGGCGATCAACGCGCTGGGCGCAGGGCCGCAGGATCTCCTGTCGATCCTGCAGTCGATGAAGGCAGCAGGCGCCCTGCGCGCCGACCTCGAGATCATCTGACAGCTGCCGTGACGGAGAACGAAGCCATGTTCCACTCATGAAAGCTCCTGACCTCGCAAGCCAACGCCTCGTACTCGATCCTGCTGCCGCCAGCGACCTGCGCAACCGGCTGCGCCAGGATCCGCAGACCGGCGTCAGGCAGGCAGCCCGCCAGTTCGAAGGAATGCTTCTGCACCTGATGCTGAAGAGCATGCGCGATGCCACGCCGGCCGGCGGCTTGCTTGACAGCGAGCAGAGCCGCTTTTTCTCTGCGATAGGCGATCAGCAACTGGCGCAGGAACTGGCTTCGCAAGCGCCGCTTGGCTTTGCCGGATTGATCGAGAAGCAACTGGCGCAGCAACAGAAGGGCGTTGCGGCAGCAGCGCCGCCGGCGCCTGGGTTGCCGCCGCAGTCGCTGCTGCCGGTAGGGCGGCCGCTGGCGGTCGTGCCGGCAGCACTGCCTGCGGGCCAGCGCCCACAAGCTGCTGCGGCGGCGTTGCCGGCAGGCAGTGCCGACAGCTCGCAGCGGCGGCGCGACTTCGTCGAGCGCGTCTGGCCGCACGCGCTCGACGCCGCGGCGCGGACCGCTGTCCCGGCGCACTTCCTGGTCGCCCAGTCGGCGCTCGAGAGTGGCTGGGGAAAACGCGAGCTGCGCACGGCCGACGGCTCGCCCAGTTTCAATGTTTTTGGCATCAAGGCCGGCCGTGGCTGGTCGGGAGCGACCGTTGAAGTGCCGACGACCGAGTTTGTCGATGGTGTGGCGCAGACGGTGCGAGCGAAGTTCCGCGCCTACGGTTCGTATGCCGAAGCCTTCCGCGACTACGCCCAGCTCCTCAGCAACCACCCGCGCTACTCGTCCGTCATCGGGCAGCAGGATGGTGTGCAGTTTGCCCGCTCCCTGCAGCGGGCGGGCTATGCCACCGACCCGATGTACGCCGACAAGCTGGCGCGCATCATTGGCGGCAACACGCTTCGCCAGGCACTGTCTGCCGCCTGAGCCTTTTTCCGGTGAGGCTAAACTTTTCCGCCACGCTGCCGTTGACCGAACCATCAACCAGGAACTTATCGCATGGGCTCAGGAATCCTCGGTGCAGGTGTCAGCGGCCTGTTGGCCGCGCAGCATGGGTTGCAGACGACCGAGCACAACATCGCCAACGCCAGTACTCCGGGTTACACCCGGCAGCGGGTGATCCAGGGCAGCAATGCCGGAGTGATGACGGGCTCGGGCTTTCTCGGGCAGGGCACGCACGTCGCCACCATCGAGCGGGTCTACAGCCGCTTTCTCACGGAGCAGGTCGATCGCTCGCAGAGTGGCGCCAGCCAGCTCGACACCTATGCGGCACAGATCAAGCAGATCGACAACCTGCTGGCCGACAGCAATGCCGGCCTGTCGCCGGCGCTCCAGGCTTTCTTTGATGGTGTTGCACAGGTGGCGGCCAATCCGTCTCACCTGCCGAGCCGCCAGACGATGATCTCCAGTGCGCAGGGATTGAGCGCCCGCTATCAGTCGCTGGGCACGCAGTTGGCGCAGATGTACGACGGCATCAACGGCGAGCTCAGGGACAGCGTCAAGGCCATCAATTCCTACGCCGAACAGATTGCCCGGCTGAACGAGCAGATCGGCGTCGCCCAGGCCGCTACCGGCCATTCGGCCAACGACCTCCTCGACACCCGCGACTTCCTGGTGGCCGAGCTGAACCAGCTGATCAGGGCGAAAACCAGCGCCAATGGCGACGGCAGCATCAACGTTTTCGTGGGCAACGGTCAGCAGTTGGTCGTCGGTTCGCAGTCGATCGGGCTGGCGATCACCGTTTCGGCGAGCGATCCCTCACGTCTGGTGGTCGGGCTGAAGAGCGGCGCCGGGGTGCAGGAGATGCCCGAGTCGCTGATCGATGGCGGCGCGCTGGGAGGTCTTCTCGCCTTCCGCAGTGAGTCGCTTGATCGGGTGAGCAGCGACCTGGGACGCAGCGCGGTGTCGCTGGCGCAGACCCTCAACGCCCAGAGCGCACTCGGGCAGGATCTCCTGGGGCAGTCCCTGCTGTCGCCGCCGCCGTCGGGCTTCACCCCGGCACTGTTCACCGTTGGCGAGCCCGGAGTGCGCGCCGACAATCGCAATCCCGCGGGCAGCCCGACGGTCAGTGCAGCCTTCACGACGCCGCTTCCGTTCAGCGGCAACTTCTATACCGACCTCGCCGCGAGCGATTATCGCCTCACTTCCGACGGCGCCAGCGTGACGCTGACCCGCCTGGCGGACAAGCGGCAGTGGACGGCAGCCGACATGGCTGCGCTCGACGTGCAACTGCAGAGCGAGCCGCAAGGCTTCTCGGTCGCTGCCTCCGGGCAGTTGCCGGCGGGCGCCAGCTATCTGATTCAGCCGACCCGAGACGCTGCCCGGAAGATTGCGCTGAATCCCGCTCTGGTCGCCGATCCGCGCCTGATCCCGGCGGCGGCGCCGATCCGCACCGCCGCCGGAACGGCCAATACGGGGGCCGCGAGGATATCCCCCGGCAGTGTTGGGCCCGGATACGAGGCCCTCGGCACTGCCTTGCCGCTTACCGTCGTCTACGACAACGGACAGTTGCGCAATTTTCCGGCGGGTACCCGGGTGTCGATCGACGGTGGGGCACCCCAGGTGATCGCCAGCACCGCCAGCGGCGTCGCCTACACCAGCGGTGCCAGCATTACCCTCGTCGGTGCAGGCAATACCACCCCGCCGAGCGGCGTCAGTTTCAGCATCAGCGGCCTGCCGAACAACGGCGACAGCTTTGTGCTGGCCAGAAACACCGGCGCCACCGCCGATGGCCGCAACGTTCTGGCGCTCGCACAACTGCAGACGCTGGACACCATGTCGGGCAGGACGGCGTCTTTTCAGGAAAGCTACGCGCAGTTGGTCAGTGAGAACGGCAACAGGACCAGGCAGGCGCAGATCGGTGGTGAGGCGCAGAAGGCATTGCTCAAGCAGGCAAGGGAGAGCAGGGATTCGTTATCGGGCGTCAATCTCGATGAGGAAGCGGCCAATCTGATCCGCTACCAGCAGGCCTACCAGGCGTCGGCAAAGGCGCTGCAGATTGCCACCAGCCTGTTCGACACGATCCTCAACATCGCTGCCCGTTAGCGTCGCAGGTCGAGCACGGCCGCTGGATGCGGGTTGTGCGCGGGCTGCGGTTGTAGATCATCTTTTTCGCGAGATTGACGTTAGAGAGGTAGGAGGACTGGATGCGCATCAGTACCAGCCAGCTTTACGCGGCGGGAGCAAACGGAATCGAGCGTCGGCAGAACCAGCTCCTCAAGCTGCAGGAGCAGCTTTCCAGCGGGCGCCGCCTGCTCACTCCGGCTGACGATCCGGTCGCTGCCGCGCGGGCGCTGGAAGTCACTCAGGCGAAGGATATCGGCGCTCAATACGCGCGCAATCAGGGCATTGCGACCGACCGCCTGCGGCTCGTCGACAGCCAGCTGACGAGTCTGACCGAGGTCTTGCAGAGCGTCCGCAGCCGGGCCATTCAGGCCGGCAATACCGTCCTCTCGAACACCGATCGGCAGGCGATCGCCAGCGAGCTGGAGGCGAGGTTCGACGAGATGCTTGGCATTGCCAATACCCGCAGCGCCGAGGGCGAATACCTGTTCTCCGGTCACCGCGGGGCGGCGATGCCCTTTGCCCGTGGCGCCGCAGTGCCACCCGCAACGACCGGCTTCGTCAGCTATGCCGGTGACGATGGCGAGCGCCTGCTGCAGGTGGCTGCATCGCAGCAGATGGCGACGAGCGTCGCCGGCAGCGAACTGTTCATGCAGATTCGTGAAGGCAACGGCAGTTTCGTCGCCGCCGCCAGTGGCAACGGGACGGCTCTCGCGAATCAGGGAAGCGGCGTCATCAGCCAGGGCTCGGTACTCGACCAGGGACAGTGGGAGGCTGCCCTGAACGGTGGCTTCGCGTGGCAGGGAACGGAGGATCGCGCCTTGCAGATCCGCTTCTCGTCGGCCGCCGGGGTGAGCAGCTATCAGCTGTTCGACGTTTCGCAGCCACCACCGCCGGCGGCGCCGCTGCCGGCAGCCGCGGTCGGCCCGGTCGTGCCCTTCACGCCAGGACAGGCGATCCCGCTGGTCACGACCCAACCACCGGCGCCGTCGGCAGGGGCCGACTTCGGTGCCCAGGTGGTGATCACGGGATCTCCCGCTGCCGGCGATACCTTCAGCATCAGGCCGAGCGTCAACAAGAGCGCCTTCCAGACCGTGCAGGAGATGATCGACCTTCTGCGCCGGCCGCTCGACTCGAGCACGGCACGTACCGAGTTCACGGGCAGGATGCAGGGGCACCTGGCAGGCATCGATCAGGCGCTGGCCAGGGTTGGCCAGGTGCAGTCCAGCGTTGGCACCCGCCTGCAGACCCTTGAGGATCTGAGCGACAACGCCACCGTGCTCGATATCCAGTATCAGCAGAGTCTGTCCGATCTCGTCGACCTCGACTATGTTCGGGCGATCTCGGATTTCACCCGGGAGCAGGTCAGTCTCGAGGCCGCGCAGAAGTCCTTTGTCGCGATCAGCGGGTTGAGCCTGTTCAAATACCTCTGAACGGCGTCTGCTCCGTGCGTACTCCCGTGGCCTTGCTGTCAGTGGCTGTGCTCGGCGCCTGTGGCACGGTTGACTGGAACGGGCAGCCGGCAGTGGTCAGTCAGCCGTACGACCACGCCTTCACGCAGGCTCCGAACCCGACGGCAAGCCTGCCGCCGGCCAAGGCCGTCGCTCTCGTCGGGTCGGTCGGCTACATGGCGAGCCAGTACGGTGGGCCGGCACAGTACCTGAACTTCAGTGCTGCCGCGGCGGTCGTCGCCTACGTCATCTACGATCCGCTGGCGCCCAACTGGACGATCGAGGAGACCATGCTCGAGGGCGACACCTACCGGCTGGCGATGCGTGCCAAGAGTTTCCGCATCGGCGGTGACGGCGAATCCGGCCTGATCTTCAAGCGGCGAGCGCTGCAGTTGCAGCGCCAGCGCGGCTTCGCCGGCTACCGGATCCTCGATTACTCGGAAGGCATCGAATCGAGCACCCCCTTCACGCATCGCTACGCCGAGGGGGTCTTCCAACTGGTGTCCGCCGACCCGGCGCGAAAACCCTGAGCTGATCCGCCACCAGGCGGGCATGCCGGCAGCGGCTGCTCCTCAGTTGCCACAGCCATCGGCCGGGCTCTGCCGCGACAGTTCACGAATGATCCCTGCCACTGACCACAGCATCAATGCGAGGCCCGCCACCACGGTCACGACGGCGGTCGCTGTGCTCGTCGGGAACCCCGGGATGAACAGCGTCTGCTGTCGCGCCAGCCACATCAGGCCGCTGGCGAGGATCAGTGTGCCGGCAACGTCGAGCAGCGCATAGAGCATCACTTTCACGGTGACTCGCGGGCGGCGACGCTGGTCCATGCGCGTTCTAGCGGACTCGCATGCCGGGCTGCGCGCCGGTATCCGGCGCCAGCAGGAAGATGCCCGGAGTCTCGCCGGCCGCGTCGGAGGCGGCGAGGATCATTCCTTCGGACATGCCGAACTTCATCTTGCGCGGTGCCAGGTTGGCGACCATCACCGTCAGCCTGCCGACCAGCGTCTGCGGATCGTAGGCGGTCTTGATGCCGGCAAAGACCTGTCGCGTTCCCAGAGGGCCGACGTCGAGCAGCAGCCGCAGCAGCTTGTCGGCGCCTGCGACCTGCCCGGCTTCGCTGATGCGGGCGACGCGCAGGTCGCTGCGCAGGAAGTCGTCGATGCTGATGTGCGGCCCGGAGGCTGTCGCGACGGCTGCCTGTGCAGCGGCGGTGGCGGCCATCTTCTCCTGGTGCTCGGCGTGTTTCTGCGGCGCCGCTTGCGGTGTGGCTGCCAGCGACTCGCGATTGGCGGCAAGCAGGGCGTCGATCTGCTGCTTGTCGACCCGCGTCAGCATGTGCTGGTAGGCGTTGATCGTGTGGCCGGCGGCGAGGACCGTCGCGCTGTCGTCCCAGAGCAGCGGCGCGACGTTGAGGAAGGCTTCGGTCTTCGCCGCAAGCGCCGGCAGAACCGGCTTGAGCAGAACGGCAAACAGGCGGAAGAGGTTTATGGCATTGCTGCAGGCTGCCTGCAGTTCGCTTTCGCGGCCCGGCTGGCGCGCCAGTTCCCAGGGCTTGACGCTATCCACGTATTGATTGGCGAGATCGGTGAGGGCCATGATCTCGCGGATCGCCTTGCTGAACTCGCGCGCCTCGTAGTGTTCGGCGATCAGCAGGCGGCGTTCGCGTATCGCCTGGATCGCCGGTAGCGACTCGTCGCAGGTGCACAGGCGACCAGCGAACTTCCTGGCGATGAAACCGGCCGAGCGGCTGGCGATATTGACGAACTTGCCGATCAGATCCGAATTTACGCGGGCGATGAAGTCGTCGAGGTTGAGATCGATGTCCTCCATCGAGCTGCCGAGCTTGGCGGCGTAGTAGTAGCGCAGCCATTCGGCGTCGAGCCCTTGCGCGAGATAGCTGGCGGCGGTGATGAAGGTGCCGCGCGACTTGGACATCTTGGCGCCGTCGACGGTCAGGAAACCGTGCGCGAAGACCTTGCTCGGCGTGCGGTAGCCGGCGTGCTCGAGTTCGGCCGGCCAGAACAGAGCGTGGAAGTAGAGGATGTCCTTGCCGATGAAGTGGTAGAGCTCGGTCGTCGAGCCGGGCCGCCAGTACTCGTCGAAGTCGAGTCCCTGGCGGCGGCACAGATTGCGGAAGGCGCCCATGTAACCGATCGGCGCGTCGAGCCAGACGTAGAAGTACTTGCCCGGCGCATCCGGGATCTCGAAGCCGAAGTACGGTGCGTCGCGTGATATGTCCCAGTCGGTGAGCCGGTTCTCGTCGGCGCCACCAAGCCACTCCTGCAGCTTGTTCGCCGCTTCGTTCTGCAGGCGGCCCTCGGCTTGCGTCCAGCGGCGGAGAAAGATCTGGCAGCGGGGATCCGAGAGGCGGAAGAAGAAATGCTCGGACTGGCGCAGCTCGGGGCGCGCACCAGAGACCGCCGAGTACGGATTCTTCAGTTCGTCGGCGGTGTAGGCTGCACCGCAGCTCTCGCAGTTGTCGCCGTACTGGTCGGCTGCGCCGCACTTCGGGCATTCGCCCTTGATGAAGCGGTCGGGCAGGAACATC
This sequence comes from Candidatus Accumulibacter iunctus, assembly GCA_002345025.1. Classification (GTDB taxonomy): domain Bacteria; phylum Pseudomonadota; class Gammaproteobacteria; order Burkholderiales; family Rhodocyclaceae; genus Accumulibacter; species Accumulibacter iunctus. The sequence continues at coordinate 71,206 of DDUX01000053.1, read as the reverse complement.
TGCTTCAGCGGGTCGTAGTACTGCTCGATCGTTCGCGTTTCGATCAGGCCGGCATGGCGCAGGCGCGCGTAGATCTCGTTCGCGCACTCCCGTGTTTCCGGCGAATGCGTCGTGTAGTAGTTGTCGAAGCCGACATGAAAGCCGGCGAAGTCGCGCGTATGCTCGCCATGTACCCGTTCGATCAGCGCCTCCGGAGTGATCCCCTCCTGCTCGGCGCGCAGCATGATTGGCGTTCCGTGCGTGTCGTCGGCGCAGACGTACCAGCACAGATGCCCACGCATCTTCTGGAAGCGTACCCAGATGTCGGTCTGGATGTACTCGACCAGATGGCCGAGATGAATGGCACCGTTGGCATAGGGCAGTGCGGATGTGACCAGAATCTTGCGTGTCATCGGCGTCGGTGCGAACGGGCAAAGGCTGCATTCTACCAAACGGGTATCGCCGTGCCGGCTTCATCTGTCGCCGCGGCACGGCGTTGTCGCGCGGTCAGGGCCAGCGGCGCAGCATCGCGATGCCGTGCGCGCCGTGCCGGCAGGCTTCGGCGAGCAACCCCGGCTGCAGGCCACCGAGCGCGTAGAGCGGCAGCGGCGAGCGCCGGCTGAGATCTGCGAACCGCTGCCAGCCCATGCCGGCTGCCTGCGGGTGACTGGGTGTCGGCAGCACCGGACCAAGGACGGCGAAGTCGAGCTGCAGGTGAGCGGCCTGCGCGAGGTCTTCGGCGTCGTGGCACGAGGCGGCCACCAGCGGCAGCGGTGGTCTCTTCGCCCTTTGCCGGAGGTGGGCCGAAGAGAGGTGGATGCCGTGCGCTGCGATCGCCGTGGCGAGCTGCAGGTCGTCGTTGACCAGAACCCTGGCTGCCGGATGGGTGGCTGCGAGCTGCATGACGCGGCACGCGAAGTCCCGCCGGTCGTCGGCCGGCAGCGTCTTGTCACGCACCTGGATCAGGCGCAGGCCGTTGCGCAGTGCCGTTCCGATACGTTCGAGTTCGGCCTCGACACCGTTCTCGCTGGCGTTGGTCAGAGCGTAGACCGCCGGCAGCGCGAGCGCGCGCAGAATCGGCCCATTTGCCGGCAGGATCGGAGCAACGCTCGCCGTCTGCCCGGCGCGCAGCCAGACGAGCGCGCTGTGCTCGATCGCCGTCGGCTCGCCGCGCCAGGCGTTGACGCGAAAGAAGCGCAGGCGAACCGTCGCGTGTGGATAGGTGAATTCGCAGCAGACCCATGGCCAAGCCTGCTCGACGCCGATCCCGAGTTCCTCCTGCAACTCGCGCTGCAGTGCGCAGTACGCTGTCTCGCCAGCTTCCACCTTGCCGCCGGGGAACTCCCAGTAGCCGGCGTAGGGCTTTCCCGGCGGGCGCTGCGCGAGGAGGAACTGCGGCGCCGCCGGATCGCCGCGCAGCAGAACCGCTGCCGCGACTTCGGTGATCACGGTCATCGCCGCAGCTGCCGGTCGCCGGGCAGCGTGGCGGCGCTCACGAGCGGCTCCGGGCGCGCTTGCTCGAGCTTGCTGGCAAGACCGGTGCCGCGCTGGCGCCCCTGCTTTGCTGGTGGCCCGCCCAGTCGCGGGCGAACTGCCAGGCGACGCGGCCGCTGCGCGAACCGCGTTCGACGGCAAAGTTGAGGGCGGCTCGTTCGCTGCCGGCAACCTCGTCCGGCCGGCAACCGAAGGACCGCAGCCAGTGGGCGACGATGTCGAGGTACGCCTCCTGGTCGAAGGGGTAGAACGAGATCCAGAGGCCAAAGCGTTCGGAGAGCGAGATCTTCTCCTCGACTGCCTCGCCGGGATGGATTTCCTCGCCGACGCGCCTGCTTTCGAGGTTCTCGGCGAAATACTCGGGCATCAGATGGCGGCGGTTCGAGGTCGCGTAGATCAGGACATTCTCGGGCGCTGCCGCAAACGAGCCGTCGAGTACCACCTTCAGCGCCTTGTAGCGGGCGTCTCCGGACTCGAAGGAGAGGTCGTCGCAAAAGATGATGAAGCGTTCCGGGCGTTCATCGAGCAGTTCGACGATCTGCGGCAGGTCGGTCAGCTCGGCCTTCTCGACCTCGATGACGCGCAAACCCTGTCGCGCGTACTCGTTCAGCAGCGCCTTGATCAGTGATGACTTTCCCGAGCCGCGGGCACCGGTGAGCAGGACGTTGTTGGCCGGCAGCCCGGCGATGAACTGGCGTGTATTGCTTTCGAGGCGTGCTTTCTGCTCGTCGATGTCGCGCAGGTCGGCTAGGCGGATTTGTGGCAGGCGGCGAATCGCCTGCAGGTAGCCGGAACCGTTTGCGCTGCGCCAGCGGAAGGCATGTGCCGCGCTCCAGTCGGGGACCCGCTCTGCTGGTGGCAGCAGCGGCTCAAGGCGATCGAGAAGGCGCTCGGCGCGCGCGAGAAAGGAGGCCAGTTGCGCCAGTGGATCGCTCATCGAACAGAACAGTATACTTGGCAGATTGTACGAACCCGACACTCTAGCCAAATGATCCGCAAAAGCCAATCACGCTGCCTCGTCACGATCTCCCTGGTGGCGCTGCTCGCCGCCTGCAGCACCACCACCAAGCCCCCTGCCAGCAGCGGCACGGGCAGCGTCGAGTGTCCGCCAGCTCCCGTTTGCCCGGCAGCGCCGGCGATCGCCGCCCGGGCCGACGCCAGGCCGTTGCAGCCGGCACGCTGGAGCGATCTGCCAGGCTGGAACGACGACGATGTGGCCGCCGCCTGGCCGCCGTTCCTGCAGTCCTGCCGCGGCCTCGCCAGCCGGCCACAGTGGCCGCAATGGAAGGCGGTCTGCGACGAGGCCAGGGGAATGGAGGCGCCGGCAGTTCCTGCCGTCAGGCGTTTCTTCGAGTCACGGCTGCAGCCCTGGCTGCTGACCAATCCCGACGGCTCGAGCCGCGGCCTGGTGACCGGCTACTACGAACCGCTGCTGCGTGGCTCGCGCACACGCGGCAAACCCTATCTGCAAGCGGTTCTCGGCGTTCCCCCCGACCTGCTGACGATTGACCTTGCCAGCGTCTTGCCAGAGCTGAAGAACATGCGTCTGCGCGGTCGCCTGCAGGGCAACAAGGTGGTTCCGTACTTCTCGCGCGCCGAGATCAGCAGCCGCGACAACGACCATGTTGATCGGGTGCTGCTCTACGTCGATGACCCGGTCGAGTTCTTCTTCCTGCAGGTGCAGGGTTCCGGGCGTGTGCAACTGCCGGACGGCAGCAAGCTTCGACTGGCTTATGCCGACCAGAACGGCCACCCCTATCAGTCGATCGGCCGCGTGCTCGTCGACCGCGGCGAGATGAGCCTCGAACAGGCGTCGATGTCGTCGATCAAGCAGTGGGCGCGCGCCAACCCGGGCCGGGTGAGCGAACTGCTGAACGCCAACCCGAGTTACGTCTTCTTTCGCGAAGAAACGCTCCGGGGCAAGGACGGCGACGGTCCGAAAGGGGCGCTGGGCGTGCCGCTGACCCCCGAGCGCAGCATCGCCGTCGATCCCCGCCATGTCACCCTGGGCGCCCCCGTCTTCCTGGCGACGACTCTGCCCGATTCCGCGCAGCCTTGGCGTCGGCTGGTCATGGCGCAGGACACCGGCGGCGCGATTCGTGGCGTCGTCCGCGCCGACCTCTTCTGGGGTTTCGGCGCCGCCGCCGGCAACCAGGCGGGACGCATGAAGCAGCAAGGGCAGATGTGGGTTCTCCTGCCGGCTGGCGCCGCACCACCGTAGGTCGCCCCTGTTGCGGCCGGGGGCGCTGCCGCCCCGTTCTGGTGCGTTCGGCCTTCGCGATGCACCAGCAGTGTGTGCGCAGCCGCTCCGCGCTGCCGAAAGTGGTCGATTCCGGGGCGTGACAAGCCTGGAACGGGACTTGCTTGATGGCTCCATCCCGAACCCCTGGAGGAGCCATGGAAGCACTCAAGTCTGGTAGCGACGTTCTCTTCATCCTGCTCGGCGGCATCATGGTGCTGGCGATGCATTCCGGTTTTGCCTTTCTCGAACTGGGAACGGTGCGCAAGAAGAGTCAGGTCAATGCGCTGGTGAAGATTCTGACCGATTTCTCGGTGTCGACGATTGCCTATTTCTTTGTCGGCTACAGCATCGCCTACGGCGTGAATTTCTTCGCCGGTGCCGACACCCTGCTCGAGAAGAACGGCTTCGAGCTGACCAAGTTCTTCTTCCTGCTGACCTTCGCCGCGGCCATTCCGGCCATCGTCTCGGGCGGCATCGCCGAGCGGGCCAGGTTCTACCCGCAGCTGGCGGCGACCTTCCTGATCGTGGCGCTGATTTACCCATTGTTTGAAGGCATTGCCTGGAATCAGGCCTTCGGCATCCAGGCGTGGCTCAAGGCCACCTATGGTGAGGAGTTCCATGATTTCGCCGGTTCCGTCGTCGTGCATGCGATGGGCGGCTGGATCGCCCTGCCCGCGGTTCTGCTGCTCGGTGCGCGTTATGGTCGCTATACGAAGGAGGGCAGGGTGTCGGCGCACCCGCCGTCATCGATCCCCTTTCTGGCTCTCGGCGCGTGGATTCTGACCGTCGGCTGGTTCGGCTTCAACGTCATGAGCGCGCAGACGATCGACAAGATTTCCGGGCTGGTGGCGATGAACTCGCTGATGGCGATGGTTGGTGGCACTCTGGTGGCGATGGTTGCCGGCAGGAACGACCCGGGCTTCGTGCACAACGGCCCGCTCGCCGGTCTGGTCGCGGTGTGCGCCGGCTCCGATCTGATGCACCCGATGGGGTCTCTGGTCGTCGGTGGTGTGGCCGGCGGCCTGTTCGTCCTCATGTTCACGCTGACGCAGAACCGCTGGAAGATCGACGACGTTCTCGGCGTCTGGCCGCTGCATGGTCTGTGTGGCGCCTGGGGAGGGCTCGCCGCCGGCATCTTCGGCAGCAAGGCGCTCGGCGGCGTCGGCGGCGTGGCGTTCATGCCGCAGCTCCTGATGACCGCGCTGGCGATCGGCATTGCCCTTGTGGGTGGCACCGTGGTTTACGGGTTGCTGAAGAGCACCGTCGGGCTTCGTCTCGATCGCGAGCAGGAGTTCAACGGCGCCGATCTCTCGATTCACAAGGTGACGGCAACGCCCGAGCGCGAGACGAACTGGTAGCCCGTGGCAAACCCCTGGTGCCGGCGGGGGTCATTGCATCAGTAGCCCGGCTGGGCGTCGCGAGCGGCGACCGGCAAGTAGCGGCTGGCAGCCAGCATCGGTGGCGCCGGGCTGGCCTCGCGCCGCCGCCGATGTCAGTCGGCTGATGCCGCTGTCGGGGGGCTTGCTGCTGTTCCGGCGGACGAAGCCGCTGCCACCGCAGCGAGAACCGGGTGCCGATTCTTCACGAGTTGCCCTGAAGCAGCCTCACAGATTGCAGAACAGCATGTCGAACTCGACATCGCTGTCACAGTGGCGCGGTCGATGATCGCTGTCCGGGCGGGTGAAGCGGATGTTCAGCGCGTACTTGTTGGCGCTGATCTCGGGGATGTAGGGATCGTGCAGCTTGAGCGAGATGCGGACCATCTGCGACGTGCTCTGGGCAGTGCTGCCACCGAGCATGAGCTGGAAGGCACCGCTGGTGGCGACGTGGTGCTCCGAGCGGCCACTGGCGCGCAGCAGACGGAGGACGATCGTCAGGGCGTCACGCAGGGGCAGTAGCGGCTGTAACCAGGCGAGCAGCGCATCGCGGCGAAGGTCGGGTGGCTGATGTCGCCAGTAGTGGTAAGAGGGCAAATCGAACTCACAGACGCCGCCGGGGATGCTGGCACGACTCTTGATGCTCATCAGCCAGTCATTGTCACGCAGGTGCTGGCCGATCTTGCCCGCCATTCCCAGCAGCGCCGCCGAGGCATTTTCGATCTCGTAGAGAGCGCCGGAGAGCGCATCCTCCGAGATGTCCGGATTGTTGCGAAAAGCCAACAGGCTTTGACGCTGGCGCTCGAGTTCCTGAATCAGGTCCATCTTCAGGTCGGCGCGACCGGCCACGTCGAGGATCTCGAACAGCGTCAGGAGAACGACATGGTGCTCCTGCGAGCCGTCCCGCTGCATGAAGCTGCTCAGTTTGTGGAATAAATCCTCCAGCCGCAGCAGTGTGCGTATGCGCTCATTGAAGGGATATTCGTAGGTGATCACACTGCCGCCAGCATCGGGGTGGACGATTTCTGATGATTCTGAAGCATTTGCAGCAAAACCTCAACGGTGAACATGAGCTTTGCTCGCCGCCAGCTCAAGATAGCGGCGGTGCAGGCTTTCCACCTGTGGTACGAGTAGCTCGATGGTGCCGTCGTTGACCACCAGATCGTCCGCCGCTTGCCGGCGTTCGTCGCGCGACGCCTGGCTGGCGATGATCGCCCTGACCTCCGTCGCGGTCAGCCCGCTGCGGCTCATCACGCGCCCGACCTGCATCTCCTCGCTGCAATCGACGACCAGAATGCGATCGGTCCGATCATGGTAAGTCTTTGATTCAACGAGTAGCGGTACGACCAGCACGACGTAGGGCGCCGTCGTCGCGGCGCTACAGCATTCGTCGCTTCGTTGTCGGATCAGCGGATGCAGGATGGCTTCGAGTCTGGCCCTGGCGCAGTGGTCGGCAAACACGAGGCAACGCATCGCCGCGCGGTCGAGCCCGCCGTCGGCGCGCAGGACGGTGTCGCCAAAGACCGTGGCGATTGCCGCCATTGCGCCACCGTTCGCCCCCGTCAGCTGGTGGGCGATGAGATCGGTATCCACCAGCGCTGCGCCCCGCGCGGCAAAGAGGTCGGCGACCGTACTCTTGCCACTGCCGATGCCGCCGGTAAGGCCGACGACGAAGCTCATGGCGCAGTCACCGCGTTCGCCTTGCAGGCTCTGCCAGTCGCCTTGGGCAGCTTGGCCGCAATCGACTGCTGCAGGGCTTCGGCCTGTGCTGCAGGGCCGCGGATTTCAAGGATCACATAGGTCGGTTTGCCCCTGCGTTCGCTCATTCTGGCCGACTTCACTCCCTTTGCGCGCAGGGCTTCGAGGCCGGCGTTGGCCGCCTCCTCGGTGCGGTAGGTGCCGAGCGAGATCGCCAGCTGATTCGGCCCGCTGGCCTGAACGACGAAGAAATCGTCGACGCCGAGCTGCTGCAGTTCTGCAGTCTTCTTGCTCACTTCCTCCTTGTTCGCGAGCGGCGGCACATAGACCCAGTAGCCGCTGTTCTCGTTGACCGTGCGGCGGCTCGCGCGGAATGCCGCAAAGCCCTCCTGCAGCAGTTGCTCGACCTGGTCCGCCTCGCTGGCTGCCAGATCACTCCAGATCTGGCAGCTTTCGTTCGGCTTGCGCTCGCCCGCCGTCTCGCCGTCTTCCTTGTGTCTGGCCGACGGCGGTGGCTCGCCGCGGGAGACGACGACGACGCGCTCCGGCAGCAGCTGCTGCTCGGCGCGGCGCGAATCCGGCTCGGCCGGCGCGCCAAGATAGCCGCGCGCCCAGACGAAAAGCAGCAGGTTGGCGAGGACGAGAGCGAAGACCGCCAGGCGCATCGGGACCACCATCAGAGCTTGGGCAGATGCTCCAGTGAAGCGCGGATCGCTTCCTGCGGGTACTCGAAGTCCTCGAGCTGACCGGCGAAGTAGCGGTCGTAGGCGGCCATGTCGAAGTGGCCGTGGCCGGTGAGATTGAAGAAGATGGTCTTGCTCTCGCCAGTTTCCCGGCAGCGCACGGCCTCGTCGATCGCTGCCCGAATCGCATGGTTCGACTCGGGTGCCGGAATCACCCCCTCGGCGCGGGCAAACATCACGCCGGCCTCGAAGGTCGCCAGCTGCGGCACGGCAACCGCCTCGATCAGCCCGTCGTGATAGAGCCGCGAGACAAGCGGCGAGTCGCCGTGGTAACGCAGGCCGCCGGCATGAATTCCCGGCGGCATGAAGTCATGGCCGAGGGTGTACATCTTCATCAGCGGGGTGAAGCCGGAGGCGTCGCCGAAATCGTAGGCGTAGGCCCCCTTGGTCAGCGTCGGACACGAGGTCGGTTCGACGGCCACGAGTCGCGTCGGGCGGCCGTTGCGCCCGCCGGCGGCGTTTTCGGCGATGAACGGGAAGGCAACACCGGCGAAGGACGAGCCGCCGCCACAGGGCGCGAAGACCACATCCGGCCAGTCGCCAGCCTTCTCGAACTGTTTCTTCGCTTCCTGACCGATGATCGTCTGGTGCAGGGCAACGTGATTGAGTACCGAGCCCAGCGCGTAGCTGGTGTCGGAGCGCGAAGCGGCCTCCTCGACGGCCTCGGAAATTGCGATCCCGAGCGAACCCTGGTTTGCCGGGTCGCGGGCGAGCAGATCGCGGCCGGTCTGCGTCATCGCCGAAGGGCTGGCAAAGACCTCGGCGCCCCAAGTCTGCATCATCGAGCGGCGGAAGGGTTTTTGCTCGTAGCTGATCCGGACCATGTACACACGCACTTCAAGACCGAACATCTGGCCGGCGAAAGCCATCGAGCAGCCCCACTGACCGGCACCGGTTTCGGTCGTGATGCGCCTGATCCCTGCCTGCTGGTTGTAGTAGGCCTGCGGTACGGCGGTGTTGGGTTTGTGCGATCCAGCGGGGGAAACGCCTTCGTATTTGTAGAAGATCTTCGCCGGCGTCTGCAGCACTTCCTCGAGTCTGCGGGCACGAATCAATGGCGACGGCCGCCAGAGGCGATAGATCTGTCGTACGGGCTCGGGAATCGGAATCCAGCGTTCGGCCGACATTTCCTGCTCGAGGATGGCCATCGGAAAGATCATTCCCATCTGCTCCGGCGACACCGGCTTGCCGTCCGGAGCCAGTGGCGGCTCCGGCGGCGTCGGCATGTCGGCGACGACGTTGTACCAGTGGGTGGGGATTTCGGATTGATCGAGCGTGATGCGAAGCGATTCCACAAGGCCTCCCTGTTATGTCTTGCGTCCTGATCCCCGAGTATACCCCGGGATCCGCCGGCTATTCACTGTCGCTGTCGGGGTCGAAAGCGCGCGTAGCGGCCGCGCCGGCAGCGATGCCTCGCTCCAGTTCGCGGCGGACGATCCGTCCTGGTCCAAAGGCGGCGATCAGCGCCTGACAGGCCCGGCGAGCTGCACCGCTGTTGTCCTGGCTGAAGTTGCAGACGTACAGATCGAGCGTCACTGCCGCCGCTTCCGGCCAGGTGTGCACCGCCAGATGCGACTCGGCGAGCACCACCGCGCCGGTGGCGCCGGCCGCTTCCCCGTTGCTGGCGAACTGGTGGAAGACCTCGGCGAGCGGCGTCAGCCCTGGCAGCGAACAGACGGTGAGACAGAGTTCGCGCAGGGCGCCGGCGTCATCGAGGAGTCGCCGCTCGCAGCGGCATCCGTAGAGTTCGGCAGTCAGGTGCAGGCCATGCATCGCCAGTCTCCGGGCATCCGGCAGCGAGTGTCCCGAATGGCACCCGCGCCGCTCCTTTCCTTGTCTCGCCGGGTCGCGCCGCTGCCGTTCGCGCGGCGCGTTTGCCCTCAGCCTTTGGGAACGAAGTTGGTGCTGCTTCCGGTCACCCGCCCGTCCTCGCCGAAATGGACGTTGAAGTACCACTCCATGCCCGAGTCCACCTTCGTCTTCCAGTCCCAGATCGTTTCCCGTTTGAGGGGGAAAAAGGTCTCGTGGGCCGGGCGACCAAGCAGGCGCCGCACCTGGTCGCGAGTCATGCCGACGCTGACCCTGGCGAAGTTCGCCTCGGTCAGAACCTGCTGGACCTCGCGCAGCACATCGTCGGGGCCGATGACGACGAGGTAATTGACGATTCCTTGTGGCGTGCGCGGATACTCCCAGACGCGCGAGCCGTCTGCCTCCCGCCATTCCAGCGTCGGCTCGCCCATCACGGCCTTCACCTCGCTGGCCGTGCTGCTTCCGGGCCGCAGCCTGCCCAGCTGGTCGGCGTCGCAGGCGGCGAGGGCGCCGACCAGCAAGCTGCCGCCAATGATGCTGGCCGAGGCGATCTTGAACATACCGGTTGCTCCAAGTCTGGTTGCCACAAGCAATGGCTTCAGCTGCGGAGTATAGACGAAGCGGCGCCTGCGAAGCCGCTTTTGGGTTGGCACCCTCCGCCGTGGCGCAGTCGTGCGTACAGCGGAAGCACGTGTGCGTCGGCGGTCTGGGCCAGCTCTCGTCGGTGGTAGGGAACCACTGCGGCATCCCGGAATTGGCGGGGTACCGGACAGGGCCGCAGATCGCCCTGGCATGGGATTGATCTTTACTATACTGGGACTGACGGTCCACCTGAGCCGCCAACTTTCTGGAAAGGAGAACATGATGTCGAGAACTGCATCCCATCCATCGTGGCGACGCTTCGCGCCGCCGGTGCTCGCGGCGGTCGTCACGGCTGCGTGTTACGTGGTGCCGGTGGTGGGGCCCGATGGTGGGGTCTATTACCATCATTACCCACTTCCACCGTCCGGAACGCCGCTGCCGACGGGGGCCCCACCGCAGCCCGGGCAACTCGCGACGCGACCGCAGGCGATGGGCACTGCGGCGCAGGCGACGCTTCCGGTTCGACTCTATCCCGCCAACGAAAGGGCGACACGGAGTGGCGTCATCAGTGGGTCGGTCACCAACATGATGACCGGCAAGGGCCGTTTTCTGGTCGAGTACGAGGGCCAGGTCCTGACCGGTGAAGCGACGCGCATCGTCGAGGATGAAAAGCGCGGCGTCGCCAGCGCCTACAGCCCGGGCGGCATGTTCATGTCGTGCGAATACCAGTTGACGACGCCGTATCAGGGGGCGGGAACCTGCACGTTTTCCAACGGCGCAAAGTATCAGATGCACATCGGCGGCTGAGCGCAGACACCGTGATCGGCGGCTAGCGATCGTCCTCAGTCAATCTTTGGTGAAACGACGGTACTGCACGGCTTCGGCAACGTGCGCGGCCTCGATCGTCTGCTGCCCTGCCAGATCCGCGATCGTCCGCGCCACCTTGAGCAGGCGGTGAAAGCCTCGTGCGGAGAGCTCGAAGCGACTGATTGCCTGCTTCAGCAGCGCTGCCGCTGCTGCCTGCGGCTGGCAATGGTGGTCGATCTCGGACGTGCTCAGACGGCAATTCGGTTTTCCCTGGCGCGCGAGCTGTCGCTCGCGCGCGGCCGTCACCCGCTCGCGCACGGTCGCCGACGCTTCGCCATCCGGCGCCTGCTGCAGGACTTCGGCGGGCACCGCGGGAACCTCGAGCTGCAGGTCGATGCGGTCGAGCAGCGGACCGGAGAGCTTGCTGCGGTAGCGCAGAATCTGGTCCGGGGTGCAGCGGCAACGGCCGCGCGCATCGCCGTGATAACCACACGGACACGGATTCATCGCTGCGACGAGCTGGAACTGCGCCGGGAAATCAGCCTGACGGGCGGCGCGCGAGATGTGGATGCGTCCCGAATCGAGAGGCTCCCGCAGTGCTTCGAGAACCCGCCGGTCGAACTCCGGGAGTTCGTCGAGGAAGAGGACGCCCTGGTGCGCCAACGAGATCTCGCCCGGACGCGGAACGCTGCCACCACCAACCAGAGCTGCCGAAGAAGCCGTGTGGTGCGGTGCGCGATAGGGATGGTGGCGAAAGAGCTGCGGACGAAACTGCCCGGTGAGCGACAGCACGGCCGCCGATTCGAGTGCTGCCGCCAGCGTCATTGGCGGCAGCAGGCCCGGCAGCCGGCTGGCGAGCATCGACTTCCCGGTCCCCGGGGGACCCGCGAAGAGGATCGAATGTCCGCCGGCGGCAGCGATCTCGAGTCCACGCTTGGCCTGCGCCTGGCCGCGCACGTCGGCGAGATCGGGATAGTCGCCGTCGCCGCCGCCGCCGTCGCCGGGCGTCGCCTGGCAGACCGGCAAGGCTGCCTGTCCGGTCAGCTGAGCACAGACTTCGAGCAGACTGGCTGCCGCCAGGACGCGTACCCGGCCGGCCAGCGCCGCCTCATGCGCGCTGGCGGCGGGCAGGATGAAGCTGCGGCCGCTGTCACCGGCCGCCAGTACCATCGCCAGGGCGCCGCGGACCGGTCGCAGTTCGCCCGAAAGCGACAGTTCGCCGGCGAATTCGTACTCGGCCAGCGACCGCGAAGGGATCTGGCCCGATGCCGCCAGGATGCCGAGCGCCATGGGCAGGTCGAAGCGTCCGGATTCCTTCGGCAGGTCGGCTGGTGCGAGGTTCACGGTGATGCGCCTGCGGGGAAAGTCGAAGCCCGAGTTCTGCAGCGCGGCACGCACCCGGTCGCGCGCTTCCTTGACTTCGGTATCCGGCAGCCCAACCAGCGTCAGGTTCGGCAGCCCACCCGCCAGATGCACTTCGACGGCAACCTCCGGCGCTGCCAGTCCGTCGAGACCGCGGCTATGGACGATGGCGAGGGACACGGCGAGTAGTCACGCTGGCACGACGACGGACGAGCTGCCGCGTCGGACGACGCGCCGGCACGCCGACTCGCGGCTCTCAATCGGGCTGTGCGGGCGGATTCTCGAGGCGCTCGATCCGTGCCTCGAGGGCCTTCAGTTTCTCGCGCGTGCGTTGCAGCACCTGCGTCTGGATGTCGAACTCCTCGCGACTGACGAGATCGAGTTTGGCGAAGACGTTGGCGAGGAGCGCGCGCGCGTTCCTTTCGATGTCCGCGGCCGGACTGGCAGCGATGATGCCGCCAAGACGCTGGCCGATTTCTTCAAGGATCCTGGGGTCGAGCATGATCTTCACCGCCGGAGCAAGTGGTTGCAGGGTGGACCGAGTTTAGCACAGACGAGGTCTTCGTCTGGCCATGCACCACGGCGGTGCGTAGCCGCGCGGAATTGTTCTATGGCAGTGCAGCATCCGTGTTTGCAGGCCGCCGTCAGCTTGTCAAGTCATTGACGAATTGACGGAAACTAGCTTGGCACGAATTCTGCTAAGTGCTGGTTGTGATCTTTTTCTTGAGGCTCAGACCATGAAGACTACTGCTTTTCTGACGCTGCTCGCGGCCGCTCTGTCTCCGTCAGTGATGGCGCAGACCCCGGCGTTTCGAGCTGGCTGCCGTACTGCTTCAGCAACTCGATGTCCGACGACCACGGCACGCTCGACGTTGGCTCGCATATCAAGGACGCCGGTCGCGGCATTGCCGTGGTTTCCGTCAGCCGCAGCTTCCAGGTGATTGTTCCTGGCAACGATCAACAATCGGTCGGGGAGGCCAGTCCTCCCCAAGACATGGAGAGCAACATGAAACTGGTAACCGCCATCATCAAGCCTTTCAAGCTTGACGAAGTACGAGAAGCGCTGTCGGCGATCGGCGTGCAGGGAATAACTGTCACCGAGGTGAAGGGATTCGGGCGTCAGAAGGGGCACACCGAGTTGTATCGCGGCGCCGAGTACGTTGTCGACTTCCTGCCAAAGGTCAAGGTCGAAGCCGCGATCAGCGACGCGCTCCTTGAGCAGGTGATCGAGGCAATCGAGAAGTCGGCCAGTACCGGAAAGATCGGTGACGGCAAGATATTCATTTCGGCAATCGAGGAAGTCATTCGCATCCGCACCGGCGAAACCGGTGAGGATGCCCTGTGAGGAGTAGATCATGAAGCGCTTATTTGCAGTTCTGGCCGTGCTCGGAGCCGTCGCCATCGGCGCTCCGGCCTGGGCTGAAGACAAACCGACGGCGGCCCCCGCGGCGACAGCCGTGGTGCCCGCGGCGGCAGCCGCCGACGCTGCCGCTCCTGCTGCCGCCCCGGCACCGGTTGCCAACAAGGGCGACAACGCCTGGGTGATGACCAGCGCCGCGCTCGTCATCCTGATGTCGATTCCCGGCCTGGCCCTTTTCTATGGTGGCCTTGTGCGCAGCAAGAACATGCTGTCGGTGCTGATGCAGGTGTTCGTCACCTTCTCGCTGATCAGCGTGCTCTGGGTGGTGTACGGCTACTCGCTGGCGTTCACCGAGGGTGGAGGCTTCTTCGGCGTGTTCGACAAGCTGTTCCTGAAAGGGATCACTGTCGACTCGGTCGCGGCGACCTTCTCCAAGGGGGTGGTCATCTCCGAACTCGCCTACGTCATCTTCCAGGGCGCCTTCGCGGCGATCACCTGCGGGCTGATCGTCGGCGCCTTCGCCGAGCGGGCGAAGTTCGCCGCCATCCTGGTCTTCATGGTGATCTGGTTTTCGCTCTCCTACGTGCCGATGGCGCACATGGTGTGGTACTGGGCAGGCCCGGACGCCTATGTCGACGCGGCAGCCGGCGAGGCGGCCACCGCGACGGCCGGTTTCCTCTTCCAGAAGGGGGCGCTCGATTTCGCCGGTGGCACCGTGGTGCACATCAACGCCGCGATTGCCGGCCTGATCGGTGCCATCGTCATCGGCAAGCGGATCGGCTACGGGCGTGAGTCGATGGCACCGCACAGCCTGACCTTCACGATGATCGGTGCCTCGCTGCTGTGGTTCGGCTGGTTCGGATTCAACGCCGGCTCGGCGCTCGAGGCAAGCGGTGGTGCCGCCCTGGCGATGGTCAATACCTGGGTGGCAACCGCCTGCGCGGCGATGTCCTGGATGCTGGCGGAATGGATGCTGAAAGGCAAGCCGTCGATGCTCGGTGCCGCTTCCGGTGCGGTTGCCGGGCTGGTGGCGATCACCCCGGCGGCCGGTTTCGTCGGTGTCATGGGTGCCATCTGCATCGGCCTGCTGGCGGGCGTGATCTGCCTGTGGGGCGTCAATGGCCTGAAGCGCATGTTCGGTGCCGACGATTCGCTCGACGTCTTTGGTGTGCATGGCGTCGGCGGCATTCTCGGCGCGATCCTGACCGGTGTCTTCGCCGATCCTTCGCTCGGTGGCACCGGCGTCTATGACTATGTCGCGAACAAGGTCGGAGACTACGACATGACGGCGCAGCTGATCAGCCAGCTCTGGGGTGTCGGCACGGTCATCGTCTGGTCGGGCATCGTCTCGCTGGTGGCGTTCAAACTGGTGGACATGGTGATCGGTCTGCGCGTGCCGGAAGAAGAGGAACGCGAAGGGCTCGACATCACCTCGCACGGCGAATCCGCCTACCACTATTGAGCCGACTACCTACAGGTCTCTCCCCCTTCGGGGCGTCCTCGCGGCGCCCCGTTTTTTTTCTGGCTTTCGCTCGTCACGCTCTCCGGTGGCGGCAGCCTCCCCAACCAACACCCGCTCTTCCTTCGCTTGCTCCAATCTCGCCATCTCCGTTTTCCCCTGATCGCCTCCTAGCGTTCGTCGTGGCCGGCGGAAAATTTTCCTACCAGCATGGCAACGAGAATGGTCATGTACAGTTGGCCGGCGAGGCCAATGAGAATCGCCACGGATCGGGTCAGGTGGGAAACGGCCGTCACGTCGCCATAACCCACGGTGGTCAGCGTTATGAACGCCAGATAGAGATAGTCGCTGAACTCGGGTGAACCCTGGTTGGGGAGCGCGATGCCGGCGCTTCCGGGGCCGTTCAGGAAGATATGGGTGGCATCAGCGATGCTCAGCAGCACGGCGCCAAGCACGCCGAGCAGCAGGTAGCCGTTGACCGAACTGAGAATGATTGTCGGCGTCACGACCCTGCTGCGGGCAATATGGCGGATCATCAGCACGACGATGACTGCCAGTGTGATCGAAGACGTGCCAAAGTCGATCAGGTACAGCAGGTCATTCTTGATGAAATGACGGATCCAGGTGGTTCCGGCCGTCAGTATGGCGAGTGGCAAGAGGAGCATCCGGGACCGGGCGGAAAACTCAAGCGAGAATATCCCGGCAAAGAAGACAGCGGAGAGCAGCAGATCGCGAACCAGAGACTTGTCCGCCTGGGAAAACGGGTAGAAAACGATCAGGCTCAGCAAGCAGACGAGAAGGATGACGTTGTTGCGGGCGAGGTGTTCCGATTTCATCATCAGACCGCTTTCGGTAGCTGCAGGGGATTCGAGAAAAGGCGGGGAAAGCCACACCGAGATGGTATGTGCCGCGCCACAGCGTTGCCCGGAGGTGACTACTGCGGGCGGAAATTCGGTGACATTATAGGCAATTCAGTATTCGGGTATCCGGACAGGTGTGGCGATTGCAGGGTCCATGCCGGGGCTGCGGCCTTGGGCGAGGCTGAGGCCGGGCTGCTCGTCGCCGTAGAGCACCGGCGTGGCGTGATCGCAGACGCTGAAGCGCGCGGGGTCGTGCTTCTTGCCGTCGAGCAGCGCCTGCCGCGCCAGGGTGAGGGCGGCGGCGACGTTCTTCGGCTGCGCGTGGGCGAGCAGCGCGCGGTAGAACTCGACCGCGGCTTCGCGCGCGTAGTCGTCGCCGACGGCGTAGCGCATCGCCACCACCGACGGCACGCCGCCCTGCAGCAGCGCGTGTGCGGTGCCGGTGTAGCCGGGCTGCTCATCGAGGGCGAGGTCGCGGCTGTGCGCCTCTCTCGTGTCCGCCTCCTTTGTGCCAGGCTCCTTGCCCTGCGCGACGGCGAGGAAGTCGTTCCAGTCCTGCACGCGCAGGATGTCGCCGGAGTGGCAGGCGCTGAGAAAGAACAGCCGCGGCAGAAAGCCGCCGGCATCATTGAAGAGATCGAGCAGTTCCTGGCCGGAGAGGCGGTCGCTGGCGCCGCCGGGCCGGCACAGTTCGAGCCGGTTCCTGTGCCCGTGCCCGCTCCAGTGGACGATGTGGTAGCCACCATTCTCCTGAATCTGCGCGGCCAGCCGTTCGCGTGTGACGCCGTGCGTGAGGAAGTGCGCGACGATGCGCCGCTGCGGGTAGATCTCCTGGGCAAAGAGCGCCAACAACTGCCGCCGTTCCCGGCGCGCTCCGAGCGGACGCGAGCCACGCGCCTCGGCAAAGACGAAGAGCACGCGCAGCACTTCGTCCGGCGCCAGTTCGATCGGCGTCGAGGCCGGCGCCGGCATGTCGTGCACGACGCGGACGACGAGGTTGCGCTCGCCCAGGGTCTGGGCATCGGCTCGCGGCCGGGCGATTTCCCAGGGCACGCGGGCGAGCGCGGCGGCGAGGTGGTTCCCGGTGTCCCCGGCCCCCGGCAAGCGGATGCGCAGCGTCCGCTGGGCCTGCGACGCCCAGAGTTTCGTGAAGATCTCCGGCCCGAGCACTTGCTCCGCGATGCACACGCCGATCTCGGCCACGGCGGCGCCTTGCTTGCCCGCCTCGACGTAGAGGCGCAGGTAATCGCGCAGGTCGAAGAGCCCCTGCTGGTGGCTGACGGAAACGTTCGCGAACGCCGTCTGCCGGTAGGCGAGCTGCACGCCGGCGGCATCGCACAGGGAAAATTCGGCGCGGCGGCTCGGATGGTCCGCGGCGATGAGGAGATCGAAGTGCGTGGACATGGCCGGTGTCAATCTCCAATCTCAGCCGGTTCGCCCCGGCGGAACCGCGTGCAGCCGGCTGCTGGTGTCGCGGATCCTCTCCGCGCAGCGCCAACGCGCAAAGACCGAGACTGACGCCGCTTCAAGGGGGCTGACCATCGGCAGGCAGATGCTTCCCGCCATTCAGGCAGCCACCAGCACTGAAACCAGGCCTGTCGTGTGATTTGCCGCCTTGGGTCGAATGACGATTTCCACGTCCTTGTCGAGCAGGGTAATGAAGTGCAGCAGGCGCTCCGACGAAAAACGACTCAGCTTGAAGTTGCGCAGTTCGGATACATGGGGCTGGGGGATGCCGAAGATTTCGGCCACCATGGTCTGGTTCAGCTTCCGTTCCTTGGTAAGGTCGTTGAGGCGCATGGCGAGCTGAACACGAAGTTTCCGTTCTCCCGCGTCGGCCAGTTCCAGGTCGTGGAACACGTTGCCCGTACCGATTTCCACCGTTTCAGTCTTCCTTGCCATATCGCACCTCGTAGTCGTTGCGCGCTGTCTTCAATCGTTGATGAATGAGGTCGATGTCGGCCTGGGCGGTGCGGATGCCTGATGGCGATTTCTTCTGGAGGCGGTGAAGAACATAGACCGCCTTGGCGAATCGCACCGTATAGGCGGCCCGATAGGTGTCGCCACGAAAATCCGTCACCAATTCGAAGGCGCCGCTTCCTTATCCCTTCCAGGGCTTTGCCGTTGGCGGTTGCCCCCCCCATTTGCACCACCCCGAGCGCGTAACCGAACTCATCGACCACGTCCTCGGGGAATTCCAGCAGATTGCGCTTGGCCGAGCCGACCCAGTGCAACGGGCCCTGGATTCGAGGAGGAACGTTCATCAGCAAAGCATACCTACCTCGGTATGTTCTGCAAGAGAGCGGAACCACACAAAGCCGGCGCGTGTCGGGCAGCGCGGGGGCCAACTCATGGCATTGGCGAAGAACTTCGATCGAGGCGGAGGTCTTCTTCTCTTCGAACCATAGACGGTTCGAGCAAGAAATTTGGGGTCCGTTTCTGCGGGCAAAGGGCAGGACGAGCTTGTGGCAGGCGCTCAGCGCAGGTTGTGCGCCGAGAGCATGACCACCTTGCCAGCGAGGAAGCTGACGCGAAGGCCGTGTTCCTCGTTGCCCCAGGCGCAGCTGCGCAAACCGACCATTTCGTCGCAGCTTGCCGGATCACCGACGATCTCCCGGACTTCGTCGTAGGACTGGCCGACGCGCAGGCGATTGAAATTGTCGAGGCTGACTTTCTCGCTGCACGCGAGCAGCAGCATGGCGAGCACGGCGACAGTCATCCTGCGGCCCGTCTGCCTGCGGCTGATCCTCATCGGCATTCTCCCCGACTGCTGCCGGCGATCATCTCAGGCATAGTCGACACGCACGTTGTCGCTGCTCAACCATTCGCGCAGCGCCTGCAGCAGGCTGTCCTCGAGCCGCACCCGGCTGGCGTCGCCAAAGACCAGTTCGCAGCTCGCTTCGGCATTGAGGTAGCTGAGGCGTACCGGGCACTCGCCGGGGGTATAGGGCGCCAGCAGGCTGCGTAGCCGCTGCACGGCGTGGCGGGAGTTGTTGCCGGCGGCCTGGCCGTTGAGCGACAGGCGAAGCTGGCGGGCGAAGCGGCCACGTGCTTCGGCGAGCGTCAGCAGCCGCTCGGCGACCACCTTGACTCGCCCTTCGCCGGCGAAATCGTCGCGCTGGATGCGGCCTTCGACGACGAGCACCTCGTCCTCGCGGATCTTGGCTCGTTCGCTCTCGAGCAGTTCGCTGAACACCGAGACCTCGAGCGAGGTGCTGCCGTCGTCGAGCTGGATGAAAGCCATCTTGCCGCGGGCCGTGATCTTGCTGCGGACCGCGACGACCAGTCCGGCGAGCAGCTGGCTTTCCTTGCGTGCTTCGAGCGCGGCCAGCGGCCGGCGGACGAAGTGGGCGATCTCCGCCTGCACGGCGCGGAAGGGGTGACCGGAAAAGTAGAAGCCGAGGGCGAGCTTCTCTTCGTTGAGTTGCTGTCGCTCGCTCCACCGCGGCGCTTCGACGTACTGTGGTCCATGCCCGTAGGCATCGTCGCCGCTTTCGTCGAAGATGTCGAAGAGGCTGACCTGCATGGCATTGCGTTCGGCCTGCTCGGCCGCTTCGATGGCGATGCCGACCGAGGCGAGCAGGCGCGCGCGATGGCTGTCGAGCGCATCGAAGGCGCCGGCGCGGATCAGCGCTTCGATGGTCCGTCGGTTGACCAGGCGCTTGTCGACGCGCTGGCAGAAGTCGAAGAGGTCCTTGAAGGGGCCGTTGGCAGTGCGGGCGCGGATGATCGCCGTCACTGCCTGTTCGCCGGTGCCCTTGACGGCGCCGAGGCCGTAGCGGATGGTCCTGCGATCGACCGGAGTGAAGCGGTACTCCGAGGCGTTGAGGTCGGGGACGAGAATCCTCAGTCCGTTGAAAACGGCGTCATCGTGGAAGATCTTGACGGTATCGGTGAGGTCCATTTCAGACGACAGCGTTGCCGCCATGAAGGCTGCGCAGTGGTGCGCCTTGAGCCAAGCCGTGTGGTAGGTGACGACGGCGTAGGCGGCGGTGTGCGACTTGTTGAAGCCGTACTCGGCGAACTTCTCCATCAGGTCGAAGAGCTGCATCGCCAGCTTCTCGTCGTAGCCCTTGCGGCGCGCTCCCTCCCGCATCAGGTCGCGGTGCAGCGCCATTTCCTCGGCCTTCTTCTTGCCCATTGCCCGGCGCAACAGGTCGGCGGCACCGAGCGTGTAGCCGCCGATGATCTGCGCGATCTGCATCACCTGTTCCTGATAGACGATGACGCCGTAGGTTGGCTCGAGACAGGTCTTGAGATCGTCGATGTAATAGTCGATCTTCTGCTGTCCCTTCTTGCGCAGGATGAAGTCGTCCACCATTCCCGAGCCGAGCGGGCCGGGACGATAGAGCGCGAGGACGGCAATGATGTCCTCGAAGCGGTCCGGTGCCAGCTTGCGCACGAGCTTCTTCATGCCCTCGGATTCGACCTGGAAGATCGCCGTCGTATTGCCGTCCTTGAGAATCTGGTAGGCCTTTGGATCGTCGAAGGCCAGCGCGTCGAGGTTCGGGCGTTCGCCGGTCAGACGTTCGACGTACTGCAGCGCCAGCTCGATGATCGTCAGGTTGCGCAGCCCGAGGAAGTCGAACTTGACCAGGCCGATCTTCTCGACATCGTCCTTGTCGAACTGCGACACCACCGAACCGCCGCCATCGGCCGAGTACACCGGGCAGAAGTCGGTCAGCTTGCCGGGTGCGATGAGGACGCCGCCGGCGTGCATGCCGACGTTGCGGGTCAGATCCTCGAGGCGGCCGGCGAGGTCGAAGAGCTGTCGCACCTCCTCTTCGTTGTCCAGCCGCGCCTGCAACTGCGGTTCGGCCGCAAGCGCCTTGCTTAGAGAGAGCGGCTTGTTGGTCTCGACCGGGATCAGCTTCGACAACTGGTCACAGAAGTTGTAGGGCAGATCGAGCACCCGGCCGACATCGCGAATGACTGCCTTCGACGACATGGTGCCGAAAGTGACGATCTGCGCCACGGCCGCGCTGCCATACTTCTGGCGCACGTACTCGATGACGCGCCAGCGGTTGTCTTGGCAGAAGTCGATGTCGAAGTCGGGCATCGATACCCGCTCGGGATTGAGGAAGCGCTCGAAGAGCAGGGCGTAGCGCAGGGGATCGAGATCGGTGATGCCGAGCGCGTAGGCAACCACCGAGCCGGCGCCCGAGCCACGCCCCGGGCCGACCGGACAGCCGTTGCGTTTTGCCCAGTTGATGAAGTCGGCAACGATCAGGAAGTAGCCCGGAAAGCCCATCTGGACGATGGTGTCGGTCTCGAGCTGCAGGCGCGCGTCGTACGGCGGGCGCTCGGCCTGGCGCACGCCGGCGTCGGGGAAGAGTTGCTGCAGGCGCTGCTCGAGGCCGGCTACCGCCTCCTGGCGCAGGTAGTCGGCGAGAGTCACTCCCGGCGGCGTCGGAAAATCCGGCAGGTAGCTCTTGCCAAGGGTGATCTGCAGGTTGCAGCGCTTGGCGATCTCGACCGAGTTGGCGAGTGCTGCCGGGTAGTCGGCGAACAGTTCGAGCATTTCTTCGCTGCTCTTGAAATACTGCTCTTCGGTATGGAGGCGGGGTCGGCGCGCGTCGCCGAGCATGTAGCCTTCGGCGATGCAGACGCGCGCCTCGTGCGCGTTGAAATCCTCGCGATCGAGAAACTGGATCGGGTGCGTGGCGACCAGTGGCAGCCCGAGTTCCGCTGCCAGGTCGGCGGTGGCAGTGACCAGTTGGTCCTGCTGCGTCAGCCCGGGGCGCTGCACTTCGAGGTAGAAGGCGTCGGCAAACAGGTCGCTCCACTGCCGCGCGCGCTGGGCCGCCTGTTCGCGGTGGCCCTGCAACAGCGCTTCCGCGACATCGCCCGCCGCCGCGCCGGAGAGCGCGATCAACCCGTCGACCCCGACCTCCTGCAGCATCCGGCGGCTGATCTCCGCCCGGCCGCGTACGCGCGGCACCAGATGGGCGCGTGAAAGCAGTTCGCAGAGCTGCAGGTAGCCGCGCTGCGAGCGGCAGAGCAGCAGCAGGCGATACGGGCGATCGGCATCGGCCTCGTTGGCGATGAACACGTCGCAGCCGAACAAGGGCTTGATCCCCTTGCTGCGCGCGGCAGAGTGGAACTTGACGAGGGCAAAGACGTTGGCGAGGTCGGTCAGCGCCAGCGCCGGCATGCCGCAGGCGGCGGCACGGGCGACGGCTGCGTCGAGACGGACGATGCCGTCCGTGATCGAGAACTCGCTGTGCAGGCGAAGGTGGATGTACGGCGTCTCGGGCATGGCTGCATTCTACTCCGCGGCGCTGGCCTGAAGGCGCTTGGCGGGCGGCGTGCCGACGGACCAGTGCCGCGGGGCGAGTGCGCGCTGCGACCGGTGGCGTGGCCCGGAACCGATCCGGTCCGGGCCAGCGCTTCAGCTATTCACCCAGTCGATGATCGGTTGCCACTGTTGCAGATCCCTGGCTGCGCGTGACGCCGACAGGTCGAACATGGTCATGCCGTGCATCGTCGTCTGGACATACAGCTGGGTCGTCCGCAGATGGGTCAGCACTGGCAGATCGTACTGCGCGAGAAAACGCTCGAGTTCGGCGGCGGCGCGGGTCCGCGGGTCGACGCGCATGCCGACGACGGCGACGAAGGCCTGTTCGTTGCGCACCGCCTTCTCTTCCAGCAGCACATCGAGGAAGTGGCGGGTGGCGAGAATGTCGAACAGCGACGGTTGCACCGGCACCAGGACCCGGTTGACCTGCTTGACGACCGTGTCGAGCGCCTTGCCATGCAGACCCGCCGGTGTGTCGAGGATGACGTGCGTCGTCCCCTTCGGCGGCTTGGCCGTCTTGCCGGGTTCGATCTCCCAACTGCGAATGGTCGGCAGGATCGATGGGCGCAGATGCAGCCACTCGCGCGAAGATTGCTGACGGTCGACGTCGCCGAGCATCACCCGGTGACCGCTGCGCGCCAGATGGCCAGCGAGATTGACCGCCAGCGTCGATTTTCCCGAACCCCCCTTGGGATTGGCAATCAGAAAGGATTTCATTGCTTGTCGTCTCCGTTCTCGTTCTTGTCGTCCCTGGTGCCGAGTCTGCGAAGCTCGTCACGAACCAGGTTGATGTGCTCGCGCAAAGTGTAAAGCAGATCGCTGAAAGCCAGCGGGATCTTGAGCGTGCTGGCGGTGTTCTCGATCTCCTGCAACTTCTGCGCGTAGTCAGCGTGTCGTGCTGGATCATGGTGCTGACGCAGGTTGCTCTCGAGCAACTTGAGGTCGCCATAGCAGCGGATCACTTTCGAGCGCACGCGCCAGTTGTAGATCGACGGCGCAAACTTGAGCAGCGGCAGCAGCAGCATGACCAGCGGCAGGATCATGACGAACAGACGCTCGACGAGCACCGCCATCGAGAACGGCAGGTAGCGCTGCAGGAAGGGTGGTCCGGACTTGTAGTAGCGCTCGGCTTCGGGCGACAGCGCGAAGCTCCGGTCGCGATACGCCGGGAACTCACCGGCTCGCTGAAAGAAGCCGCCCTTGCCGTTGACCTCGGTCATCGCCTGCAGCAGCAGGCTGGCCACCGCCGGGTGCAGGTCGTCGCGGACGATGACGTTGGCCGTGGTCGCCAGCAGGACCGTATCGCGCGGCGGCAGATCGCGGACGAGGCTGACGACGCCGCGCGGCAGGATGATCTTCGACAGGAACGGGAACAGCCGCAGGTAGGCATCGGCCTGGCTGAAGCTGACCACCCGCAGGCCCGGCGAACGCAGCATCACCTGTACCACCGGCGCCTCCTGGGCGGCGACGATGAAGGCGGCATCGATCTCCTCGCGCTGCAGGGCCTCGGCCGCAGTCAGCCCGGCCAGCGGCAGCAGGTTGGGACTGTCCGCACTGATGTCGTTGGCGGCCAGGAGTTGCAGCGCCAGGCCGCGAATGCCGCTCCCATCCTCGCCGACGGCAATGCGCTGACCGTCGAGGTGATAGAGCTTGTCCACTCGCCGGTCGCCACGGTAAAAAACCCATACCGGCTCGTAGGCGACGCTGCCCAGCGAGCGCAGAGGACCCGGATCGTCGTCGTCACCTGGTGGTCTGGCGACCACCCCGCCCTGAACGAATGCGACATCGGCCTCGCCCTTCTCGAGACGCTCGACGTTCTGGAAGGAACCGGCCGAGGTCCTGATCTCGAGGGTGATTCCCTTGCTGGCGAGCACGGCGGCATAGCGCTGCGCATAGGCGTGGTAGGCGCCGGCCTCGCTGCCGGTGCTGATGGTGATCCGCCGCGGTGGCTCGGGTGCGACGAACTGGTAGGCAATGACGAGGCCGACGGCGGTGATCAGGATGATCGGCCACGCCGTCGCCAGCATGAAGCGCAGGGCGACCAGGCGGGCACGCAGGCGCTCCATCAGGGCAGCAGGACGGTCGAGCCGGTGTGCTTGCGGGCTTCGAGGTCGCGGTGGGCGCTGACGACGTCGGCCAGCGGGTAGGTCTGATTGATCTCGACCCTGAGCTTGCCGGCGGTGACGACGGCGAAGAGATCGCTGCCGAGGGCCAGCAGGTCGTCGCGCTGCGCTGTGTAATGCATCAGCGTCGGTCTGGTGAGGAAGAGCGAACCCTTCTGTGACAGCAGCAGCGGGTCGAAGGGCGGCACCGGGCCGGATGCATTGCCGAAGCTGACCATCATGCCGCAGGGCCGCAGGCAGTCAAGCGAGCCGGCGAAGGTGTCCTTGCCGACGCCGTCGTAAACCACGGCGACTCCTTCGCCGCTGGTGATCTCGCGCACCCGGCGCGGGAAGTCCTCGCGCGTGTAGTCGATGACGTGATCGCAGCCGTGGTCTGCGGCGATGGCGGCCTTGGCGGCGTTCGAGACCGTGCCGATCACGGTCGCGCCGAGCGCCTTCGCCCACTGGCAGGCCAGCAGGCCGACACCGCCGGCGGCGGCATGGATCAGCACGACGTCGCCGGGCTGCACGCGGTAGGTGCGGCGCAGCAGGTAGGCGCTCGTCAGTCCCTGCAGCATCATCGCCGCTGCCGGCATGAAGTCGATCGCTTCCGGCAGCTTGAGCAGGCGGTCGGCTGGCAGGCAGCGCACTTGGCTGTAGGCGCCGACCGGGCCGCCGGCGTAGGCAACGCGATCGCCGGGGGAGAAGTCGCTGACCTCGCTGCCGACCGCCTCGACGACACCGGCCGCCTCGAGACCGAGACCGTTCGGCAGTTGCAGCGGGTAGAGGCCGCTGCGGTGGTAGACGTCGATGTAGTTGAGGCCGACCGCCCGGTGGCGGACACGTACTTCGCCGGGCAGCGGATCGTCGACCGCGACCTCCTCCCAGCACATGACTTCGGGGCCCCCGGTGCGGTGGATGCGAATGGCGAATGGCATGAAAGTCTCCTCTGCGTGGCGAACACGACAGTCTAGTGCTGCGCCCGCTTTTTAGGCAAGCACCAAAACCCCTTTGACGGCTGCCACTTGCATCGCTGCAGAGGCATTCGTGCACAGGCTTGTCCACAAAACTGGGGGCAAAAAAGCCTCCGGCAGCGGCACCGCGGCTGGCAGCGCTCTGCTTCGCAGCCCCTCAGGCGGGAGTCAGGCGGGAGTCAGGCGGGCGTAGGCCAGGGCCAGCCACTTCATGCTGCCGCCGAAGTTGACCTGCACCCGCGCTTCCTCGCCAGAGCCCTCGCTGGCGACGATGACGCCGGCACCAAAACGGGCGTGGTGCACGCTCTGGCCGATGCGCAGGCCGCTGTCAGCGGCCGCCTGCTGCTGCCGGGTCGGCGCGTTCGCCGGGCGTGTCGCCCTGCTGGCACGGTTGCTGCGGCGCAGGAGTTCGGCCGGCAGTTCGTCGAGAAACAGTGACGGCAGACAGTAACGCGTCTGTCCATGCAGCAGGCGCGTCTGGGCGTGCGTCAGGTAAAGCCGGTGGCGGGCTCGCGTGACGGCGACGTACATCAGTCGACGCTCCTCCTCGATGCCGTCGCGTTCCTGCGCGGCGTTCTCGTGTGGAAAAAGACCCTGTTCGAGGCCGGTGATGAAAACGACGTCGAATTCGAGTCCCTTGGCCGAATGCACCGTCATCAGTTGCACGGCTTCCTGGTCTTCGCCGGCCTGATGCTCACCGGCTTCGAGTGAGGCGTGTGCGAGAAAGGAGGAGAGCCTGCCGCCACCGCTGGGCGCTGTCTCGTCAGCCGCTGTCGCAGTCTCATCGGTGACGAAAACGGTCGCCGCGTTGATCAACTCGTCGAGGTTCTCCAGCCGGTCCTGGCCCTCCTTGTCGCTCAGATAATGCTGCCGCAGGCCACTGCGCTCGATGACCTGCTCGATCACTTCCGGCAGCGGCAGCGTTGCCGTTTCGCTGCGCAGTGCCTCGATCAGCGCAACGAAGCGGGCGATCGCGCTGCCGCTCTTGCCGGCGAGGCCTGCGGCAGCGTTGTAGAGGCTCGACTGCGTGGCGTGGGCCGCCTGTTGCAGTGCCTCGGCGCTGCGCGTGCCGATGCCGCGGGTGGGAAAGTTGAGGACGCGGGCGAAGGCAGTGTCGTCATCGGGATTGACGATCAGCCGCAGGTACGCGAGCGCATGCCGGATCTCCTGGCGGTCGAAGAAGCGCAGCCCGCCATGCACCCGATACGGGATGTTGGCCGTGAACAGCTGATGCTCGAGCACCCGCGACTGCGCGTTCGATCGGTAGAGCAGGGCGACCTGCTGCCGCGAAACACCTTCCCGCACTAGGTCGGCAATCTCCTCGACGATCTGGCGCGCTTCGTCAGCGTCGGAGAAGGCGTCGTAAATCCTGATCGGCTCGCCGGCGCCGGCATCGGTCCACAGGTTCTTCCCGAGGCGGCCACGATTCTGCCTGATCAGCGCATTGGCCGCGTCCAGGATGTTGCCGTGCGAGCGGTAGTTCTGCTCGAGGCGAATCACGCTGGCCAGGCTGAACTCGCGCTGCAGGTCACGCATGTTGCCGATCTCGGCGCCGCGAAAGGCGTAGATCGACTGGTCGTCGTCACCGACGGCGAACAGGCATGCTGCGGGCACATCAGGATGGGTACTGCCGTGTCCGGCGAGCAGTTTCAGCCAGGCGTACTGGAGGCGGTTGGTATCCTGGAATTCGTCGACCAGGATGTGCCGGAAGCGCGCCTGGTAGTGCTGGCGAAGCGGCTCGTTGCGCTGCAGCAGTTCGTACGAGCGCAGCAACAGTTCGGCGAAGTCGACGACGCCTTCCCGCTGGCACTGCGCTTCATACGCCACGTACCATTCGATGCGGCGACTCGTGTAGTGGTCGTAGGCCTCCGCCTGCGCTGCCCGGATCCCCTGTTCCTTGTGGGCGTTGATGAAGTGCATGAGTTCGCGCGGCGGATACTTCTGATCATCGACAGCGAGCGCCTTGAGCAGGCGCTTGATCGCCGCCAGCTGGTCGGCGGCGTCGAGAATCTGGAACTGCGCCGGCAGTCCGGCCTCACGATGATGCGCACGCAGCAGGCGATTGCACAGCCCGTGGAAGGTGCCGATCCACATGCCGCGGGTATTGACTGGCAGCATCGCCGCGAGGCGGGTCAGCATTTCCTTCGCCGCCTTGTTGGTGAAGGTGACGGCGAGGACTCCTGCGGGGCCGACCTGGCCGGTCGAGATCAGCCAGGCGATGCGCGTCGTCAGCACGCGCGTCTTGCCGCTGCCGGCGCCGGCAAGGATCAGCGCGTGCTGCGGCGGCAGGGTGACGGCGGCGAGCTGCGGCGCGTTGAGATGGGCAAGCAGGTCGGACATCTATCGCTCCAGGCGCGTCGGGTGCGGCCGATTATAGCCCGCAGGTTGCGGCCGCGAGGTGCCTTTCGCGGGCGGCCGGGAGGGCGCGACTGTGCCGGCGGCAGAGCCGGCAGCGATGGTTGTCGTCGCCGGCATGCTGCCTGCGGCTGCCAGTCCGGACGGCGGGCCGCGCGGGCAGCGACAGTGACCCGGCGTCGCTTCCAGAAACCCGAGCGCACGGCGAGCCGCCGCAGGACTCCCTGTCGCCCTCAAGCGTTGGCCCCGGGCGGCCGTTATGTGTAGCATCCTGTTGTCCGCGACTGCCGATCTGTCGAGGGCGCCTGCTTTCAGCCGACCGTCCAGAGGAGAAACGCCCATGTCAATCCGGTTGCTGCTCACGTTCGCCACCATCCTCGCACTCGCCTGCACGGCCGTCGCCGCCAGCGAAACGAGGCCGCAGACTCCGACCAGCATCAGTGGTGCCAGAATCCTCACCGTCGACCAGGCGAGGGCGTTGCTCGACCAGAAGGCCGCGACCTTCGTCGACGTGCGCAGCCCGCTGAATTTTGGCAAGAGTCACCTGCCGGGCGCCATTCTCGTTGCCTACAAGGAGAAGAGCGACTATGCAGTCGGCTTCGATCCGGCACAGGACCGTTTCGACCTCGGCCTGCTGCCGGCGGACAAGAGCGCGGCCATCGTCTTCTACAGCGATGGAACGACCGGCTGGAAGTCGTACAAGGCGGCGGTGCTTGCGGTCAGGGCGGGTCATCGGACGGTGTTCTGGATGCGCGACGGCTTCGCCGCCTGGACGGCTGCCAAGCTGCCCAGCGAGCAGTGAAGCGGAGCTGCTGCCAGTGATCGAGTCGCGGTGGAGCATCCGCGCACGCCTGCTGGTGGCGGGCAGCCTGGTGCTTGCCACCGTCGGCGTCCTGGCCACGACCGGTGCCTATGGTTACCGCCTGATGGAGCGTAGCGCGGCGGCGGTCGCTGCCGCCGCGGAGGCGTCGGTCAGGGTTCAACTGACGATGCGTTCGCTTGACGAAATCCTGCTCACCGAAGGCACAGTGACCGCCAGGGAGCTGGCCGCAAGGACCATCCTCGAGTTCGAGCGCGCCTTTCCGAAGCTGCTCGCCGCCACCGACGGCGATGAGCTGCGGCAGCAGTTCGAGAACACCATTGCGCCCAAGTGGCACGAGTTCGGCAGTCAGGCGCAGGCCTTCAGCATGATTCGCTCGCCCGACCCGAGTAACGAGGAAGTGATGATCGCCTTCGGCAGGCTGATCGCGCGGGCCAACGACCTCAGCGCCGACATCGAGCACTGGCATCGCAGCATCAGCGCCAGGGCAGCTGCTGACCTGAGTTCGCTTGTCAGCGTCGCGGCGGTCATCGCCGTGTTCATGGTCGTCACCCTGCTGGCGCTCTTCTGGTGGACCTATCGCGGCATCATCGGGCCCATCTCCGGCCTCGCCAGCGCGATGCGCCAAGTGGCGGAGGAACGCGACTACGCCCTGCGGTTGCCGGGCGAGTGGCACAACGAAGTCGGCGAGCTGGCCAGCGGCTTCAACTCAATGCTCGAGCAGATCGACGAACGCGATCGCCACCTCGCTGCTCAGACTGCCGAACTGCGTCAGGCGCGGGATCTCGCCGAAGCCGGCAGCCTGGCGAAGAGTACCTTCCTGGCGACGATGAGCCACGAGATCCGGACGCCGATGAACGGCGTTCTCGGTATGACCGAACTGCTGCGGCAAACCGAACTCAGCCCGCAGCAACGGCGCTTTGCCGATGCCGTCCATGAGTCGGGCGAGCATCTGCTGGCGATCATCAACGATGTTCTCGACTTCTCGAAGATCGAGGCCGGCAAGCTTGGCATCGAGAGCATCGAGTTCGACCTCCGGCAACTGGTCGAGGATCTCGCCTCGCTGTTCGCCCGCGGCGCCGCGGTCAAGGGCCTCGAGCTGCTGTGCAGCGTGTCGCACGACGTACCGGCCGCCGTTCGCGGTGACCCGGTGCGCCTGCGCCAAGTCCTGACCAATTTGGTGAGCAACGCCATCAAGTTCAGCAGCCGCGGAGAAGTCATCATCCGCGTCCAGGTAATCGACCAGCAACCGCAACAGGCGCACTTGCGTTTCGAGGTCCAGGACAGCGGTATCGGCATCAGCGAGGAGGCGCAGGCCCGATTGTTCTCGGCCTTCGTTCAGGCCGACAGCTCGACGAGCCGGCGCTTCGGCGGTACCGGTCTCGGCCTCGCGATCGCCCGCAGCCTGGTCGAATTGATGGGCGGGCAGATCGGGCTGCAAAGCCAAGCCGGCCGCGGCACGCTGTTCTGGTTCGAAATCACTCTGGCCAAGCAGGACACCAGTGCGCACCTTGCGACGGCGACCGCCGAACGTCTCAAGGGACTGCGGGTGCTGGTTGTCGACGATCACCCGAGCAACCGCGAGATCCTCGCGCAGCAGTTTGCTGGCTGGTCGATGCCTTGCACCTGCGTGTCTGCCGGGCAGCAGGCGCTGCACGAGCTGCAGCAAGCGACGGCGGCGCGAGCGCCGGATCTGGCGATCATCGACCTGCACCTGCCCGGCATGGACGGATTCGAGCTCGCGCGCGCGATCCGCCGTGACGCACGTTGGGCAGCGATGCCGCTGATCATGCTCTCGTCGGTCAATGTGGCGGCAGACCATCCCGAGAGGGCGAACGCGCCGATCGACTGCTACCTGAGCAAGCCGGTGCGCCAGTCTGATCTCTACGACGCGATCGGCACCGTTCTCGGCCGCGAGTCGCCGCGGCTGGCCAGCATGCAGTCGGCGCCCGCGTCGCTGCCCGCCGCGGTTGCGCCGGCCGCAGTCGGTGGACGGGTGCTCGTCGCCGAGGACAACGCGGTCAATCAGGCCGTTGCAGCGTCGATGCTCGAATCGCTGGGGGTGGCTTGCGACTTGGCCGAGAACGGTCGTGTTGCGCTCGACCGCCTCACGCGTGAGCGCTTCGATCTCATCCTGATGGATTGCCAGATGCCCGAGATGGATGGCTTCGCGGCAACCGCCGAGATCCGCACGAGGCAGCGAGCAGGGCTGCTGTGCGAGCCGCTACCGATCATCGCGCTGACCGCCAACGCCGTCACCGGCGATCGCGAGCGCTGCCTGGCGGCCGGCATGGACGATTATCTGAGCAAGCCCTTCACCCGCGAGCAACTGGCAGCAATGCTGCAGCGCTGGCTGCCGCGCACCGAGCGCGCGCCGGCGGGTACGCCGGCCGGCCTGTCAACGCTTGCGGCCATTGCCGGTGCGGCCGTCGTCAGCGGCACTGACGAAGCGATCAATCCGCGCGCGCTCGATGCCATCCGCCAGTTGCCCGGACCGAATGGGGCCCGGCTGGTCGAGCGGGTGATCGATGCCTACCTGACGGACGCCGAAATCCGTTTTGCGCAACTCGCGGCGGCGGTCGGCACCGGCGATGCAGCAGGTTTGCGCCAGGCTGCCCATTCCCTCAAGTCAAGCAGCGCCAACGTCGGCGCCGAGCATGTCGCGGGTCTGTGCCGGGAACTCGAGATGATCGCGCGCAGGGGCAGCGTGGAGGGCGCCGAAACGCTGCTGTCGGACATCGAAACGCAGTTGCCACGCGCTCTGGCGAGCCTGCAGGCGATGCTTGGCGGCGCTGCCGGTGGTACTTCCGGCAAGCCGCAGCGGCCGGCACCGGTCCCGCTCGGCGACACCGGGTAGCAGCCATGCCGTGTCGCTGAGGGCCGCTGCCACCGCTCAGGTGAACTCGGGAGGGCCTTGCGTGATCGTTGCCGGGCAGCGGCAGACGCCGGCTTCGGTGACGATCAGGTCGAGCGGCTGATCGTGTGGCTCGGGAAGCACCGAGTCGAGTCGCGACAGCTCGAAGCCGACACCGATCGCCAGTGGCCGCGGGCGCAGGCTGGCGAGCGTGCGATCGAAGTAGCCGCCGCCGTAACCCAGCCGGAAACCGGCGGCATCGAAGCCGACGAGCGGGATCAGCAGCGCTTGCGGCAACACCAGTTCGCCGCTGGCCGGCACCGGGATGCCGTAGCGGTCGGTGGTCATCGCCAGTCCGGGCGACCAGGCGCGGAAGGCGAGGCCGGTGTCGGAAGCGAGGACGACCGGCAGCAGCGCCATGAAGCGGGGATCGCCCTGACGCTGCCAGTGCGCGATCAGCGGTCGGAGGTCGGGCTCGTTGTCATGTGGCCAGCAGAAGCCGACGCGCAAGGCGGCGAGTCGTGGCAGCGATTCCTGCAGCAGGCCACGAATCACCTGCGAGTGCTGGAGCCACTCGTCTGCCGGCAGCGCGCGGCGACGCGCGAGGAGCGAGCGGCGCAGGACTCGCCGGTCGCCGGTACCGCTGCCGGGCATCAAGCCACTGGCCATGTGTTATCCTCGTCGGCAGTGCCATTCGAGAGACGCAGCTTAGCATGAACTTCCTGTCGACGACCCTCCTGCTACTGCTCGTGCTGCTCGCTCCGGCGACCGTCGTGGTGCGGCCGGCCGCTGCGCAGTCTGCCGATGACCAGTTCCTGGCTGCCCGCGAAGCGGCGCGGGCAGGCGACCGCGTCCGGCTCGAGCGACTGGCGCCGGCGCTGCACGGCTACGAACTCGAACCCTACGTTGATTACTGGCTGCTCGTTCCCGACCTGAAGGACGCCGACCCTGCCGTCGTCAGGGCTTTCCTGGGTCGCCATGAGAACAGCTATCTCGCCGAGAAGCTGCGCGGGGACTGGTTGCGGCTGCTCGCCCGCAAGCAGCAGTGGGAGCTTTTCGACGCCGAGTATGGGCGCCTGCTGCAGCCCGATCAGGAACTGACCTGCCACGCTCTGCAGGGACGCCTGGCACGTGGTGACGCGCGCGCGCTCGATGATGCCCTGCCACTTTGGTTGAGCGTGCTCGAGCCGCCCGAGTCGTGCTACAGCGTTTTCGAGGCACTGATCGTCGACAAGCGCGTCCTCGCCGATGCCGTCTGGGCACGCATCCGTCGTCAGTTCGAAGCCAACAAGATTGCCGCTGCCCTTTACACCATGAACTACCTGCCGCCCAGCCAGACTCCGGAGAGGAAGCTGGCGCAGACGGTGGTCGATTCGCCCCTTCCCTGGTTGATCAGGCTGCCGGGAGATTTTTCCGGCAACCGCATGCAACGCGAGCTGGCGGTGCTGGCGATCCAGCGCATTGCCCGCAACGAGCCGTCGGTGGCCGCCGACCAGCTCGAACGCATCAGTGCGTCACTGCGCGCCGGCGAGAAGTCCTGGGCCTGGAGCCAGATTGCCCGGCAGGCGGCGCAGCGACACATGCCGGAGGCGATGGCCTGGTATCGCCAGGCCGGCAATGCCCCGCTTTCCGATGAGGTCGCAGAGTGGAAGGTGCGTGCCGCCTTGCGCGTGCATGACTGGGCGAGCGTGCGCTCGACGATCGAGAGCATGTCACCGGCGCTGGCGGCACAACCTGCCTGGGTCTACTGGCTGGGTCGTGCCTACCGCGCCGGCGGTCGGCTGGAGGAGGCGAACGCGTTGTTCGGCAGAATTGCCGGCCAGCCGGACTTCTACGGCAGCTTGGCCAATGATGAACTCGGTCGACCGACGATGACGCCGCCGAAAGCGCCGCCGGCCAGCCGCGAGGAACTGGCACAGGTGGCTGCCATCCCCGCCGTGCAGAGGGCGCAAGCCTTCTTTCGCCTGAATCTGCGCACCGAGGGGGTGCGCGAGTGGGGCTGGGCGTTGCGCGGCATGAGCGACCGTGAACTGCTGGCAGCATCCGAGATCGCGGTCCGTGCGGGCAACTACGACCGGGCGATCGCGGCTGCCGATCGGACGCGCAGCGAGCACGACTACTCGCTCCGCTACCTGGCGCCCTATGGCGATCAGGTGCGGCCGGCGGCACGCAATCAGGCGCTCGACGACGCCTGGGTGTACGGTCTGATGCGTCAGGAGAGCCGCTTCGTCAGCAGCGCGCGATCGCCCGTCGGTGCGTCCGGGCTGATGCAGCTGATGCCGGCCACCGCCAAGTGGGTGGCGAACAAGATCGGTCTCAAGGATTTCCAGCAGGCGCGCGTCAACGACCCGGAAACCAACCTGCTGCTGGGCACCACCTACATGCGGTTGGTGCTCGAGAGTCTCGACAATCACCCGGTACTGGCCTCCGCCGCGTACAACGCGGGGCCGGGCCGGGCACGGCGCTGGCGTGCCGATCGCCCGCTCGAGGGCGCGATCTACGCCGAAACGATCCCCTTCAGCGAGACCAGGGATTACGTGAAGAAGGTGATGAACAACTCGATCTACTATGCGGCGCTGTTTGACGGCAAGCCGCAGACACTGAAGAACCGGCTCGGCGTCATCGCTCCCCGCACCGGCGGCGAGATCAAGGGCGAAGATTTGCCTTAGAATGATGCCTTCCGGACTTCTTCTTCCTCGGTAGGACGCTATGGACCTCGCGAATGTGTTGTTGATCGGTGGCAGTGGTTTCGTCGGTGGCTGGATTGCCAGTCACCTTTCGGAAAGTGGCGTGCGCGTGACGATCCCCACCCGCCGCCGCGAGAACACCAAGAAACTCATCACCTTGCCGATGGTGACGATGGTCGAGGCCGACGTTCATGATCCGCAGGCACTGCTCGAACTGATGCAGGGGCAGGATGCAGTCATCAATCTGGTCGGCATCCTCCACGACAGCGATTCCCGGCTGCCGTATGGCAGGGGCTTTGCGGCAGCTCATGTCGAACTGCCGCGGAAGATCGTCGCCGCCATGTGCCAGGCCGGTGTGCGGCGGTTGCTGCACATGAGCGCCCTGCAGGCCGGTCTCGGCGCGCCTTCCGAATACCTGCGCTCGAAGGGTGACGGCGAGATGCTCGTACGGGCGGCGATGGATCGGCTCGACGTGACGGTCTTTCGTCCGTCAGTGATCTTCGGGCCCGGTGACGCCTTTCTCAACATGTTTGCCAGCCTTGTCCGGCTGCTGCCGGTTCTGCCCCTCGGCGGTGGCAGCGCGCGCTTCCAGCCGGTCTACGTGGGCGACGTGGCGGCGGCTTTCGTCCACAGCCTGAGTGACCACGCTACCGTCGGGCAGACCTACGAGCTGTGCGGACCGACGGTGTACACCCTGCGCGAACTGGTCGACTACACGGCACATCTCGTCGGCAAGTCGCCGTGGATCATCGACCTCGGGACCGGCGGCTGGGCCTATCTGCAGGCAGGGCTGATGTGGCTGTTGCCGAAGCCGCCGCTGTCGCCGGACAACCTACGTTCGATGGAAGTCGACAGCGTCAGTGATGGCACGCATGACTATCCCGGCTGGCAGCCGAAGGCGCTCGAAGCGGTCGCGCCGGGCTATCTTTCGCCGGCGGAGATTCCGCAGCTGCGCTTCGACCGCTATCGTTTGCGGGCCGGCCGCTGAGACGGGCGGCGGCTGACACCACCTGCATGCTGCGCCGCCTGCTCGGCGACTGCCCCTGCGCGTCGGTCGCCGAGCAGGTGGCGCTGCCGGCGCAGCCCTGAGTTCCGGTCGCGTGCAGATCTTCAGCGTTGGCGGTGCGGTGCGCGATGAACTCCTCGGCTTGCCCGTGCAGGACCGCGATTACGTGGTGGTCGGCGCTTCGCCCCGCGAGATGTTGGCGCGTGGCTTCCGGCAGGTCGGCAAGGACTTTCCGGTCTTCCTGCATCCGCAGTCGCACGAGGAATACGCACTCGCGCGAACCGAGCGCAAGACCGGCCCCGGTTATCGTGGATTTTCGGTCGATGCCGCGCCGACGGTGACGCTGGCCGAGGATCTGGCGCGTCGCGACCTGACGATCAATGCCATCGCTCGGGATGTCGACGGCGAACTGATCGACCCCCATCACGGCATCGACGATCTGCAGGCGCGTGTGCTGCGCCATGTCGGCCCGGCGTTTCGCGAGGATCCGGTGCGCATTCTGCGTCTTGCGCGCTTTGCCGCCCGTTTTCCGGACTTCCGGGTCGCTCCCGAAACGGTCGGGCTGCTGCGGGAGATGGTCGCTGCCGGCGAGGTTGATCACCTGGTCAGCGAGCGCGTCTGGCAGGAACTCGCCAAGGGTTTGCTGGAGGACCGGCCGTCGCGGATGTTCGAGGTTCTGCGTCAATGTGGCGCGCTCGCCCGTCTGCTGCCCGAACTCGACGCGCTATTCGGCGTACCGCAGCGTGCGGACTGCCACCCGGAGGTCGACACCGGCGTGCATGTGATGCTGGTCGTCGATCAGTCGGCACAGCGTCGCTGTTCGCTGCCCGTACGCTGGGCCGTACTGCTGCACGATCTTGGCAAGGGGCTGACGCCCGCCGCCGACTTGCCGCGCCATCCGGGCCACGAGGCGCGCAGCGTCGAGCTGGCGGGCCAGCTTTGTGCGCGCTTGCGCGTGCCGGCTGCCTGCCGCGAGTTGGCCGTTCTGGTTGCCCGTCATCATGGTGAGGTGCACCGGGCACCGCAACTGACGCCGGCAGCCGTCGTCCGCCTCCTTGAAGGCAGCGACGCACTGCGTCGTCCAGACCGCTTCGAGCAACTGCTCGAGGCCTGCATCTGCGATTTCCACGGTCGTCTGGGGTGGCTCGAGGTGCCCTATCCGGCGCCGGCACTGTTGCGGCGCGCGCTGGCAGCCGTCCGCAGCGTCGATGCAGCAGCGATAGCGGCAGGCTGCAGCGAGCCGGCACTGATTGCCGCGCGCTTGTCCGGCGCGCGCGTCGCGGCGGTCGAAGAGCTGTTGTCCGGCGACCTGGGAGCAGCGTAGCGGGCTTTCGCCGACCATCTGTCCAGCCGCCCATGCTGCCGCGCGATGGTTGTTGCCGGCTTGCCCGCCGCACGGCTCACAGGCTTGCGCTGCGGTCGCCGCTGCGGAAACCGCACAGCGGCTCGGCGATTCGCCTGCCGAGCGCCATCACCTTGAACAACTCGCCCATTTCGGCCGGTGAAACCAGCTTCTGCACCGCGTTGGCGAGCGGCAGATAGCGCAGCGTGTCGTCGACGGGTGTCCTGGCGAGAACTTCGGTCAGCCCGCAGTTGAAGAGGAAGGCGGACTGGGTGGTGTAACCGAGCAGCTCGAGGCCCTCGCTGCAGCCACTCTCGACGATCGCTGTGAAGTCCACGTGCACGGTGATGTCCTGCAGCCCCGGCAGGTAGAACGGATCATCGTGAGCGCGGTGGCGGTAGTGGCACATCAGCGTGCCGGCATCGCGCTGTGGATGGTAGTACTCGTGGCGCGGGAAGCCATAGTCGATCAGCAGCAGCACGCCCTGATCGATGATTCTTGCCCATTGCGCAACCCAGGCCTGCGCCGCGAGCGAGATCTCGCTCAGGTAGGGCGGGCAGATGCCACACTCCGCAGCGAGCGTCCGGGCGCGGTCGAGCAGGTGACCGCTGGCGGGTCGATCGGCCCAGGCAAAATGGTCGCCGCTGGCGATGACGCCACGTTCGCTGATGCGTTCCCCGTCCCAGCACACCAGTTGCGCCGGCATCGCGTCAAGGACCTCGTTCGCCAGAACGACACCGGTGAAGCGCGCGGGCAGATGTTCGAGCCAGCGCACCCGTGACAGGAGGTGTGGCGCCAGGCGGCGAATGGTGTCGTGCTGCCGGCAGCGCAGTTCGCCCGACAGCTCGAGAATCGCGTAACTTGTGGGCAGCATGCGCTGCCCTTCGAGTTCGAGCAGGAGGTCGCTGGCCAGCTTGCCGCTGCCACCGCCGACCTCGATCACTTGCGCGGCGCCGCACGGCAGCAATTGCTGCAACTGCGCTGCCAGCGTCTGGGCGAACGCCGGCGAGAGCTCGGGAGCGGTGACGAAATCGCCTGCCGCGCCAAACTTGCGGGCGCCGCCGGCATAGTAGCCCATGCCTGGTGCGTAGAGCGCGAGTTCCATGAAACGGTCGAAACCGATCCAGCCGCCGGCCGCAGCGATGTCGCCGGCAATATGCCGGGCGAGTTGCTGGCTGGCGGCCAGGGCGTCGGCTGACGGCGGCGGCAGCGTTGCTGCCGTCGCTGGTGGACGAGTCAGCACGCTTACTGGCGAATGAAACGGACCTGGCCGTAGAGTTCCGGATGATGGGTTGCCAGCCAGTGTTCCGCCTCGGCCATCGCACGCTCCCAGGTCGCTGCGCGCAGGGTGACCACCTGCGTGCTGCCATCATCGCGCTGCCAGGGCAGCGAATGACTGTGAAAACCGCCTCGTTCCTGTTGCAGCAGCGGGCAGGTCAACGCGGGTGGCTCGCGGCGCAGCGCGGCGTCGTCGGCGCCTCGCAGATGCAGACGGTAGCGTGGCCCCTTGCCCTGGTGCTGTACGACGAACTGCCGGTCCTCAACGGGTTCCTCGACGACCTGCCATTCCGCGCAGGCTTCAATGATCGCCGCCAGCGCCCGTCCCTCCTCGTCACGGATGATCTCGGCCGCCACCTGATGTGTCGCATCGGTATCGTCGAGCACGTCGTGCCATGGGCGGCCGTGACGCGTCGGTGGCGGGAAGGGCAGTGCGTGCTTGCCCTGTCGGATGCGGGCGAAGAGCGACGACTTCCTGACATCGTCAAGGTCGATTGACGGAAAGGCCGAACGTGGTGCCGAACGGAAGCTGCCGGCACCCATGTAGCCGACGTCCCACAGCGTACGCAACCACTCGGCGGTGTCGAGAGCGACCTGCGCGAGTTGATCGTTGAGGTTGTCGGCATTCTCCTTCGAAGCGTGTTCGCTGGCTGACTGCATCGCCAGGAGATCGGTCTCGTGGCGGCGCGCGCGCAGCACTTCCGCCAGTAGGGCGCCAACCCACTCCACGTCGGCTGGCGGCAGCCGCGCGATGCGCTCGGAAAACAGCGTCAGGTCATCGATCGAGAGCGGGGTATCGGTGCTGTTCATGACTCGGGTTCCGGTTGGAGAGGCCGTCAGTGTACCGCGCTGGCGGCCCGGATGCCTGCTTTTTTCCCGGAAGCGAGCACAAGAATCCGTTAAAATCAGTTCCTTGTTGTCGTCTGCCGGAAATTGGAGATGGAAGGGAAAACGATACTGGTGACCGGTGCTGCGCGACGTCTGGGCAGAGCGATCGCACTCGAGATGCACGGGACGGGAGCCAACATCATGGTGCATTACCATCAGGCCGGGGTGCAGGCAGAGGCGCTCGTCGCCGAGCTGAATTCCCGCCGGGCGTCTTCGGCGGCATGTCTGCAGGCCGACCTGCGCCAGATCGACAGGTTGCCGGAGCTGGTTGCCGGTACCGTCGATCGTTTCGGCCGTCTCGACGCCCTGGTCAACAACGCCTCGAGCTTCTTTCCGACGCCGCTGGCAGAGATCGACCTGGCGGCCTGGAATGAACTCGTCGGCAGCAATCTGCAGGCGCCGCTGTTTCTGACCCAGGCAGCGGCACCGCATCTGATTGCTGCGGCCGGCAGCGTCGTCAACATCACCGATATTCACGCTGAACGCCCGCTTGCCGGCTATCCGCTGTATTGTGCCGCCAAGGCCGGCCTGCTGGGCCTGACGCGCGCGCTGGCGATCGAACTGGCGCCACGGGTAAGGGTGAACGCGGTGGCGCCGGGGCCGATCCTTTGGCCCGAGAGCGAGGTCTTCGACGGCGCAGCGCAGGCGGCGATCGTCGCGCACACGCTGCTCAATCGCGTCGGCTGTCCGCAGGACGTGGCGCGGGCGGTACACTACCTGCTGGATGACGCGGCCTACGTCACCGGCCAGGTGATCAACGTCGATGGCGGTCGCACCGCGCATCTGTGAACCGCTGCTCTGCCGGAGAAAGCTGCTCGTGGAACTGTCGAATACCCTGCTGCGCCTGAGAAAGCGTCTCGAGAGCAAGGCCGGCAAGGCGATCGCCGATTACAACATGATTGAGGACGGGGACACGGTCCTGGTCTGCATCTCGGGCGGCAAGGATTCCTACACCCTGCTGTCGCTCCTGATGGCTTTGCGCGAGCGGGCGCCGATCGCCTTCCGTCTGATTGCCATGAATCTCGACCAGAAACAGCCCGGCTTTCCGGCAGAGGTCCTGCCCGCGTATCTGGCGGGGATCGGGATCGATTACCGCATCGTCGAGCAGGACACGTACTCGGTGGTGCAGGCGAAGCTGCCGGCGGGCAAGACGACGTGCTCGCTCTGTTCGCGTCTGCGCCGCGGCGTCATCTATCGGACTGCCAAGGAACTCGGTGCGAACAAGATCGCTCTGGGTCACCATCGCGACGACATCGTGCATACCCTCTTCCTCAACCTGCTGTTCGCCGGCCAGCTCAAGGCCATGCCGCCGAAGCTCGTCACCGACGATGGCGCGCATGTCGTCATACGACCACTCGCGTATTGCGCGGAGGCGGACATTGCCCGTTTCGCTCGCGGTATGGCGTATCCGATCATCCCCTGCAACCTCTGCGGTTCGCAGAACAACCTGCAGCGGGAGAAGGTTCGCGCCATGATGGCTGACTGGGATCGGCGCTTTCCGGGGCGCACCGAGGCGGTGTTTTCGGCCTTGCAGAAGGTGGTTCCCTCACATCTGGCGGACCATTCGCTCTTCGATTTCAGGAACCTGCGTGCGGGTGACGAGTGGCTGGCAGCGGCTGGCGGCGATGCCGTTCTTGATCCACCAGAGCAGACAGCCTGGTGGTCAGTGCCGGATTCCCTGCCGATTCGGGTGTTGCGGTCGTGAGCGCGAGCGGCGGATCAGCGATGCAAGGGACAGGTCCGGCAGCCCGGCGCTGCCGCGGCTGCGCCGCGGCGCAAGCGGAAGACGATTGATGAGCAACGGTCAAACAACGGTTTCGCTGGTCCACGCCGCAGTCGCCGGCAGTTCGCGCCTGTTTGCCCGGCTGGGTACCACCGAGGCGTTGCATGCGGTCGAGCGCTGCATGAAGCGGATGGTCCGTGGTATCGACGGCTTTCACGGTCGCCTCGTCGGGACCGCACGCGATGAACTGACTGCTGTCTTCGGCAACGCCAGCGATGCCTGCCAGGCGGCAATCGCCATGCAGCGCCGGGTCGCCGATCTGCCACCGGTTTCGGGAGTCCAGTTGGCGATTCGCGTCGGTCTGCACCACGGCGCGTTGGTCGAGCATGAAGGCGAGGTCTTTGGTGACGCGGTGCGTATCGCCGAGTCGCTTGCCGGTCTGGCAGACGCCGGGCAACTGGTGACCAGCGGCACGACGCAGGCCTTGTTGACGCCACAGCTGCAACTGCTGACGCGCCGGCTGGACAGCGCATCAAGCGCGGATCTGCCCGGCGAAGACCCGGTTTTCGAGGTGATCTGGGCGGAACCCAGAGGCGAGCCTCGCCAGCCGGTGGTCGACAAGCCGCAGTCGACGCGCGAGCGGGAACTGCGCTTGTGCATACGCTACGGCCACTATGTCAAGCTGCTCGACCGGCACCGGCCGAGCGTCGCCATGGGTCGCGACGCCGGCTGCGAGATCGCGGTGCACAATCGACGCGCCTCGCGGCTGCATGCCCGCATCGAGCGCCGCGGCGGGAAGTTCGTCCTTATCGACCTGAGCACCAATGGCACCTTTGTGACCATCAATGGCGAGCAGGAGTTGTTCATCCGGCACGAGCAGTTCGTCCTGCGCGGCAGTGGCGTCATCTCGTTTGCCGCCTCGGCGGGCAGCGCCGCTGCGGACGTCGCAGAGTACGAGCATCTTTGAGCGGCGCGGCGCCGATCCGGCCGGAGGTGGGCCGGCGCTGTCAGCTCGCGGGGAGTCGGTCTCGCCGTTCGCTCCATCGCGTCGGGCATCCTGGCCAGCTCGCGATGGTTTCTTCACACCCGCTCAGTCGTGTCCCACTTTAATGTGAAAGTCGCGTCTGCGACTCGCGAATCTCGCTTCTCCCGTGCGCGGGAGAAGGGCCGGGGATGAGGGAAACGGTCATGACTTTCATCATCAGGGGTGTGGCGAAAGTCATGACCGTCAGGAGGGCAGCTTGCTGCGTTCGCCGACAGTCCGGCTGGCGGCGCTCCGGTGAGGACAGTCCGGCTTGGTACACTGCGCGTAGAGGTGGAGGGCGTGCTCGCGAATGCTGAAGCCGCGCTCCTTTGCCACCCGCGTTTGCCGTCGCTCGATTTCGGCATCGTAGAACTCCTCGACGCGACCGCAGTCGATGCACACTAGGTGGTCATGGTGCTGTGCATGACTGAGCTCGAACACCGCCTTGCCCGATTCGAAGAAGTGGCGTTCGAGCAGACCTGCCTGCTCGAACTGCGTCAACACGCGGTAGACGGTGGCCAGTCCGATGTCCAGGTTATCGGCCAGCAGCAGGCGGTAGACGTCCTCGGCGGTGAGATGGCGAACTGCGGTCCTCTCGAACAAGGCGAGGATCTTGAGGCGGGGTGCGGTGGCTTTCAGCCCCATGCTCTTCAGGTCTTCGGGGTTGCTCATCAGCGTGCCTTGGTCGGTTACAGCAAAGGAATGGAGTCTTTTCGAGTATGATATACCGACGACGGCAGCCGTGCGGTACCGGTGCAGGCGTGCAGCCGGATCCGCAAGCGCTGCGGCGACCGCCGGGTGCCTCGATTCGGCCCGCCTGACATTCACCATCCATCACGATTCGACCACAACATGATCTTGCCGCGAATCGCCGTTACGGCCGTTGCCCTCTCCACGCTTCTTGCCTGTTCCTCGGTACCGCGCATCGTCAAGGAATACCGGATCGATGTGCAACAGGGCAACGTCCTGACACAGGAGATGGTGTCGCAATTGCGTCCCGGGCTTTCACGCGATCAGGTGCGCTTCATTCTCGGCACGCCACTGTTGATGGACATGTTCCACGCCAGTCGCTGGGACTATTTCTATTCGTTGCAGAAGGGCCGTTCGGGCGAGATCGAAACGCGGCGGCTTTCGGTCTTTTTCGATGCGGATGGCAGGCTGGTCAGCGTCAGCGGCGACGTCGCGGCGGCGGAGCCGGGGGTGGCGGAGGTCGTGTCGGAAACGCGCAATCGCGAGATCGATCTGGGGGCGCTGCCAACAGACGGCAGCGTGGTCATGCCACCACCGGATGAGAAGGGTTTTTTTGGTCGGATGATGGAAAGCGTGGGATTCTGATATGACGGAACTGAGAATCGCTGTGGCCGGTGCGGGTGGTCGCATGGGCCGCTGCCTGCTTGAAGCGACCCTGCGTGACGGCGAGGCGAGTCTGGTGACGGCTCTCGACCAGCCGGACGCAGGTGTCCAGGGGAGGGATGCCGGCGAGCTGATCGGCATGCCTTGCGGCGTAGCGGTCAGCAGTGATGAAGAGGCCGGGATTGCCCGGGCGAGCTGTCTCATCGATTTCACGCGACCCGAGGCCAGCCTCAGGCACCTCGAGATCTGCCGCCGGCATGGCGTGGCGATGGTCATCGGCACGACCGGTTTCGACGCCTCCGGCAAGCGCGCGATCAGTGCTGCTGCAGAGGAGATTCCGATCGTCTTTGCGCCGAACATGAGCGTCGGTGTCAACCTCGTCTTCCGCTTGCTCGACGTCGCGGCGAGGATTCTCGCCGATGGCTACGATGTCGAGATCGTCGAGGCGCACCATCGGCACAAGGTCGATGCGCCGTCGGGCACTGCTCTGCGCATGGGCGAAGTGGTGGCGGAGGCCCTTGGCCGTGAACTCGCCGAGTGCGCCGTCTATGGCCGCCAGGGCGTCACCGGCGAGCGTGCGCCGGCAACGATCGGTTTTGCCACCGTGCGCGGCGGCGACATCGTTGGCGATCATCAGGTCATGTTCTGTGGTCTCGGGGAACGCGTCGAGATTGGCCACAAGGCGAGCAGCCGCATGCCCTATGCCCTGGGCAGCCTGCGCGCTGCGCGCTTTCTCGCGCAACGCACGAGCGGGCTGTTCGACATGCAGGACGTTCTTGCTTTGCGCTGAAGAACTGCCGTCGTCGTCGCTGCGCCGCCCTCAGGCGGCCGCTGCGGCGGTGGCGACGCGAGGCCGGCCTCGGCTCGTCTGCTTGCCCCAAGGGAGGCCGCCTCCGGTATAATCCGCGGGCTGGCAAGGATCCGAGCGGGAGGGCTGAACGCCTGTCCCGCTTTTGCGTGTCTGCGCCCCGGACCGGCGACGAATTCAACAGCTTCAACAGGAGTCATGCGTGTCCTTGTTACCCACTCTGCCGCCGGCGATTCTCGCCCTGGCTGACGGCACGATCTTCAGGGGTCTGGCGATCGGTGCTGCTGGCAGCACCAGCGGTGAGGTCGTGTTCAACACGGCGATGACGGGTTACCAGGAGATCCTCACCGATCCCTCGTATTGCCGCCAGATCGTCACGCTCACCTATCCGCACATCGGCAACGTCGGCTGCAACGACGAGGACTTCGAATCGCGCGCCAACCATGCTGCCGGCCTCGTCATTCGTGACCTGCCGGTGCGCGCTGCGAGCTGGCGCCTGCGCGAGACGCTGCCGGACTACCTGCGGAAGCATGGAATCGTTGCCATCAGTGGCCTCGACACGCGCAGGTTGACTCGCATCCTGCGCGAGCAGGGTGCCCAGTCCGGCTGCATCATGGCCGTGGAGGTCGATGAGCAGCGTGCGCTGGCTGCCGCTCGCGCCTTCCCGGGTCTCGCCGGAATGGATCTGGCCCGCGTCGTCAGTGTGAGCGAACCCTATGTCTGGCAAGGCGGTGCCTGGGGCCTCGACGGTTACCGGGCGCCACCGCCGGCCGAGTTGCACGTCGTCGCCTACGATTACGGTGTCAAGCACAACATTCTGCGCATGCTGGCTGCGCGTGGCTGTCGGGTGACGGTGGTGCCGGCGCAGACGACTGCCGCCAAAGTGCTCGAATTGCAGCCAGACGGGGTCTTTCTTTCGAACGGCCCGGGTGATCCGGAACCCTGCGACTATGCGATCACCGCCATCCGCGAGATCCTGGCCCGACGTGTGCCGACCTTCGGCATCTGCCTTGGCCACCAGTTGCTGGCGCTGGCCTCGGGCGCCAGGACAATGAAGATGAAGTTCGGACACCACGGTGCCAACCACCCGGTCAAGGATCTGCAGACCGGGCAGGTCCTGATCACCAGCCAGAACCACGGTTTTGCGGTCGACGCCGATACCCTGCCGGCGAACCTGCTGCGCACGCACGAATCACTGTTCGACGGCTCGCTGCAGGGTGTTGCGCGCAGCGACGTGCCGGCGTTCTCGTTCCAGGGCCATCCCGAGGCCAGTCCAGGACCACACGACATCGCCTGTCTGTTCGACCGCTTTGTCCAGATGATGCAACTCGAAAAGAAGCAAGATGCCCAAGCGCACA
The DNA here is from genome assembly GCA_002345025.1 of Candidatus Accumulibacter iunctus. Lineage (GTDB taxonomy): Bacteria > Pseudomonadota > Gammaproteobacteria > Burkholderiales > Rhodocyclaceae > Accumulibacter > Accumulibacter iunctus. The sequence goes on along the minus strand of DDUX01000053.1, from coordinate 26,565 downwards.
GACATTAAGAGCATTCTGATCATCGGCGCCGGCCCGATCGTCATCGGTCAGGCCTGCGAGTTCGATTACTCCGGCGCGCAGGCGTGCAAGGCACTGCGTGAGGAGGGCTATCGGGTGATCCTGGTGAACTCCAATCCGGCGACGATCATGACCGATCCGGAAATGGCCGATGTCACCTATATCGAGCCGATCAACTGGCGGGTGCTGGAGAAGATCATCAGCCGCGAGCGGCCAGATGCACTGTTGCCGACCATGGGAGGTCAGACTGCCCTCAACTGCGCGCTCGATCTGGCCAGGCACGGCGTCCTCGATCGTTATGCGGTCGAGATGATCGGCGCGACGAAACAGGCGATCGACAAGGCCGAGGACCGGGAGAAGTTCAAGGCGGCTATGACGCGCATCGGTCTCGGTTCGGCGCGCTCGGCGATGGCGCACTCGATGGAGGAAGCGCTGCAGGTGCAGGCGATGATCGGCTATCCGGCGATCATCCGGCCTTCCTTCACCATGGGTGGATCGGGTGGCGGCATCGCCTACAACCAGGAGGAGTTCATCGAGATCTGCACGCGCGGTCTGGAGGCCAGCCCGACGCGCGAGCTGTTGATCGAGGAGTCGCTGATCGGCTGGAAGGAGTTCGAGATGGAAGTTGTCCGCGACCGTCGCGACAACTGCATCATCGTCTGCTCGATCGAGAACTTCGATCCGATGGGTGTCCATACCGGCGATTCGATCACCGTCGCGCCGGTGCAGACGCTGACCGACAAGGAATACCAGATCATGCGCGACGCCTCGGTCGCCGTCCTGCGCGAGATCGGCGTCGACACCGGCGGTTCCAACGTGCAGTTCGCCATCTGCCCGGACGACGGTCGGATGATCGTCATCGAGATGAATCCACGTGTTTCGCGCTCGTCGGCGCTGGCGTCGAAGGCGACCGGCTTCCCGATCGCCAGGGTGGCGGCGAAGCTGGCGGTCGGCTATACGCTGGACGAACTTGCCAACGAGATCACCGGCGGCAGGACTCCCGCCTCCTTCGAGCCGTCGATCGACTACGTGGTGACGAAGGTGCCACGCTTTGCCTTCGAGAAGTTTCCCGAGGCGGATTCGCGCCTGACGACGCAGATGAAATCGGTGGGCGAGGTGATGGCCATCGGGCGTACCTTCCAGGAGTCGCTGCAGAAGGCGCTGCGCGGGCTCGAGGTCGGCGTCGATGGTTTCGACGAGAAGAGCGCCGACCGCGAGGAGATCGAGGCTGCCCTGAGCGAGGCGCGTCCCGAGCGCATCTGGTATCTTGCCGACGCCTTCCGGATCGGCATGTCGCTCGACGAAATCCATCGCCTGACGGCGATCGACCCATGGTTCTTGGCTCAGATCGAGGACCTCTACCGCAAGGCCGAACGGATTCGCGGTCGCGAACTCGGGTCGCTGTCGCGCGACGAGCTCTGGCATCTCAAGCGGGCCGGCTTCTCCGACAAGCGGCTCGCCACCCTGATGCGGACGACGCAGGCAGCCGTCCGCCAGCGTCGCCACGAGTGGCAGCTTCGCCCGGTGTTCAAGCGGGTGGACACCTGCGCCGCCGAATTTGCCACCGATACCGCGTACCTGTACTCGACCTATGAGGAGGAGTGCGAGTCGCTGCCCAGCGACCGGCAGAAGATCATGGTCCTCGGTGGCGGACCCAACCGCATCGGCCAGGGAATCGAGTTCGATTACTGCTGCGTCCATGCCGCACTGGCGCTGCGTGCCGACGGCTACGAGACGATCATGGTCAACTGCAACCCGGAAACGGTGTCCACCGACTACGATACTTCCGATCGCCTCTACTTCGAGCCCCTGACGCTCGAGGACGTGCTCGAGATCGTTGCCGTCGAGAAGCCGCTCGGGGTCATCGTCCAGTTCGGTGGTCAGACGCCGCTCAAGCTGGCGCGCGACCTTGAAGCCAACGGCGTGCCGATCATCGGCACCAGCCCGGACATGATCGACGCTGCCGAGGATCGCGAGCGCTTCCAGAAGCTTTTGCACGAGCTTGGTCTGCGACAGCCCGCCAACCGGACTGCCCGCACCGAGTCCGAAGCGCTGCGGCTGGCTGCCGAGATCGGCTATCCGCTGGTCGTCCGACCGTCGTACGTGCTGGGTGGACGCGCGATGGAAATCGTCCACGAGGAGCGTGATCTCGAGCGCTACATGCGTGAAGCCGTCAAGGTCTCGAATGATTCGCCGGTGCTTCTCGATCGTTTTCTCAACGATGCGTCCGAGGTCGACGTCGACGCGCTCTGCGATGGCCAGGAGGTGCTGATCGGCGGCGTCATGGAGCACATCGAACAGGCCGGGGTGCATTCGGGCGATTCCGCCTGCTCGCTGCCGCCCTACACGCTGGCCGCCGAACTGCAGGACGAACTGCGTCGGCAGACGCGACTTCTGGCCAGGGCACTCAAGGTCTGCGGGCTGATGAACATCCAGTTTGCCATCCAGAAGGGCGTCGTCTTCGTTCTCGAGGTGAATCCGCGGGCTTCGCGTACCGTTCCTTTCGTGTCGAAGGCGACGGGCCTCCCACTGGCGAAGATCGCTGCCCGCTGCATGGTCGGCAAGTCGCTGGCCAGCCAGGGTCTCACCAGGGAAGTGGTGCCGGACTACTACTCGGTCAAGGAAGCCGTCTTTCCGTTCATCAAGTTTCGCGGCGTCGATACGATTCTCGGCCCCGAGATGAAATCGACGGGCGAGGTGATGGGGGTCGGACGCAGCTTTTCCGAGGCGTTCATCAAGAGCCAGATGGCTGCCAGCGTGCGGCTGCCGAGTTCCGGCCAAGTGTTCGTCAGCGTCAAGGACTCGGACAAGCCAAAGGTAGTGAAGATTGCCGGCGAACTGCAGGCAGCCGGCTTCACGCTTCTCGCGACGCGCGGAACGGCGGCGGCGATCGCCGCCGCAGGCATTGCCGTGACGCCGGTGAACAAGGTGACCGAGGGCCGTCCGCACGTCGTCGACATGATAAAGAACAACGAGATCGTCCTGATCATCAACACCGTCGACGAGAAGCGCAAGGCGATCAGCGACTCGCGATCGATCCGGACCTCTGGGCTGGCGGCACGGGTAACCATCTACACGACGATCTGGGGTGCCGAAGCGGCTGCAGCGGGGATCAGGAACCGTGGCGAACTGGTCGTCTACCCGATACAGGAACTGCACGCGCAACTTCATTAATGTGAAAGTCGCGTCAGCGACTCACGAATCTCCCTTCTCCCGTGCGCGGGAGAAGGGCGGGGGATGAGGAAAACGGTCATGACTTTCATCATCAGGGGTGCCTCGACAGTCATGACCGTCAGTCAATCCTTGCAACCGCCGGCGCCGTGCTGCTGCTCTCGGGCGCCGGAGTCTTGTCACTGGCAGCGAACGATATGAGCAAAGTACCCGTAACCGTCAAGGGCGCCGAGAAATTGCGTGCCGAACTGCATCATCTGAAGACCGTCGAGCGTCCGCGGGCGATCGCGGCAATCGCCGAGGCGCGCTCGCATGGCGACCTTTCGGAGAACGCCGAGTACGATGCCGCCAAGGAAAGGCAGGGCTTCGTCGAGGGTCGCATCAAGGAGTTCGAGAGCAAGCTCGCCAATGCTCAGATCATCGACCCGAAGCTGCTCGATGCCGACGGGCGCTGCGTTTTCGGCGCGACGCTCGACCTCGAAGACCAGGAGACCGGCGCGCGGGTGCGCTATCAGATCGTCGGCGAGGACGAGGCCGACATCAAGGGTGGCAAGATCTCGATCAATTCGCCGATCGCGCGGGCGCTGATCGGCAAGTTCGCCGGCGACATTGCCGAGGTGCAGGCACCCGGCGGCGTCCGGGAATACGAAGTCATCGACGTTCGTTACGAGTGAGAGCGGCCATGCGGCGCCTCGCCGAAATTCTGTACAGCGTCGCTCTGACGCTCTGGGTGGGCGGCCTCTGGTCGATCGGCTACCTCGTCGCGCCGACGCTGTTCCACGCCTTGGGCAGCGATCGCCCGCTTGCCGGGCAGCTTGCGGGCCGGCTGTTCGAACTGATCGGCTGGGTCGGGCTGGGGTGTGCCGGCTATCTGCTGCTCTTCCTGCTCGTGCGCCTGCGGGGCGCCGTCGTTCGGCGCTGGGATTTCTGGCTGCTGCTGCTGATGCTGCTGCTGACCGTCGTCGGACTTTTCGGCGTCCAGCCGCTGCTGGCGCAGCTCAAGGCCGACGCGCTGCCGCGCGAGGTGATGGCGAGCGTCCTGCGTGACCGCTTTGCCGCCTGGCATGGCGTTTCCAGCATCCTCTACCTGCTGCAGAGTCTCCTCGGTCTGCTGCTTGTGGCTGTCGCGGCGCGCAGTGCCCGCTAGGCCGGCAGGCTGCCAGGCGGTCGCCAGCCGGCGAGGTGCTTGCCGTCGCGAACGGCGATCAGCTGCCGGCGCTGCCCTGGAAACTGCGCTTGCTGCGGTGCGGCGCGTTGCGTCGCAGGCGGGCCCTGCCCGGCGTCTGCGGCTTCTCCGGACGCGGTCGCCAGAGAACGAGGAGCTTGCCGATATGCTGCACCGGCGCCGCAGCCAGCCGCTCGCAGAGGCTGGCGAGGAAGCTCTCGCGCGTGTCCCGATCATCGTTATGGACGCGGATCTTGATCAGTTCGTGGGCCGCCAGGCTGGCGTCGATCTCCCTGACAACCGGGTCGGAGAGCCCGTTCTGGCTGATCGCGACCACCGGGTTCAGGGAGTGGGCGCGGGCGCGCAGGGCGCGGCGCTCTTCGGAGTTCAAAGTGAGCATGCTGGGTCCCTCGATGGAGGGCCCATTCTAGCGGGTTTCCGGGCATGAAGCGCAGCAGGTCGAGCAATGCTTGGCTGCGTGAGCATGTGAGCGACAGTTACGTCCAGCGGGCCAGGGCCGAAGGCTACCGCTCGCGCGCCGCCTACAAGCTGCTGCAGATCGATGACCGGGAACATCTGATCCGGCCGGGCGATCTGGTCGTCGACCTGGGGGCGAGTCCGGGAGGCTGGTCGCAGGTCGTCGCGAAGCGCCAGCAGGGGAGGGGTCGGGTCATCGCCGTCGACATCCTGGTCATGGAGCCACTTCCGGGAGTCCTTTTCCTGCCCGGGGACTTTCGCCAGCAGGCGGTTCTCGATCGCCTGCAGGGACTGCTGCAGCAGCAAAAGGTTGGGCTTGTGCTTTCCGACATGTCGCCCAATATCTCGGGCATAAGCCTGTGCGATCAGGCGCAGGGAATGCATCTGGCTGAACTGGCTCTCGATTTTGCGCGGCAATGGCTGCAACCGGACGGCTGCCTGCTGGTCAAAGCGTTTCAGGGTTTCGGCTTCGCCGATTTCCTCGCCCAGATGCGGCAGACCTTCAGGCAGGTGGTCCTGCGCAAGCCGGATGCCTCGCGTGACCGCAGCCCGGAGGTCTATCTGCTGGGCAGGAGTCTGAGGACTTGACGAACCATCGAACGCTTTTGCTTGATTCTCCCACCGGGAATCGGTTTAGAATGCAATTCTGCAACAATGGCGGGGGTTTCGGAACCGGCCATCCGGGCAAGATGAAGAGGTGACGCATTGAATAACATGTTCAAGAATCTGGCAGTATGGCTGGTAATCGGTCTCGTCCTGATGACGGTGTTCAACCAGTTCAACAATCGCCAGGTGGCCCAGACGTCGATGGAATACTCCCAGTTCATCGAGGAGGTGGGCAAGGGAAACATCGCCAAGGTGGTGATCGAAGGGCGTGTGCTCAAGGCGACGACCACCGATGGTCGCAAGTTGACCAGCTATGCGCCGCCCGACCTGTGGATGGTCTCGGACCTTCTCAAGCATGGCGTCAAGATCGAAGCCAAGCCCGAGGAAGAGCAGTCGTTCCTGATGAGCATCTTCGTCAGCTGGTTCCCGATGCTGCTGCTGATCGGCGTCTGGATCTTCTTCATGCGCCAGATGCAGGGTGGCGGCCGCGGCGGCGCCTTTTCGTTCGGCAAGAGCAAGGCACGTCTGCTTGACGAATCGACCAACACGATCACCTTTGCCGACGTCGCCGGTTGCGACGAGGCGAAGGAAGAAGTGTCGGAACTCGTCGATTTTCTGCGTGACCCGTCGAAATTCCAGAAGCTTGGCGGGCGCATCCCGAAGGGGGTTTTGCTCGTCGGCAATCCCGGCACCGGCAAGACGCTGCTGGCCAAGGCGATCGCCGGCGAGGCCAAGGTTCCGTTCTTCTCGATTTCCGGTTCGGACTTTGTCGAGATGTTCGTCGGTGTCGGTGCGGCACGCGTTCGCGACATGTTCGAGAACGCCAAGAAGCACGCTCCATGCATCATCTTCATCGATGAGCTCGACGCCGTCGGCCGGCAGCGTGGCGCTGGCCTGGGCGGCGGTAACGACGAACGCGAGCAGACGCTCAACCAGATGCTCGTCGAGATGGATGGCTTCGAAGGCAGTGTCGGCGTCATCGTCATTGCCGCGACCAACCGGCCGGACGTGCTCGATCCGGCACTGATGCGTCCGGGGCGCTTCGACCGTCAGGTGGTGGTTCCGCTGCCGGACATCCGTGGCCGCGAGCAGATCCTGATGGTGCACATGCGCAAGGTGCCGTTGTCGCCGGATGTCAAGGCTGACATCATCGCCCGTGGAACGCCCGGTTTCTCCGGTGCCGATCTCGCCAACCTGGTCAATGAGGCAGCGCTTTTTGCTGCCCGTGGCAACAAGCGTCTGGTGGACATGGAGGACTTCGAGAAGGCCAAGGACAAGATCATGATGGGCGCCGAGCGGCGCAGCATGGTAATGAACGAGGATGAGAGGCGCAATACGGCCTATCACGAGTCGGGTCATGCCGTGGTTGCCAAGCTCATGCCGAAGTCGGATCCGGTTCACAAGGTGACCATCATTCCGCGCGGTCGTGCCCTGGGGCTGACCATGCAGTTGCCGGAGGAGGATCGCTATGCCTACGACCGCGTCTATCTGATGAGTCGCATCGCAGTCCTCTTCGGTGGCCGCATTGCCGAAGAGCTGTTCATGAACCAGATGACGACCGGCGCCTCGAACGACTTCGAGCGGGCGACGCAGATGGCACGCGATATGGTCACCCGCTATGGCATGTCGGATGCACTGGGGCCGATGGTGTACGGCGAGAACGAAGGCGAGGTCTTCCTTGGGCGATCGGTGACGACGCACAAGAACATGTCGGAAGCGACGATGGAGAAGGTCGACCGCGAGATCCGCCGCATCATCGACGAGCAGTACGCCCTTGCTCGCCGCATGCTTGAAGAGCACCGCGACAAGGTGGAGGCGATGGCGGCGGCTCTGCTCGAACTCGAGACGATCGACGCTGACCAGATCAACGACATCATGCAAGGCAAGCCACCGCGGCCACCCAAGCAGACACAGCTGCCTCCTGCCAACAAGGCCGATCACAATACGCCCGACGCAGCGCCAAGCGCGCCACCGGCGCCGGCCTGACGAAGGGGGCCCGGCGCTTCCTGCCTCGTCCGCTGTCGCCTCGCATGCTGCGTTGCGGAGGTTTCCGGCTGGGTTGCGATCGCCCATTGCTCATGGGTATCGTGAACCTGACAGTCGATTCCTTCTCGGGCGACGGCCTCGCCGACGACATTGCGGGGGCTGTTGCACAGGCGCAGCGGCAGATCGAGGCGGGCGCCGACCTGCTCGATCTCGGTGCCGAGTCATCGCGTCCCGGGGCGCTCCCCGTGACCGCCGACGAGGAACTGCATCGCCTCCTGCCGGTACTAGACGATCTTGCCGGCTGTGGTGTGCCGATCTCGGTCGATACCTACAAGCCGGAAGTCATGCGCGCGGCGCTGCGGCATGGTGCGTCGATGATCAACGACATCTACGGCCTGCGAATGCCGGGGGCTCTGCAGGCGGTCGCCGACAGCGACTGCGCGGTCTGCCTGATGCACATGCAGGGGGAACCGCTGACGATGCAGCAGCAACCCGCGTACACGAACGTCGTCGCCGAGGTGCAGCACTTCCTGCGTCGCCGCGTGCAGGCGGCAATGGCTGCCGGGGTCAGTGACGATCGCCTGCTGCTCGATCCGGGCTTCGGCTTCGGCAAGACGCTGCAGCACAATCTCGAGTTGCTGCGCGGTCTCGATCAACTGACCAGCGAAGGTCTGCCGGTTCTCGCCGGCGTGTCACGCAAGTCGATGCTGGGCGCAATCACGGGGCGCCCGCTCGGCGAGCGCCTGGCAGCCAGCATCGCCGCAGCGGTACTGGCTGCCGAGCGCGGTGCACGCATCCTGCGCGTCCACGACGTGGCCGAAACCCGCGACGCTCTTGCCGTCTGGCAGGCGCTGCGGGCTGCCGACGCTTTGCCGCCGGCAGCGGCAGCCTGAGGCCCGTCGCGCCAGCGCCGCTCCGCGCTTTTGGCCGGGAGACCTGGGGCAAGAAGTGCTCAGGCCGGGCTGCAGCAATGCCCGCGGCCGCGGCGCCGGCAGCGTTCGTGGCAGCTTTCGTGCGTTAATTCGCGGTCCGTTCCCCGAGCCAGTGGGTAGAATGTCAGCTGTGTGACAGGTACCCGTCGGTGCCTGTGCTCAAGGGGAGAGAAAAGCCGTGACAAGAAAGTATTTTGGCACCGATGGCGTCCGCGGGCGCGTCGGCGAGACGCCGATCACGCCCGAGTTTGTCATGCGCCTGGGGCATGCGGCGGGGCGGGTCCTGGCTGCGCGCGACAGCGCCCGCAGCCATGCCAAGGCGGGCGACCGACCAGCGGTGCTGATCGGCAAGGACACCCGGATCTCCGGCTACATGCTCGAGGCGGCGCTCGAAGCGGGCTTTTCCGCCGCCGGAGTCGATGTCTGTCTGGTCGGGCCAATGCCGACGCCGGCGATTGCCCACCTGACTCGTGCCCTGCGCTTGCAGGCAGGCATCGTCATCTCCGCGTCGCACAACCCGTACTACGACAATGGGATCAAGTTCTTCGCGGCGAACGGAAGCAAGCTGCCCGACGAGATGGAACTCGAGATCGAGGCGGCGCTCGACGAACCGCTGACCTGTGTGCCGTCCGCCGGACTCGGACGGGCGCGGCGGATCGACGACGCCGACGGCCGCTACATCGAGTTCTGCAAGGGCACCTTTCCCTTCGACATGGACCTGCGCGGGCTGAAGATCGTCGTCGATTGCGCCAACGGCGCTGCCTATCATCTGGCGCCGCACGTCTTTCACGAACTCGGTGCCGAAGTGAGCAACATCGGCACCGAGCCCAATGGCCTCAACATCAACCAGGATGTTGGCGCGACAGCCCCGGGCGCCTTGTGCACGGCGGTTGTCGCACAGGGAGCCGATCTCGGGATCGCCCTTGACGGTGATGGCGACCGCCTGATCATGGTCGATGCCCTGGGCAGGGTTTACGATGGCGACCAACTGCTGTTCGCGGTGGTGCGCAGCCGACTGCGACAGGGTGCGGTTGCCGGAGTCGTCGGCACGCTGATGACCAACCTCGCTCTCGAACACGCGCTCGGCGAACTCAGGGTGCCGTTTGCCCGCGCTGCCGTCGGTGATCGCTACGTCACCGACATGCTGCGGCAGAAGGGCTGGCTTTATGGCGGGGAGAACTCGGGCCACATCCTCTGTCTCGATCGCCATACCACTGGCGACGGCATCGTCTCCGCGCTGCAGGTGCTGTGTGCCCTGCGCGAGGAGGGCTGCGACCTGCAGCAGTTGCTGGGTTGCCTGCATCTGTATCCGCAGAAGCTGATCAACGTAGCGTTGAGCAAGGGTTTTCCGTGGCAGGACCATCCGCAGATCATTGCCACCCGGGACGAGGTCGAGCGTCAACTGGAGGGCTGCGGCCGGGTGTTGCTGCGCGCTTCCGGAACCGAGCCGCTGCTGCGCGTGATGGTCGAAGGGCAGGATCCGCTGCTGGTCAACCGTGCCGCCGAGAAACTGGCGGCGGCCGTCCGCGAAGCGGTGTCGTCGTAGGCTGTACTGGCGGGTGAGCGCCGCCGGAGATCTCGAGCCGGTGCATCAACCGCGCTGCGCGAGCGCTCTGCGGAGCGGTGCCGTCTCTGGCGCCGATTCGTCTACCCGTTTCAGTAGAGCAGGAAATCCTGGCGAATCTGCAGCCACGCGTCCTCGTCGGCCTGGCTCAGTGCGTCGAGGTCGCCCGGTGTTGCCGCCGGGTCGTCGACCCACTGCCGCAACAGCGGTGAGCCGTTGATGAGGTCGATCGCCAGCCGATCGAGTTCGTACTCGTAGGGGAAATCGCGCCACAGCGGGTAGTCCGGCTGCAGTTGCCGCAAGACCTTGAAAGCGAGACTCTGCAGCCGCCACGGATGAAACTCCCGGTGCTGATAGGCGCTGTCGTCGACATGGATCTGGACGCCATGGCAGAGCTGCCCGGCATGCTTGTGGAAGGTCGGCTCGAACCAGCACTCGCGCAGCCGGCAGCCGCGCAGCCAAGCCGGTGCCAGCGCATGCATGCCGGCGATCAGCCGGCGGGCGTCGAGATCGGGTGCGCCAAACAGCTCGAGTGGTCGCGTCGTGCCGCGGCCCTCGGAAAGCGTGCTGCCCTCGAGCATCACCGTGCCGGGGTAGCAGCGTGCCATCGCCAAGCCGGGGGCGTTGGGGCTGGGGTTGATCCAGCTGCGCTGGCCGGTCGGCCAGCCGTGGCCCGGTGCCGAATCGGGTTCCCAGCCGTGCATGCGGATGACCGTGCAGTCGAGTTCGAGTCCGCAGTGGTCGATGAACCAGCACGCGAGTTCGCCCATCGTCAGGCCGTGGCGCATCGGCAGCGGTCCAGCACCGACGAAGCTCTGCCAACCCGGGCGCAGCAGCAATCCCTCGATTGGCCGTCCGACCGGGTTCGGGCGGTCGAGAATCCACACTTCCTTGCGGTGCGTGGCGGCCGCCTCGAGAACGTACAGCAAGGTGGTGATGAAGGTGTAGATGCGGCAGCCGACATCCTGCAGGTCGACCAGCAGGATGTCGAAGTCCGACATCATCGCCGGCGTTGGCCGGCGCACCGTGCCGTAGAGGCTGAACACCGGGATTCGGTGCTGCGGGTCGAAGAATTCGGCCGATTCGACCATGTTGTCCTGTTTGTCGCCGCGCAATCCGTGCTGTGGTCCGAAGGCGGCCGTCAGTTGCAGATCGGGCAGTGCTGCCAGCGCGTCGAGCGCATGCCTCATGTCGGCGCTGACCGATGCCGGGTGGGCGAGCAGGGCAAGCCGGCGGCCGCGCAGGGGTCGCCGCAGGTCGGGGTCGGAGAGCAGGCGGTCGAGGCCGGTCAGCAGTGCAGGCATCGGGGATTCCTTCAGGCAGAACCGGCTGCCGGGTCGAGTTCGAGACGAAAGCCGTCGCGATGATGGAAGTCCGGCAGACTGGCCGGATGGTGCAAAGACCAGTAGCTGTGGCTGCCATCGACGACATCGGCAGCTTCCACGACTGCGGCGAGGCCGATCTGCAGTCGCGCTGCAGCGGCATTCGGCGGCAAGGCGGCGGCGGCGATCAGCACCTCCAGTTCGAGGCGGCCGGCCGACAGCGTGGCTGTCAGCCGCGGCGCCGGCAGTGGCGCCGCCAGGACGGCGGGCTGGCGGTAGCCAGCGAAGGCATAGCCTGCCCACTCACCGGATGGCGAGAAGTTGAACTCGTGGTACCCCGGCTCGCCGGCGATGCCGACGAAGGCCTCGAAGCAGCTGTGTTCCCAGAGGCCGTCGGCGCGGTCTGGTGCAGCCGGCGGCGGGATCAGCAGGCGGACCATGTCGCCGCGCAGACGGTAGGCCAGCATGAGGTCGCCGTTGGCGGTGCGAGCTGCCCGGGCTTCAAGCGACCGCACCACGGGGGCCGGAGTTGCCGGGTGGCAGAGCAGCGTCAGCGGGAAATCGGCGACAGGCATCGGCAGGGTGGGTAGATCGGCAACAGTCCGAATTCTACCCTCTGCACGGCTTCGCGCGAGTCGCCGCACGTTGCCAGTGGCCCATCGTCAGGTCGTCATGACTCCCTGATCGCGGCGGTGCCACAGAACATGACGAAGGCCTGGTCGACGATGCTGCGCTCGAGCGCCCGGACGATGAACACCAGCCTGCTCTGCCGGTCCTCATCCGGCCAGTCCGGCAGCGAGGCCGCCGGATACCGCATGTGCTGCACGCACTGCACGACTCGCGGCCCGCTTTCCTCGGCGATCGCGACGAGACCCTTGACGCGCAGGATACGGTCACCACAGGTCGCGAGCAGGACGTCGATCGCCTCGGTGAAGTCCGACCAAGCAAATGGCTGGTCGAAGCGCAGGACGAAGGAATGGACCAGCGCGTCATGGCGAGTGGGGTCATGCACATGCAGGTCCCGCTGCCAGCCAGCCTGCTCCGCCCTGACCTTCTCCTCGGCCAGCCAGCGCCGCACATCGGGAGCTTTTCCGGCGGGGTCGTAGAACCCGCAGCCGAGGACCTGTTCGGCACCGATGCGGCCATGGCAGACCTCGATCTGCGGTGCGCCGGGGTTTGCCCGGCGCAGCCGCCGGGACAGCGCGGCGATCTCCGCCGGCTCTGCCAGATCACACTTGGTCAGCAACAGGCGATCAGCCATCGCTACCTGCCGCACCGCCTCGAAATGGCGCCCAAGCTGGCGGCTGGCGTGCGTCGCGTCGACCGCCGTCACGACGCCATCGATCCGGAAGCGCTCGGCGATGAAGAAATCCTCGAGCAGGGTATACAGCACTGGCGCGGGATCGGCCAGTCCGGTGGTTTCGATCAGGACGCGCGAGAAGGGCGGGATTTCCCGCCGCAGGCGACGCATGAACAGGTCGCGCAGGCTGCGGGCCAGTTCGCCACGCACGCTGCAACAGAGACAGCCGGAATCGAGCACGACCAGATTGTCGTCCACCTTTTCGACCAGGTGATGATCGATCGCGACCTCACCGAACTCGTTGATCAGGACCGCCGCATCGGCCATCGCCGGTTGCCGCAGCAGATGGTTGAGGAGCGTTGTCTTGCCGGCACCCAGAAAGCCGGTCAGGATCGTCACCGGGACCGCTCGCTCGGGCGCTGGCGACGACATCAGTAGCCCTCGTCAGCGGTCGCCCGACCGGCGACGACGATTCCGGGTTGTGATCGCCCGCTGATCATCGGTCCCTGCCGGCGCACTGCGCGCAGCGTCCCCGTAGATCGAGTTCCATGCGCGACAGCGAGAAACCTTCCGGCAGGCTCGGTGGCGCGGGCGGCGCGGCGTCGAGACAGAAGACTCGCCCACAGCCGTCGCAGCGAAAATGGGTATGGGTTGCATGTTCGTTACCGCCAGCGGCCGAAAAGCGGAACGTTCGTTGCGCATCGGCATTCCGGTGCGCCAGACCGCTCTCGACGAGCCAGTCGAGGACGCGATAGAGTGTGACACGATCGAGTGCCAGGTCGCCGAGGGCCTGTTCGATCTCGTGGTGGCTGAGTGCTGCCGGCGCCGATCGCAACAGTCGCAGGACGCGCACGCGCGCTGGCGTTGCGCGGGCGCCGGTCCGGCGAATCAGCAGGGCAGCGCCCTCGGCCTCGGTCGGCTGTTCGCCATCGCGCGTCGCAGCAGGTCTCATGGTGCGGAATTAGACCACAGCTGCCGACCACCTGCAACTCTGTTGCAGGTGGTCGGCAGCCAGCCGTGATCCGGCGTAAGTTTTCGCCCCTCGCTGCGACGAATCGGTGCAGTCCGTGCGGCGCAAGGCAAGCTGCGAGTGGTCGCGAAGTCGGCAGGCGCCATGATGGCTGCCGACCTTTGGTTAATGTGACAGTCGCGCCTGCGACTCGCGAATCTCCCTTCTCCCGTGCGCGGGAGAAGGGCCGGGGATGAGAGAAGCGGTCATGACTTTCATCATCAGGGGTGTGTCGAAAGTAATGACCGTTCGCTGCGACGTGCGGGAACTGTCGGGGCGCTTGCTGGCCGAACGTACTCGGGCCATGCACCACCGTTCGTTCGGGCGCTGCCAAGCACTACCGTTTTCGTCCTGTTGGAGAGCATCATGAAGCGCTATCAGACACTGAAATGGCTCAACGGCATCGCTGCCGGCATTGTTCCGGATGCAACTGCGGGTGCGGCGTCGGCCGCCGCGGACGACAGGCTGCAGAAGTCGCTCGCCGAGTGGGCTACCCTGCTGCCGCTGCCCGCCTACCGTGTCCTCTTCGAAGAGGACACCGAGCGTGCCGGAACGAGCACGCTGAATCAGGAGAAAAGCGACGGTACCTTCATCTGTGCGGCCTGTTTCCAGCCACTCTTCGACAGCTCGACGAAGTACGAAAGCGGCACCGGCTGGCCAAGTTTCTGGCAGCCTCTTGCCGGAACGGTTGCCACCAGGACCGATTTCAAGCTGATCTACCCGCGGACGGAGTATCACTGCCGTCGTTGCGGCGGGCACCAGGGGCACGTCTTCAACGATGGTCCGAAGCCGACCGGCAAGCGCTACTGCAACAACGGTGTCGCCCTGCGCTTCGTGCCGCGTGCCGAGCAGTTGCCGGAATTGCGCACATGAGCCGCATGCTCCTGATTGCGACACTGCTGCTCGTTGCCGGCCCGGTTGGTGGTGCCGATGCGACTGGCGGCCAGCCGGCCGACGTACGCACGGCGATCTTTGCCGGTGGCTGTTTCTGGTGCATCGAGGCGGATTTCGAGAAGCTGCCGGGCGTCATCGCCGTCGAGTCGGGATACACTGCCGGGCGAACGCCGAAGCCCACCTACGAGCAGGTCAGCTCGGGCAACACCGGTCACACCGAGGCGGTCCGCGTCAGCTACGACGCGCGGCAGCTCAGCTATGGACAGCTCCTCGACTACTTCTGGCGCCACATCGATCCCACCGTCAGGAACCGGCAGTTCTGCGACGTCGGTTCGCAGTATCGCAGCGGCATCTACTGGCAGAACGAGGTCGAACGCAAGGCCGCCGAAGGCAGTCGTGATGCACTGTTGGCGAGCGGCAAGCTGCCACGGATCGAAACCGAGATCGCCGCCGCCTCAGTCTTCTACCTCGCCGAGGAATACCATCAGGACTACTACCGCAAGAATTCCGTTCGCTACTCGTACTATCGGCTGTCCTGTGGCCGTGACGCTCGGGTCAGGCAGATCTGGGGCAATGACTGATCGCTGCCAGCGCTTGCCGCTGCTTCGCAGGGCGCTCAGTCGACCTGACAGAGCAGACCCTTCAGATACTCGCCTTCGCTGAAGTTCAGTCCCACCGGGTGGTCGGCGGGCGCCGTCAGACGGCGCATGATGCGTGCCTCGCGACCGGCGGCGACCGCTGCGTCGGCGACGATCTCCTGGAAGTGCCCGCTGCTGATGCCGCCCGAGCACGAGTAGCTCATCAGCAGCCCCCCCGGACTGAGCAGCCGGAAGCCATGGACGTTGATGTCGCGATAGGCGCGCGCGGCGCGCTCGGCATGCGCGGCCGAAGGAGCGAACTTCGGCGGATCGAGGATGATCAGATCGAAGCGCTCGCCGCTGCTCTTCAGCAGCCGCAGTTCGTTGAACACGTCGGCCTCCCGCCACTCGGCGCGGCTTGCGTCGAGCCGTGGATTGAGCGCGAGGTTCTCGGCCGCGGTTGCCAGGGCCGGTCCCGACGAGTCGATCGACAGCACCTGGCTGGCCCCTCCGGCGAGGGCCTGCAACGAGAAGCCGCCGCTGTAGCAGAAGCAGTTCAGCGTCCGCCGCCCGGCAGCGAGCAGGCGCGTCAGCAGGCGGTTGTCGCGCTGGTCGAGATAGAAACCGGTCTTGTGCCCGGAAACGATGTCAACGCGCATGCGGACACCGTTCTCGACGATGCTCAGCGGCGTCGGTGACGCTGCACCGAGCAGCCAGCCAGCGACCGGCAGCAGGCCCTCGAGGCGGCGAACGTCCGAATCCGAGCGTTCGTAAATGCGCGCGCAGCCGGTCGCTCGGTGCAGCGCACGGACGAGCGCCTGGCGCCACTTATCGGCGCCGGTGGCCGTCAGCTGCAGGACGACCGTGTCGCCGTAGCGGTCGGCAATGACGCCCGGCAGGCCATCGGATTCGCCATGCAGCAGGCGCAATCCCTCCTGCTCACGCAACTCGGGGAGCAGTTGGCGGCGCTCGACTGCTGCCTGAACGCGACGCTTGAAGAAGGCGTCGTCGACGATTTCCTGGGTATCGAAGGTCCACACCCGGGCACGAATTTTCGACTCGGGACTCCAGGCGGCCCTGGCCAGCGGCCGTCCGTTGGCGGCGACGACCTCGACGGTGTCGCCTGCCCGGGCGCGACCTTCGAGTCTGTCGACGGCGGCGGCGAAAATCCACGGATGGTGGCGGGCGAGCTGGCGATCCTTGCCCGGCAGGAGAACGAGTTGAGCCATGTGGCAGGTGCCCGGTGCTGGTAAATGACGAGGGGCGCAGTGTACACCAGTGGCACGGCCGGCGACGCCCGGCGTCGCAGCTCGCGGCAGCAGTTGCGCTTTGGCAGCGGGCTTTTTGAGCCCCATCAACGAAAGGACCGGCCGGCAGCGCCTATAATCGGCTCATCCCGACACTTGCCGAGGCATTCCCGCGCCATGTCACGCACTCTTCTGCTGAGCCTCCTGATCCTTGTTTCGGGGCCAGTTGCCGCTGACTCCGACCCCGACCCGACGGCAGCTCTTGCGGCGATCGGCGATCTGGGGCGACTGAACGGGCAGGCGCTGGCCTGTCGCCAGACGGCCAGCGCCAGCCAGGCGAAGACGCTGATGATCCGGCATGCACCGAAGACACGGCGTTATGGCGAGGTGTTCGAGGAACGAACCAGCGAGGCCTTCCTGGCCCAGGGGCGGGATGTGGCGGCCTGCCCGTCGGCCGAGGTTCTTCGTGGCCGGCTCGACGATCTGTCGCTGCGGCTGCAGTCACTGCTGCCAGTCGGACAACCGGCGGCGCGATGATCAGGAGCCTCGGAATTGCGCTGTGTGCTGCGCTCGTAGTGTTCTGGCAGGCGCCCGCGGCGGCCGACGACGCCGCAGCAAGCAGCGTGGCCGGGCTGCCGGCGCGCTATCTCCTGATGGACGCCAATGGACGTGCGGTCAGCAACGAGGACTTCCCGGGGCGCCTGCAGCTGATCTCCTTTGGCTACACCTTCTGCCCCGACGTCTGTCCGACGACGCTGGCCGAGATGGCGGCGGTGCTGAACGCACTCGGTCCCGACGCCGAGCGCCTGCAGGCGATCTTCATCACCGTTGACCCGGAGCGCGATACGGCGGGCATCCTGCGCAGCTACGTCAGCTTCTTCGACCCGCGGATCGTCGGCCTCAGCGGATCGCCAGCCCTTGTCCGGCGGGCTGCGGATCACTTCGGCGTGCGCTACGAACAGGTACGTGAGCCTGGTGCCGCAGCCGATCAGTACGCGGTCGACCACTCGGTGGGAATGTTCCTGCTGGGATCCGATGGTCGCTACCTGCGCCGCTTTGCCTATGCCATGCCGGCGGTCGAGATCGTCGAACGTATCCGCGAAATCATGAGCGCGAGCCCGCAGCGGCTGCCGTTGCCAGCCAGGTGATTGCGGGCCCCTTCCCTTTCCGCATCGCTCACCACTGAATGGAGAATCGCCCGATGAAACGAGAAGTCCTTGCCATCCTGCTGCTGCTTCCGGCTCTCGCTGCGTCGGCTGGCGAGCGGTTGTCCTGCCCCGATGTGGCGGCTGCCTTGCAGGTTGGCAATTGTCCGAGCGAGGCCGAGCTGAAGTACAGCTTCAACGGATTCTGCAGTGACAATCGCCGCATCTACCAGGACGACGCCGCGCTGTGCACCGACTACCAGGACTATCGGAAAGCGAAGAACGTCGCCCAATGGGAGTCGGCAGACGGTGCCTTCAGCGCCTACGTCACCTGCGATTCACCGGCGGCCGGCTTGCGCTCGGTGCGTGCGCTGCGCATGGCGGTTTCGCGTCAGGGCGGGATCAGCCGCGTGGCCTGCGACTACGGCGAGGGAATCGTCTTCACCCACCGCTCGCGGCTGCAGTGCCGAGTCGAAGGGGATGGCAACTGCCAGGATGGCCGGCAGCGCTGCACGGCAATCTGTGATTGACGGGCAGCGCGCGGCGAGGCCGGTCAGCTGCCGCTGGCCCCGAGCGGGATGAGGTGTCGGCTGTGCCGTGATCACCGGCCAGATCTGACGCGGAGCCGAAAAGGAAAAGCGGCGCGAACCCGGAGGGTGCGCGCCGCGCGTGTTGCTTTTACCGGCAAGTCAGCTCTTGGGTTTGGCCGGGGTGCTCATTTCGGCCTGCCCATCCTTGGCCTTGTCGGCCGAGCAGGCGATAGCAGTTGCACTCGACAGCGCCAGCGCCAAGGCCATCAGGCCGGCGGCAAGTTTCCTCATACGCGTCTCCTCGTGACTGCCAACATTGGCACTCCCACTCTAGGCGTGTCGGCGGAAAAATACAACCCCGAGTCCGGCAGTGGCTCTCAGCACAGCTTGACGACGATGTTGTCGAGCGCCGCCGCCGCATCGGCGACGCGGTCGGCCGCATTCGACAGGTGGCGGTAGGTCTCGCGCCGCTTGAACATGTGCAGGTAGTCTTCGCCCTGGAAGAGTTCGACGATCGCGCGGCGATAGGCTTTCTCGACCGTACGTTCGGCCTTGCGCGCCGCTGCCGCATCGCCACCGGCGGCCGCCGGATCGCTTCCGAGACGGCCAAAACCGCGCGCCAGCGCTTCCGTACCCTCGCGCAGGTGCATCGCCATCTCCAGGCTGTGCTTGTCGGGCTTCAGACCGAGGACATCCATCTCGACCACCGTCGACTTGCAGTAATTGACGATGTCGTCGAGCGTCATGATCGCGGCGTGGATGTCCTCGCGGTCGATCGGTGTCGAGAAGGCCTCGCTGAGGACGCCGAGGTTGCTCGCCTTGACCCGGTCGGCCTCGTGCTCGTCGGCCCGGACGCGCTGGCTGATCGCCACGTCGCCGGTCTCCATGAACTCGACGAGCAGGCGGGTGGTCTCGGCGGCGTTCGCGCTCTGTTCTCCGAGCATACCGAAGAAGTCGGCGACGGTCGGGAAAACGCGTTCGTAGAGCCGGCGAAAGATCGGCTTGTTGGCTTCGCTAGGGTTGCTATCCATGGTTCTCATCTCCTCAGGTGGTCTAGCCAACGATGATCTTGGCTATTGCGTAAATGACAATGGCGGTCATTGCCGAAGCGGGGATCGTGTACAGCCAGGTTTTGCCGATGTCCTTGGCCTTTTTCCAGCGCACGGCGCGCGGCCGCTCGGAATAGCCGATTCCCATGATCGAGGTGGCGACGACGTGCGTCGTCGACACCGGTGCACCGGCGTACGAAGCCGAGAAGATCAGCAGTGCCGAGGTGAGCTGCGAATCCAAGGCGTGCAGCGGGCGGACACGGTAGATGGCGAAGCCGAGCGTGCGGACGATCCGCCAGCCACCGGAGAGGATGCCGAGCGTGATGGCGATGGCACAGGCGAGCATGACCCAGAACGGCACCTCGAACTTCGGAATGAAGCCGCCGAGCACGAGGACCATGGTCAGCATGCCCATGCTCTTCTGCGCGTCGTTGGCGCCGTGCGAGAAGGCGAGACCGGCGGCGGTGACGAACTGCATCTTGCGCAGAACATCGTTGGCCGCCGGCTTGGCGCCTGCCAGCAGGCGCCGGCCCAGGCGATGGATCAGGAAGCCGACCCAGAAGCCGAGCAGTGGCGAGAGGAAGAGGGACACCAGCACCTTCATCATGCCGAGCAACTTGCCGTCCTGCATCAGCGGTGTCCAGCCCCAGATGACAAACTGCGAACCAGCCGCCGCGACCACCGCGCCGGCGACCCCGCCGACAAGGGCATGCGACGACGACGAAGGGATTCCCAGCCACCAGGTGGCGAGGTTCCAGACGATCGCCCCGAGCAGGCCGCAGAAGAGGATCAGGATCGCCATCTGCTTGTCGAGCGACGACAGGTCGACGAACTTGCCGATCGTGTTGGCGACGGCGGTGCCGCCGAGCAACGGACCAAGAAACTCGAAGAAGCCGACGACGCAGACCGCCTGGACCGGCGTCATCGCGCGTGAGGCGATCACCGTGGCGACGATGTTTGCCGCGTCGTGGAAGCCGTTGGTGTAATCGAAGAACAGCACGATCACCACCGTCGCCACCGCCAGCCAGTAGAGTGTATCCATACCCCTCCTTCCTGTGAAAGCACGCCCCGAGAGGTCCGCTTCATGTAAAAAGTTCGCGGATTATGCACGAAATCTCGAGATTGTCCACGTTTCTCAGCTACTGACCACGATCGGGTCGCGTTGCCATGGGCAATTCATGCGTTCGCGCGCTGGCTCCGCGGTCGCCGTCGATCTGGTAGCATTCAGCCTTGCAGGCGCTCCTGGGACACTGGTCCCGCCTGCGCCGTTCCCGCGCGGGCGCCAGGTTGAAGTCTCGAGAGCACTGATTTCATGCAACATTCATTCGGCTTGTGGAAGGGGTTCGGGCATGCGGCTTGACGACCAGAGTGCGAGTCAGAACGTCGAGGATCGGCGCGGCGCCGGTGGGGCGGGTATCGGGCGGGGCACCGTCGGTGTCGGCACGCTGGTGATCGCGCTGGTCGCCGGCTACTTCCTCGGTGTCGATCCGGCAGTGATCCTTGGCCTGGCGTCGAGCGGCGCGCCCGCGCCGTCGGCCGCCCGCGTGCCGCAGCCGCCGCCGGCTGATGACGAGATGGCGACCTTCGTCGCCAAGGTCCTCGGCAGCACCGAGACCACCTGGCATGAGGTTTTCGCCGCCGGGGGCCGCCGCTACCAGGAACCGAAGCTGGTCCTGTTCACCGGTGCGACGCCGACGGCCTGTGGTACCGGGAAGTCGGCCATGGGCCCCTTCTACTGCCCGGCCGATCAGAAGGTGTACATCGACCTCGCGTTCTACCGTGACCTGCGCGAGCGCTTCAAGGCACCGGGCGAGTTTGCCCAGGCCTACGTCATCGCGCATGAAGTGGGCCATCATGTGCAGAACCTGCTCGGCATTTCGGACAAGGTGCATGCCGCGCAGCAGCACAGCGGCGACCGGGCGGCCGCCAATGCCCTGTCGGTACGGCTGGAACTGCAGGCCGACTGCTTCGCCGGCGTCTGGGGGCATCGTGCCGACAGCAGGAGCAGGATTCTCGAACCCGGTGACGTCGAGCAGGCCCTGAACGCCGCATCGGCAATCGGCGACGACCGCCTGCAGCGGCAGACGCAGGGTCAGATCGTTCCCGAGTCCTTCACCCATGGCAGCTCCGAGCAGCGGGTGCGCTGGTTCAGGCGTGGCATGGACAGCGGCGACATCCGGCAGTGCGACACCTTCAGCGCGGCGACGCTGTGAGAGACCGGTTGGCGCCAGTGTGCTGCCGATGCTGGGTGCTTGGTGGCGTTGTTCTCGCGCTCACCCTGCTGCTCGCCTTGCCGGCGCGTGCAGCGCTGCCGCGAGCAGCCAGCGTTCCCGGTGGTGTGGCGCTGGTTTCCCTCGGCCCGGTCGCGGGTACCGGCGGGCCGCCGCGGGCCTGGCTCGGCGAGCAGCCGGTGCTGGTCACCCGGCGTGCCGGGGAGTGGATCGCGGTCGTCGGCCTGGCGCTGGATACGCCGCCGGGGCGGCATGAACTGCTGGTACAGCCGGTGCCGGCGGCGGCAGCGGCCGAGCCGGCCGTCGCAGACGCGGCGGCCGCCAGCGGCAGGGCAGCATTCTCTGTCGCCGCCAAGGAGTATCCGGCACAGCGCATCACCCTCAAGGACAGCAGCAAGGTCGATCTGTCAGCGGCAGACCTCGCGCGGGTCGAGCACGAGATGGCCGAGATTCGGCGCCTGAAGCGCCACTGGCGCACCGCCGACGACATCGACCTCGACTTCGTCGTGCCGGCAGACGGCAGGATGACGGGACGTTTCGGCGTGCGCCGATTCTTCAACGGCGAAGCGCGTTCGCCGCATGCCGGCTTCGACATCGCGGCAGCGCGCGGTTCGCCGGTCAGGGCCAATGCTCACGGAATCGTCCTCGCCAGCGGCGACTACTTCTTCAATGGCCGAACCGTCTTCGTCGACCACGGCAACGGGCTGCTGAGCATGTATTGTCACCTCGACCGCATCGACGTGCAGGCCGGCGACGTGCTGGCCAAGGGGCAGCGCCTGGGGCTTGTCGGAGCGAGCGGCCGCGCGACCGGTCCGCACCTGCACTGGGGTGTCGTTCTCAACGGCGCGCTGGTTGACCCGCAGCTCTTTCTTTCCGCTCGCGGCGACAGACGCTGACTGGGCGGCCCGGGGCGTCTTGCCGAAAACTTTTTCTGGAGGAATACATGCGACTGGTGATCTGGGTCCTTTGGCCGGCCTTCGTTGCGGCGGGAATCGCCGAGGCGATCTTCTTTACGCTGATCGATCCGGCGCATCTGTATCTGCTCGGCGAGCGAGTCGAGTGGTCGGCGATGGCGACCTATTCGACGGGTTTCCTGCTCTTCTGGCTGGTGTGCATCGGCTCCAGCCTGATGACCTACTCGATGATGCCGGAGGCCGCCAAGGAAGCGCTGCGGACGGCCGCCGGCGAGCGCACAGACCTGGCGCGGCGAAAGCGCCGCAGCGACGCGATGTGACGGGCAACCGGGGCTAGATCGACGCCAGGCCCCGGTCGAGGTCGCGCTGCAGATCGCTGACTGCCTCAAGACCGACCGCGATTCGCAGCAGATCCTCGCCGATTCCGGCCGCCGCCCGCTGTTCTGCGGTGATGCGGCCGTGCGTCGTCGATGCCGGATGTGTCAGCGTCGTCTTGGTATCGCCAAGATTGGCGGTGATCGACAGCAGTCGACAGCCATCGACGACTTTCCAGGCTTCGGCGCGCGCTCCCCTGACGGCGAAGGAGACGACCGCGCCGCCACTTTTCTGCTGCTGCCGGGCCAAGGCATGTTGCGGGTGCGACGGCAGGCCGGGATAATGGACGCGCGTCACCTTCGGATGATCCTCGAGCCAGCGTGCCATTTCGAGCGCCTTGGCGGACTGTGCCGTCAGCCGCAACTGCAGTGTCTCGAGCCCTTTCAGCAGAACCCAGGCATTGAATGCCGACAGGGTTGGACCGGCGGTGCGCAGGAAGCGGAAGACTTCATCGGTCAGCGTTCGCGGCCCGGCGACGGCGCCACCGAGAACCCGCCCCTGACCATCGAGAAACTTGGTTGCCGAATGGACGACGAGATCGGCTCCGAGATCGAGCGGGCGCTGCAGAACCGGCGTACAGAAGCAGTTGTCGACCGCCACCAGAACGCCGCGCGCATGGGCGATTGCCACCAGCGCGGCAATATCGGCGATCTCGGTGAGCGGATTCGATGGTGTTTCGAGAAAGAAGAGCTTCGTTTCCGGTCGCAGCGCCGCCTGCCACGCCATCGTGTCGGTCTGCGGAACGAAGCTGGTCCGAATGCCGAAGCGCGGCATGATCGTGCCGAGCAATTGCTGCGTCGCGCCGAAGAGGCCGTTCGAGGCGACGATGTGATCGCCGCTGCTGCACAGCGCCATGACCAGCGACAGGATCGCGGACATTCCGGAGGCTGTGGCGATGCAGGCCTCGGCTCCTTCAAGCGCGGCCAGGCGGTCCTGGAAGGCGCTGACGGTCGGATTGGTGAAGCGCGAATACACATTGCCCTCTTCCTCACCCGAGAAGCGTGCCGCCGCCTGCGCCGCACTGGTGAAGACGAAGCTCGAAGTCAGGTAGAGCGCCTCGCTGTGCTCGTTGAACTGGCTGCGTTCCTGGCCGGCGCGAACCGCCAGCGTTTCGAGCGAGTAATCGGGAGCGGTCTTCATCGTCCTCAGCCTGCAGACATCAGATTGAGCTGGAGCTGGCGTGTCGCCCAACGTTCTTCCTTGCTGGTGACGCGATGCCCCTCCCTGGCGGTCTCCAGCGCCGTCAGGTACTCCGGGGTGACATCGCCGGTGACGTAGCGGCCGTCGAAGCATGAGGTGTCGAAGTCGCACAGCGCCGGCCTGAGGTCGCGGATCGAGGCCCTGAGTGCCTCGAGATCCTGATAGACCAGCGCGTCGGCGCCGATCTCGTGCCCGATCTCCTCGCCGGTACGACCGGTGGCAATCAGTTCGCCGCGTGTCGGCATGTCGATGCCGTAGACGTTCGGGTAGCGCACCGGCGGCGACGCGGAGGCGAAGTAGACGCGCAGCGCGCCGGCAGCACGCGCCATTTCGACGATCTCACGGCTGGTCGTGCCGCGGACGATCGAATCATCGACCAGCAGGACGCGCTTGCCCTTGAACTCCTGCGCGACGGTGTTGAGCTTCTGGCGTACCGACCGTTTGCGGGTTGCCTGCCCGGGCATGATGAAGGTGCGGCCGATGTAGCGGTTCTTGACGAATCCCTCGCGGTAGGGAACGCCGATCCGCTGCGCCAGCTGCATCGCCGACGGCCGGCTCGAGTCCGGGATCGGAATGACGACATCGATCTGTCCGACCGGAATGTGCCGCAGCAGCTTGTCGGCGAGCCGTTCGCCCATCCGCAGGCGCGCCTCATAGACCGAGACGCCGTCGATGACCGAGTCCGGGCGAGCGAGATAGACGAACTCGAAGATGCACGGCGAGAGAACCGGATTGATGGCGCACTGGCGCTGGTGCAGGCGATGCTCGAGGTCGATAAAGATCGCCTCGCCCGGAGCGACGTCACGCAGCACCTGGAAGCCGAGGGTATCGAGCGCCACCGATTCGGAGGCGAAGAGGAACTCGATTCCGCCCGGAGTCTCGTTGGTGCCAAAGACCAGCGGCCGGATGCCGCAGGGATCGCGAAAGGCGAGCAAGCCGTGACCGGCGATCATCGCGACCACTGCGTAGGCGCCGCGGCAGCGGCGATGAACCGCGGCCACTGCGGCAAAGATGGTGGCGGGATCGAGACGGCAGCCGCCGGCGGTCGCCTGCAGTTCGTGCGCCAGGATGTTGAGCAGAACCTCGGAGTCGGAACTGGTGTTGATGTGTCGCAGATCCTGACGGAACATCTCTTCCTTGAGCTGTTCGGCATTGGTCAGATTGCCGTTGTGGCCAAGAACGATGCCGAAGGGCGAGTTCACGTAGAACGGCTGCGACAGCGCCGAGTCGAAGGCCGATCCGGCGGTCGGGTAGCGACAATGGGCGATGCCCATCTGGCCCGGCAGGGCGCGCATGTTGCGCGTGCGAAAGACATCGCGCACCAGGCCGGCTCCCTTGTGCATGTGAAAGGCGCCCTCCTCGGCGGTGACGATGCCGGCAGCGTCCTGGCCGCGGTGTTGCAGGACCATCAGTCCATCATAGAGCAGCTGGTTGACCGGCGTCGTTGCGACCACCCCGAGGATTCCGCACATAGTCTGTTCCTAGCCAAACCTGATTCGTTTTGCGACGTCCGACGGCAACCAGGGCTTGCTGGCGAGGACGGCCGTCTCGAGTGGCGCAGCGAAGTACGCCTCGCTCCACCATTTCTCTTTCGGCAGTGCCGTCATGCCGCCGATGGCAACGAGGATCATGACGATCACCAGACCTCTGGCAACGCCGAAGATGACGCCCAGGATGCGGTCGCTCAAGCTCATTCCCAGAGCCTTGATCAGGCCACGTATGGCCAGCCGGAGCACGGCCATGCCGACGAGAACGGCGATCGCCACACTCACCCAGCCGGTGACGAGGCGCAGCGTCGGGTCGTCGATGGCGACGAACAGCCGGGCAGCTTCGCCACCCCACCACCTGGCGGCGAAGAAGGCCAGGATCCAGGCGACGAGAGCGATGATCTCGCCGACGACGCCACGCCACATTCCCAGCAGAAGGGAGGCTCCGATGATGATCAATACCAGGTAGTCGAAGACTGTCATTGCCGGCCGGCGACGACTCCACTGACGCCAATCGCCTTCAGCTTGTCGAGTGCTTTTTCGGCAGCCTCCCGATTTGGAAAGGGGCCCGCCCTGACGCGCGTCTTCTTGCCGTCGGGTGTTTCGAGGATCTCGGTGTAGGTGCTGACGCCAGCAGCGCTGATCCTGCTCTGCAGTTGCCTGACGTTGTCGGGGTTGGCAAAGGCGCCGATGACAATCACCTGCTGCCCGCCGGGCTTGGCCACCGGAGGGGCTGGCGGCTTGCTGGAGTGGTTGCCGGCGGCAGCCGGCTCGTCGGTTGCCGGCTTGCTGGCGCCGTCTTCGCTACCCGTTTCGACCGGCTTGTCCACCTTCTTCGGTGGTGCCTTGTCGCTGCTCCTGTCCGCTGCCGCCTTCTCCGGCTTTTTCTCCGCGGCCTTCTCGGTACTCTTCTCTGCTGTCTTGGCGGGGGCCTTCTCGGCGGGCTTCTCGGCTGCCCTGGTGGGTGGTTTCTCCGGAGCTTTCTCGGCGGGCTTCGGCGCTTTCTTGTCCGCGCTCTTTTCCGGTGGCTTCTCGACCGGTCGGGCAGTCTTCTTCTCTTCCGCCTTTTCTGCTGTCTGGTCAGCCGGCTTGGCGACCTTCCTTTCGCCCGGGCCGACGTTCTGCGGCGTCGCCGTGCCGGCCGTTCGCGTGGGCGGCGCCGCTTCGTCGCCGGGCGCTGCACCAGCCGCACCGACTGGCGTCTTCTCGGCGACGGCGGCAGGGCTTTCAGCGGGCGCCGCGACGGGCGCTTCGCGCGCTGCCAGTCGCGGCTGGAAGGGGGGGTGCTCCTGGCCGGGGGTGCGCATCTGCACTTCCTGCGGCCGCTGCTTTTGGTCCTGGGTCCTGACGATTGGCAGAAAGGCG
>DDUX01000105.1:1338-4512 GCA_002345025.1 Candidatus Accumulibacter iunctus | reverse complement strand
CTCTTTTTTTTATTTAACCCCCCCCCTTCCCCCCCTTCCCCGCCCCCCCCCCCCCCTGCCGAGGGCGCGACTTTAGCCGGCCGGCGGTGATTTTGGAAGGGTGAAGCCCGCCGCGGTGGCAGCCCCGGCGGCCGTTCAGTGCCCCTCTGCAGCCACCGCCTCGGCCCCGCCGGCCGCACCCGCCTTGCGCCGGGCCAGCAGCGTGTACACGGTCGGCACGACGAACAGCGTGAAGAAGGTGCCGAGCAGCAGGCCGCCGACGATCACCCAGCCGATCTGCTGCCGGCTCTCGGCGCCGGCGCCGCGCGCCAGGGCCAGCGGGATCGTCCCGAGGACCATGGCGCCGGTGGTCATCAGGATCGGCCGCAGGCGCAGCTCGGATGCCTCGATCACCGCCTGCCGGATCTCGTGGCCGCGCTCCTGCAACTGGTTGGCGAATTCAACGATCAGGATGCCGTGCTTGGTGATCAGACCGACCAGGGTGACGAGCCCGATCTGGCTGTAGACGTTGAGCGTGCCGCCGCTGAGCAGCAGTGCGAGCAGCGCGCCGGTCATCGACAGCGGCACGGTGAGCATGATGATCAGCGGATCGCGGAAGCTCTCGAACTGCGCCGCCAGCACCAGGTAGATGAAGGCGAGCGCGAGGACGAAGGTCAGCGCCAGCGACGACGACGAGAGCTTGAACTCGCGCGACTGGCCGGCATAGTCCACCGCGTAGCCACCCGGCAGCACGCGCGCCGCCGCCTCTTCGAGGAACTTCAGGCCCTCACCCATGGTGTAGCCCGGATTCAGGTTGGCGGTGATCGTCACCGCGCGCCGCTGGCCGAAGTGGTTCAGCTCGCGCGGGCTGACGGTCTCGTCGACGGTCAGCAGGTTGGCGAGCGGGATCATGCTGCCATCGCGCGCGCGGACGAAGATGTTGCGAATGTCGGAGGGGGTCGTGCGCTCGGCGTTCGCCACCTGGACGATGACGTCGTACTGTTCACCATCGCGCTTGAAGCGCGTCACCTGGCGACCGCCAAGCATCGTCTCGAGCGTGCGGCCGACGGTCTCGATCTGCACCCCGGTATCCATCGCCTTGTCGCGATTGACGATCACCGACAGTTCCGGCTTGTTCAGCTTGAGATCGGTATCGACGTTGGTGAAGCCCGGGTTCTTCGCCACCTCATCGAGGATCTTCGCCGTCATCTGCTCGAGCTCGGCGTAGGACGCCGAGGTGACGATGACGAAGTTGATCGGACGCTCGCGCGGACTCTGCCCGAGCGATGGCGGCAGGACGGGGAAGGCCATGACGCCCGGAATGCCCATGAACTGCGGAAACAGCTCCTTGACCACTGCCGCCGAATTGCGCTGCCGCTCGTTCCAGTCGACCAGTCCGACGAAGGAAATTCCCTGGCCGACGGTCGGATTGCCGGCAACGACGAAATAGCGCTCGATGTCACCCGTGCGCGCGTAGATGTCCTCGAGCTGACGCGCATAGCGATCGGTGTAGTCGAGCGTTGCCCCTTCGGGACCGAGGAAGACGCCGATGATGACGCCGCGGTCCTCGATTGGTGCGAGTTCCGACTTCAGCGCGCCGAGGAGGACGACGTTCGACCCGGCGACCACGGCAAAAACGAGCATCACCAGCCAGCGCCGCCGCAGTGCCGCCGTCAGCGCGCGGCGATAGGCGGCAGTCAGTGCCGCCAGCAGCTTCTCGACCCAAAGATACGCCCTGCCGTGCGACGTCTCGTGCCGCAGCAGCAGCGAGCACATCATCGGCGACAGCGTCAGTGCAACGAAGCCCGACACCAGCACGGCTCCGGCGAGGGTCAGCGCGAACTCGACGAAGAGCTTGCCGGTGCGGCCGGTCATGAACGCCACCGGCGCATACACCGCCGCCAGCGTGATGGTCATCGCGACGACCGCGAAGCCGATCTCCTGTGCCCCCTGGAACGCCGCCTGGCGACGCGGCATCCCGGCCTCGATGTGGCGGTAGATGTTTTCGAGGACGACGATCGCATCGTCGACCACCAGACCGATCGCCAGCACCAGTGCCAACAGGGTCAGCGTGTTGATGCTGAAGCCGAGCACCAGCATCAGCGCGAAGGCGCCGATCAGCGACACCGGAATGGTCACCAGCGGGATCAGCGTCGCCCGCAGGTTGCGCAGGAAGAAGAAGATGATCAACAGGACGAGCAGCATCGCCTCACCGATGGTCCGGAAGACGGCGTCGATCGAACGGTCGATGAACACCGACGAGTCGTAGGCGACGTTCGCCGTCATTCCCGGCGGCAGGTCGGCGACCAGCTTTGGCAACTCGGCGCGCAATGCGCGCGACAGCTCGAGCGGGTTGGCGGTGGCCTGCTTGATGACTCCGAGGGCGACCGCCGGCCGCCCCTTGAAGCGGACACTGCTGCGCTCGGAGGCGGCGCCGATCTCGACTCGTCCGAGATCGGCGATGCGCACCGGGTAGCTGCCCCTGGCGTCGGCGGCCTGCTTGACGATGATCTCGGCGAACTGCGCCGGCTGCGACAGATCGGTGCGCGCGACCACCGAGAACTCGCGGCTCTCGCTCTCGATGCGCCCTGCCGGCACCTCGACGTTCTGTCGCCGCAGCGCATCCTCGACATCCTGCGGCGTCAGGTTGAACGCCGCCAGACGGTCGGGATCGAGCCAGATGCGCATGGCGAACCTGCGCTCGCCGAAAACGCGGACGTCGGCGGCACCCGGCAGCGTCTGCAGGCGTGGCTTGACGATGCGGTTGGCGACATCGGTGACCTCGAGCGCCGAGTGCTTGTCGGACGAGAACGCCAGCCAGATGATCGGGTTGGCGTCGGCCTCGACCTTGGCGATCACCGGCTCGTCGATCGCCGTCGGCAGCTTGTTGCGGACGCGTGAAACGCGGTCGCGCACGTCGGCGGCCGCCGAGTCGGGGTTGCGTTCGAGCTTGAAGCGCACCGAGATCTGGCTGTTCTCCTGCCGCGAGATCGACGTGATGACGTCGACACCCTCGATGCCGGCAAGCGAATCCTCGAGCGGCTTGCTGACCTGCGACTCCATGATCTCGGCCGAAGCGCCGCGGTAGGTGGTATCGACCGTCACCACCGGCTCGTCGATCTTCGGATATTCCCGCACCGGCAGGCGCGTGTAGGAAACCAGTCCGACGAGCATGATCGCCAGCGACAGCACAGT
>DDUX01000105.1:0-1001 GCA_002345025.1 Candidatus Accumulibacter iunctus | reverse complement strand
CCGGACACCGCCGGTTGTGCCGTCGTGCCCGCTGGCGCCGGTGGCGCAGCCCCTGTCACGGGCGGCGCAGCGTCCACAACCGGGCGAACGGCGGCACCGTCGCGCAACTTCATCTGCCCGGCGGTCACCACTTCATCGCCGGCACGCAAGCCCTCGACCACCTCGACCAGGGCATCGCGCCGGATGCCGGTACGAATCGGCGTCCGCCGTGCCTGGCCATCGACGACGCGATAAACGTACGGCACCTTGCTGTCCGGAACCACCGCCTGTTCCGGAACCAGCAGGACGTTGCTGCGTTTCTCGAAGATCAGGCGTACGCGGACGAACATGCCGGGACGCAGGCGCCCCTCGCCGTTGGCCATCTGGGCGCGCAGCGCGATCGCCCGGCCACCGGCCTCGACCAGCGGGTTGATCGCTTCGAGGACGGCGCTGAAGACCTGCCCCGGCAGCGCATCGCTCGACACCTCGAGTCGCTGCCCGGGCCTGAGCTGCGGCAGATACGATTCGGGCAGGCGGAAATCGATCTTCAGCGTCGCGATGTCCTCGATGTTGACCAGATCCTGCCCTTCCTTGACGTAATCGCCGACGCTCACGTTGCGAATGCCGACGATCCCCGTGAAAGGTGCCCGCAGGCGCGTGCGGTCGAACTTCGCCTGCGCCAGGGCCAGCGCCGCCTCCTGCACCTTCAGCGTCGCTTCGGCGTTGTCGAGCGCCTGCTGGCTGATGAAGGTGCGGGCGAAGAGATCCTGGCTGCGCTTGAAGTTGGCCTGTGCCAGCCCGAAAGTGGCTCGCGCCTGGTCCACCTCGGCCGCCTGCGTCGCCGCATCGAGGGCCACCAGCAGCGCGCCCCGGGCGACCGCCGTGCCGTCGCGAAAGTTGATCGAGGCGATTCGCCCGGGTACTTCCGGGCGCAGGACGACCGACTCGTTCGAGCGCAGCGAGCCGACCGCGCTCGCCTCGAGCGCCAGTGCTGCGGCCTGCACGCGCGCCGTCTCGACACG
>DDUX01000052.1:11352-29541 GCA_002345025.1 Candidatus Accumulibacter iunctus | reverse complement strand
GCGAGGTGCTCCGGCAGGCCGGCATTTGACCAAAGGGGGTTTACAGTGTGACTTTTTTCACATAAATTCCGGTCCATGCTCAGAAAACCCTTCCTCCGCCCCCTCTTGAGCGCCGCCCTGATCAGCATCACCTGGGTCGGCTCCGCCCACGCCAGCGAACCGCAAGGAGTCCTCGAGGAACCCTCGCTGCTCGAGCGCTACAGCAGCAGCGCACAGGATCTGATCCTGAAGGGTTTCGAGCTGATCGGCATCAACTACCGCTTTGGCGGTACCAATCCGGACACCGGGCTCGACTGCAGCGGTTTCGTGCAGATCGTGTTCAAGGAAGCCATGGGTATCCTGCTGCCGCGCAGCGCGCGCGAGCAGAGCCAGATCGGCGCGGTGATCGACCGTCACGAACTGAAGGCCGGCGACCTCGTCTTCTTCAATACGATGCGGCATGCGTTCTCGCACGTCGGCATCTATCTTGGCGACAACCGTTTCCTGCACGCACCGCGGACCGGCGCCGAGATCCGCGTCGACGACATGCGCCAGAGTTACTGGGTGCAGCGCTACAACGGCGCGCGCCGCCTGCTCACACGCTGAGCCGGCCATCACCGGAGCAGGAAAGGCGACGCTTGCGTCGCTTTTTTTTCGCCGCCATCAAGAACGATTCGCATTTACATAGTCGACATCGGCTGCTATCATCGGCAACCGGAAATGGATACTCATCGTCAACCTCGGAGGCAGCACCATGCAACTCTCACTCCTACGTTCCATCGTCGTCGTCGCCTTGACCAGCGCCTCGCTGGCCGGCGCGCAGGCTCAGGAAAAGGTCGTCAATCTCTACTCGGCGCGTCACTACCAGACCGACGAGGCGCTGTACACCGGCTTCACGCGGCAGACGGGGATCACCGTCAAACGGATCGAGGGCAAGGAGGACGAGTTGCTCGAGCGGATTCGCAACGAGGGCGCGAACAGTCCGGCCGACGTCCTGCTGACGGTTGATGCCGCCCGTCTCGCCGCGGCGCACGAGTTGGGGCTGCTGGCGCCGGTGCGCTCGAAGCTGCTCGAAACGCGCATCCCGGCCCACCTGCGCACCGACGACTGGTTCGCCTTTTCGCTGCGCGCTCGCGTCATCGTCTACGCCAAGGGAGTCGTCGATCCGCAGGCGGTGAAGAACTACAGCGATCTGGCCAGTCCGCGACTCCGCGGCAAGCTGTGTTCACGCTCCGGCTCGCACCCCTACAACCTGTCGCTGCTGGCGTCGATCATCGCCCATCAGGGCGAGGCGAAGGCCGAGGAGTGGGCGCGCGGGGCGGTAGCCAACTTTGCCCGCGCACCGAAGGGCGGCGATACCGATCAGATTCGTGCGGTCGCTGCCGGCGAATGCGGCGTGGCGCTCGCCAACACCTACTATCTGGCGCGTCTGATGCGCTCCGACAAGCCTGAGGACCGCAAGACCATGGAGCGGATCGGCGTCGTCTGGCCTGATCAGGACGGCAACGGGACGCATGTCAATGTCTCCGGCGGCGGCATCCTGAAGACGGCGCCCCACAAGGAAGCGGCGCTCAGGTTTCTCGAGTACCTCGCCAGCGACGAGGCGCAGCGCTACTTTGCCGATGGCAACAACGAGTGGCCGGTGGTGGCGGGGGTCAAGGTCAGCAACCCGGCGCTCGCGGCGCTCGGCAAGTTCAAGGCCGACAAGTTGCCGGTGGGATCGCTGGCAACCTATCGCGCCAAGGCGCAACTCATCTTCGATCGCGTTGGATACCGCTGATCGCGGCCCCCGGGTGGCGCATGCTCGCTCGGCGTCAGCCGCGGCGACGTGAGATCTGCTGCGAGAGGACGATCAGTGGCAGCAGGCCGACGGCGACGATCGCCAGCGAGACGGCTGCCGCTTCCGCCAGCCGCTCGTCGGCCGCCAGCGTGTAGGCCTGCGTCGCCAGCGTGTCGAAGTCGAAAGGGCGCATCACCAGGGTTGCCGGCAGTTCCTTCATGACGTCGACGAAAACCAGCAGGGCGGCGGTGAATAGGCTGCTGCGGAGGATCGGCAGGTGCACCCGGTGCAGTGTCGCCGCTTGTCCGAGGCCGAGGCTGCGGGCGGCATCGTCCATGCTCTGCGTGATCTTGGCCAGGCTGGCGCCAACCGATTGCAGCGCCACCGCGAGGAAGCGGACGAGGTAGGCATAGACCAGAGCCGCGATGCCGCCGGTGAGCAGCAGTCCCGGATTCTCGCCCGACCAGTTCTGCCAGGTCGCCGCCAGCCAGTGGTCGAGGCGGGTTACCGGGATCAGCACGCCGACGGCGATGACCGACCCGGGGACGGCGTAGCCGAGCCCGACCAGGCGGTTGAGCGCCGGCGCCAGGACGCCTTTCGTCAGGCGAGCGCCGTAGGCGAGCACGACGGCCAGCGCCAGTGCGATTCCTGCCGTCAGCCCGGCGAGCAGGAAGCTGTTGCGCGCCAGGGTGACGAACTGCGGGCCGAGCGGGGCCTCGCTCTCGGCCAGCGTCAGTCGCAGGAGCAGTGCGGCCGGCAGGACGAAGCCGATGAACAGTGGCAACGCGCAGCCAGCCGTCGCCAGCCAGCCGCGCCAGCCGGACAGCTGCCGTTCGGCCAGATGACGGTGCCGGCCCGTCGTGTTGTGAAAGCGCGAACGACCGCGGGACCGCCACTCAAGCAACAGCAAAACGATGACGAAGGCGAGCAGGGCGGCCGACAGCTGGGCCGCGGCGACGCGGTCACCGAGCGAGAACCAGGCGCGGTAGATGCCGGTGGTGAAGGTCTGGACGCCGAAGTACGAGACCGTTCCGTAATCGGCGAGCGTTTCCATCAGGGCGAGCGTCGCGCCGGCGACGACGGCCGGTCTCGCCAGCGGCAGCGAGACGCGGAAGAAGCTCCGCCAAGGTCCGAGACCGAGGGTGCGCGCGGCTTCGAGCATGCCGCTGCTGCGTTCGATGAAGGCTGTTCGGGTCAGCAGGTAGACGTAGGGATAGAGGACGAAGACGAACATCGCCACCGCACCCCCGAGGCTGCGGACCTCGGGGAACCAGTAGTCGCCCTTGTGCCAGCCGAAGGACTCGCGGAGAAAGGTCTGCAGCGGACCGACGAACTGCAGGAAATCGGTATAAACGTAGGCGAGCACGTAGGCCGGCATCGCCATCGGCAGCACCAGCGCCCAGGCGAAGACCCGCCGGCCGGGGAAGTCATGCATCGTCGTCAGCCACGCCGTCGCGACGCCGACGACGATGACGCCGACGCCAACGGCGAGGCAGAGCAGCAGGGTATTGGCGATGTAATCCGGCAGCACGGTCGCTGCCAGGTGCGACCAGGTGGCGCCGGTGCCGCCGCTGAGGACGTTGCTCAGGACGCTGACGACGGGCATGGCGACCAGCGCAGCAATCGCGAAGGCAACGCAGAGCAGGGGGTTGAAGTGGCGGCTGGTCATGGCTGGGTGAGTGAATGAGAATTATAATTGACGCGCCCGGATTTCCGGGTGGTCAGCTGTCGTTGGCAGCGTGCAACCGGCCGGCGGTTCCCGGTCAACTGATGAGCAGGTCCTGATGGCACAGCTTGAACTGCAAGGCGTCGTTCAGCGCTACGGATCGCATACCGTTGTCGATACGGTGAGTTTCCGCGTCGAGTCGGGCAGCATCGCCTGCCTGCTCGGACCTTCGGGTTGCGGCAAGACGACGCTGCTGCGCTGCATTGCCGGTTTCGAGGACATCGCTGCCGGCGAGATTCGCGTCGACGGCGAGATCCTCAGCCGCGCCGGCCGGCGTCTGCCACCGGAACAGCGGCGAATCGGCATGGTCTTTCAGGAGTACGCGCTGTTTCCGCATCTGACGGTCGCCGCCAACGTCGCCTTCGGCATTGCCGGTCTCGCCGGCAGCCAGCGCCGGCAACGGGTCGATGAACTGCTCGAGACGGTTGGCCTGGCGGGGCAGGGCCAGCGCTATCCGCACGAACTCTCAGGCGGTCAGCAACAGCGCGTGGCGCTGGCGCGCGCGCTGGCGCCGCGACCGCGGCTGATCCTGCTCGACGAGCCGTTCTCCAACCTCGATGTCGGTCTGCGCGAACATCTGTCGCTGGAAGTACGCGAGATCCTCAGGCGCGAGGCGACGACCGCCGTCCTGGTGACGCATGATCAGCACGAGGCCTTTGCCATGGCGGATGAGGTCGGCGTCATGGCCGAGGGGCGGATCGAGCAATGGGACAGCCCGTATCGCGTCTATCACCAGCCGGCGAACCGCTTTGTCGCAGACTTCGTTGGCCAGGGCGTCTTCCTGCCGGGC
The DNA here is from genome assembly GCA_002345025.1 of Candidatus Accumulibacter iunctus. Lineage (GTDB taxonomy): Bacteria > Pseudomonadota > Gammaproteobacteria > Burkholderiales > Rhodocyclaceae > Accumulibacter > Accumulibacter iunctus. The sequence goes on along the minus strand of DDUX01000052.1, from coordinate 25,266 downwards.
GTCGTCGTGGACCAGAACCGCGTGCGCGTCGAACTCGGTCTGCTCGAATCGTGTCTGCCGCTCGAATGCAGCCAAGGCTGCGCGTCTTGCGGCAAGGGCTGCGGCGTCGAGGTGCTGCTGCGTCCGGACGACGTGATCCACGACGACCAGGCGGGGCTGCTGGCGGAAGTCCGTCACAAGGCCTTCCGCGGCGCCGAGATCCTGTACTCACTGCGTCTGGCCAGCGGCGTCGAGGTGCTGTCGCTGGTGCCGTCGCATCACAATCACGCGATCGGTGAGCGGATCGGCATCCGCCTCGACGTTGACCATGTCGTCGCCTTCAAGACCCCGTCCCGGCAACAGGTCGGCGGTTCGCAGCCGATCAGCTTCCAGAGATGATACCGTGGCTCGAGCGGGGAGCGCCCTTTCCGCCGCTGGAGCGGGCGCTGCGCGAACCGAATGGGCTGCTCTGTGCCGGCGGCGACCTGTCACCGACGCGGCTGCTCGCTGCCTACCAGCATGGCATCTTTCCCTGGTATTCACCGGGCGAGCCGATCCTCTGGTGGAGTCCGGACCCGCGGATGGTCCTGCTGCCGGCCGAGTTCCGCATCTCGCGCTCGCTGCGCCGCTGCCTGCGCTCGGGTCGTTTCCAGGTGCGGCTGGACAGCGATTTCCCGGCGGTGATCCGCGCCTGTGCCGAGGTGCCGCGGGTTGGGCAGGACGGTACCTGGATCTCGCCGGCGATGCAGGACGCGTACTGGAAGCTGTTCCAGATCGGCATCGCCCACTCGGTCGAGACCTGGCGCGACGGCGAACTGGTCGGCGGCCTCTATGGCCTGGCCATTGGTCGCATGTTTTACGGCGAGTCGATGTTCTCGCGCGTCGCCGACGCGTCCAAGGTGGCGGCCGCTCACCTCGCCCGTTTCCTTGAAGAAGAGCGATTCGGCATGATAGATTGCCAGATGAACACCCCGCACCTGGCCTCACTGGGCGCGCGCGAGATTCCGCGGGCGATCTTCCTCGAGCGCCTGCGCGTGCTGGTGAGTCAGGCGTGGCAGCCCGGCCGCTGGCCCGGCGATGCCGCCAGCCAACCGTGGACCTAGACGAATGTCGCGACTCAACGACTCGAACCTGCCTTTTTCGCTGCTGCAGTTCTACTCGACGGCGCCGTACACCTGCAGCTACCTGCCAGGAGAATCGGCGCGGTCGCAGGTGGCGACGCCCAGTCACCTGATCAGCAGCGAAGTCTATGGCGAACTCGTGCGCGGCGGTTTCCGCCGCAGCGGCGTCTTTACCTACCGGCCGAAATGCGACCACTGTCAGGCGTGTGTCCCCGTGCGGGTGCCGGTCGACCGCTTCGTGCCCTCGCGCAGCCAGAGGCGCAGCGTCAGGCTGCACGGCGGTCTGCTGGCCCGCGAACTGCCGCTGGCCTTTCGCGACGACCACTACCAGCTCTATCTGCGTTATCAGTCTGCGCGGCACACCGGCGGTGGCATGGACCAGGACAGTCACGAGCAGTACACCCACTTCCTGCTGCAGAGCCGGGTCGACACGCGCCTGATCGAGTTCACCGATGCCGGAGTCCTGCGCATGGTGAGCATCGTCGATGTGCTCAGCGACGGACTGTCGTCGGTGTACACCTTCTTCGATCCGGCACTGCCGTCGGCGAGCCTCGGCACCTACAACATCATCTGGCAGATCGCCCAGTGTGCCGCCAACCGGCTGCCTCATCTGTACCTCGGCTACTGGATCCGTGACAGCCGGAAGATGGCGTACAAGGCAGGCTTCCGGCCGATCGAGGGATTTGTCGACGGGCAGTGGCGCGAACTGCAGCCACAGCGGTCGGCTTGAGCGTCGATGGTTGCCGACGGCCGGCAACCAAGCGCTGGCGAGTCAGTCGGTTGCCCGGCCGGTCGCTGGCCTTGCCTGTCCGCTCACCTGCCGCCGTCCATCTGCGGGGGCGCGTCCTTCGCCGCCTCGCGGCTGTCGTCTCCGGTCCGCGGCGGCTCGTCCGCGACGGCCAGCACGTCGAGCAGCGACTCGATCGCCTGCGCCGAGTGCTCGAGTTGTTTGGCATCGCTTGCCGGCAGGCTGCCGGCAACGCTCAGGCGCCGGCTGACGGCGATCAAGTCATGCGCGTGCTGCAGCAGGCGGCCACGGATCGCGTTCAGCTTCTGCACCTTGACGATACTGGCGGCGCGCAGCCCGGTGATGGCTTCGTCGCGCTCCGCCTCGTCGGCGCTGCCGAGCAGCGCGCGACGCGCGTTCAGCTCATCCATCGACGCCTTCCACCAGCCGAGGAAAGTGGCGCGATGATCGAGCAGCGCGTTCAGCGACTCGGCCATGGCGTTGATCTCGTTGCGCCCCCCGGGTACCGTCGGGACGCGCCCGGTCGGCGTGCCGTAGGCCAGGTCGTCGAGCAGCCCGGCCATCCTGCGTACCGGGCGGACGATGCGGTCGGTGATGCCGAGCGCCAGCAGGGCGGCGAGGAGCAGCGTCGAGGCGGTGACGATCAGGCCCAGCCGAACGCTGGCCTGCGCGTCTTCGTCGATTTCGCGGGCGCGCCTGCTCATGGTCTCGTTGGCCTGCGCGACGTTCGCCTCGATCAGTGGCGCCACCTGATCGGCGGCCGCATTCATCTCGGCCGTCAGCGCGACGATGCTGCCACGCTGTGATACCAGCGTCAGGAAGCTGCGCTGGTAATCACGCAGCAGGGCCAGCAGTTGCGCCTTGTCGGCCTCGCTGATCGTCGACTCGCTGACCTGCGCGCGAATCGTCCGCGCGATCTCCACCACCATCGGCGGGTAGGACTCGTCGCCGCGCAGCAGGAAGTCCTTCTCGCGGCGCCGCAGCTTGAGGATGTTCGTCTCCAGGTTGGGTACGTAGTGGGCGTGGAGAATCGCTTCGATGCGCTGCGCGGCGTCGCGGAACGGCCCCTTGCCGGCACCGGTGTAGCCCGGCCGGAGCGCGCTTGCGGCGTAGGCTTCGAAGCTTTTGGAGTAGCTTGCCAGTTCGGCCAGCAGCTTCTGCCGCGTCGCTTCCGGCAGTTCCGAAGCTTCGACGAGCTGGCGAAACTCGAGCAGCAGCCGGTGCACGCGGTCGCGGTAAGCGCTCTCCTGGCGCAGCGCGAGGTCCTTCTCGTTGCGGCGAATCTGCAGCAGGACGGTGAGCAGGCGGTCGACGTTGTGCTGCGCGGACAGCTCGTGCAGGCGATGGATCTTCTGCCGGAAGGCGCCCTGGATTCCCGAGTTCTCGTCCAGGCCCATCGCTCGCCACGCTTCGGCGACAGCGGCGAAACGCTCCTGGTAGGTGGCCATCAGCGCCTGCAACTGTTCCGCCGTCTGCTGCGACGGTTGATCGACTGCGGCCAGCGCGCGCACCTTCTCGCGCATCGCCTGCAGATGGCGATCGACGTCGGCGGCGAAGCGTTCCTGGCGCAGCAGCAGGAAGCTCTTCTCGGCGTCACGCGCAGCCGCCATGTCGATCTCGATCCCGACCGCGAGTGACTTGCGAACTTCGAAGACTCGCTGCAGTTGCTGGTAATCGTCGACAACCGAGCGCAGCGTCTGATGGTAATGCCAGATGACGCCGGCGAGCAGTAACCCGACGAGAGCAAAGCCGACGCCGATCTTTTCGCCGATCCGAAGTTTGCTCGATAGCTTGTCCACCTGTCGCTCCTGGCGAAGAGAGTGCTGCCTCGCGGAAATGGCGCCCCGCACTGCCGTGGCCAGCCGGCCGTGGCAACGATGCGGGGCAGGAACCACTGCGCACGCAGCAGTATATCTGCAGCACCAAAGGCTTGTCGAACCTCCGGCACCGCCTGCCGCAGTGGCCTCCCGTCGCCATCCGCGAGCCGCGCGTGTCGCTGCCGGCGGAACTTCGCTCGCGGCACGAGGTCAGGTCAAGTTGATCATTCCCCGTGCCCGAGGCACCTGCTCCGAGATGAAAGCGATCGGCAAACCCGCGGACGGCACGCTGCCGGTCTGCAGGCGCTTGCCAGGACCGGCGTGCGCACCGCGGGCGAGGAGTGGCATCGTCGCCGTGTTGCTGGCGCTGCTCGCCCCCCTGGCGCCGCTGCCGGTGTCGGCTGAGGAAGTCCTGCCGGGTGCCGGCAGCGTCACGGCGAGCGACTTCGTCGCTGCTGCCGGCGCCGCCGCGGTCAGCGCCGAGGATCACGACTGGTTCGACGCCGCGCGTCAGCGAGCGGTACCCGTGCGGCTGTATCTGCCGGCGGCCCGGGACGCCGAGCAGACGCTGCCGCTGATCGTCTTCTCGCATGGCATCGGCGGTTCGCGACGGGGCTACAGCTACCTCGGCGCCTACTGGGCGAGCCAGGGCTATGCGAGCCTGCATCTGCAGCACGTCGGCAGTGACCGTTCGCTGTGGAGCGGGAGCATCTTCAGCCTGGTCGGGCGCCTGCAGGGTGCAGCGCGGGAAGACGAAGCGATTGCGCGCGTCGGCGACCTGCGCTTTGCGCTCGATCAGGTGCTGCAGCACCCGCAACTGGGGCGCCTGATCGACCCCCGGCGAATCGTCGGCGCCGGCCACTCCTACGGCGCCAACACGATCATGCTGGCACTCGGCGCGCGTGTCGAGCGTCACGGCCGCGTCATCGACCTTGCCGAGCCGCGCCTACGGGCGGCAATCCTGCTTTCGGCACCGCCCTTCTACGGCGAGAGTGATCCCGCGCGGATTCTCGCCGGCATCAACGTGCCGACGCTGCACGTCACCGCCACCGACGACGTGATTCGCATTCCGGGCTACTACTCCGGCGCCGACGACCGGATCGCGGTCTTCGAGGGCATTTCCGGGCCACGCAAGATCCTCGCCGTGTTCGCTGGCGGTTCACACAGCATCTTCACCGACCGTGCCGCGAGCGGCGGCGTCGAACTCAACCTGCAGGTGAAGGCTGCGACCAGGGAGCTGTCGCTGGCCTTCTTCCGCAGCGTCTTCGGCGGTGGTGAGTCGGCGCTGCGCGACTGGCCGGCACGCTACGGCGGCATCGTCGCCCGCTTTGTCGCCGAGGGGTCGTAGACAGCGCCGCCGGGCAGCAAAAGGATGGATTTTCGTGCTATCTTGCGCGCTGTCCCTGTCCCTGCAGCCTGATCCCGGGAGAATCGCGAATGTCGAAAGAACGAGCAACCATCGGCACCAATGGCGTTGCACTGCCGGTCCTGCCGCCCGAGCGCGACGCGCGTGTCTGGGCGCGGCTGGTGCGCGTGATGTTCTACACGCCGGGCTTTCTTGCCCTGCTGCTGATCAAGACCGGTGAACCCTCCGGCTTCGGGATTTCGGTCGAGCTGCTGATGCTGTCGAGCATCGCGGCGATTGTCGGCGGACTGTTCATCGGCGCCCAGTCGGCCGACGAGGGGTCGGATCATTCCTCACGGATCGGCACCTGGAGCGGCGCGCTGATCCTCGAACTGCTGTCGGTGGTGCCGATTCTCTGCGCGATCCCGTCGCTCTTCCACGAACTGGCGAACAGCCGCCTGCTGCACGCCATGGCACCTGGCGCGGTCAACGTGTCGCTCGGCGCCTCCGAACTGATCCCGGCCGTCGCCATCCTGCCTTTCATGCTCTACCAGCTCGCCGGTTTCGGAACCCTGCACTTCGTCGTCTCGCGGCCGGTGAACTGGGCCATCAACCTCGGCATCGTCGCGCTGATCGTCGCCGCAACGGTCGCCAACCGACAGGCGGCATTCGACCTCGAGAAGACCTTTGCCTCGCTGCTGGTGATCGCCATGCTGGTCACGGTCTTCCATGGCGTGCTCAGGCTGCGGCAGATGCAGACGCTCTACGATAGCTACTGCCCGGCCAAGCCGGCCAAGGAAGCGAAGGAAAAGGAACAGCCCGCCGACTGACCGAGCGAGTGCGGCGTCGCCATGACTGGCGGGGCTGCCGCTCCCGTCCGAGCCGCTCGTGCGTCGCCGTCATCGGCCACGGCCCGGGCTGCTGTCGAGGGACTTCACCGGAGGTCGCCAATGACGATGGTCAATCTCGAGTATCTCAGGCAGATCCTGGCGGCGCTCCTTCCGATGGCGTTGACGGTCGCCTTGCACGGCGTCGGGATGAGCCTCGTGCGGAACAGTTTCGAGCGCTTCGGCAAGCCGCTGCTGCGCCGCAGCAAGGATCGTGGAGCGCGCACCCTGTTCATGATCGGCGTCGTCTGGGTGATTGTCCTCACCCATTTCTCGGGGATCGTCGTCTGGGCCATCGCCTTCAGGCTGCTCGACCTCGTGCCGACCAGCGAAGTTGCCATGTACTACTCGATGGAGTACTACACGACGCTTGGCGTCGGCGTGCGCAAACTGCCGGAAGGCTGGTCCGGTTTCGGCGGTTTCGAGGCGATGACCGGCATGCTGATGTTCGGCTGGTCGACGGCCGTGCTGGCGGTGGTGGTGCAGCGGATGCACGCCATCGACGATTAGGCCCGGAGCCGGTGCCGGGGCAGCGGGCGGTTCGCCCGCTGCCAGCGACGCAGCGACCGCTGTCGTCAGGGCACTGCTCAGCGGCGATTCTTGTCCGTCGCCTGCAGGCTCAGCCGAACGAGATCGGCAATGCTGCCGACCTGCAGCTTGGCGAGCAATCGCGCCTTGTGCACTTCGACGGTGCGCGGACTGATGTCCAGGACACGGGCAATCTCGCGGTTGTGCCGGCCGGACACCACCTGCGCCATGACTTGGTGCTCGCGCGGCGTCAGGGTCTTGAGCAGAGCCGTCGTCGCGGCATTGCGCTCCTGATCGTCCTGGTTCAGATGCTGGCGGGCGAAGGCTTCCCCGATCGCCGACAGGAGTCTGGCGTGATCGATCGGCTTCTCGAGGAAGTCGACCGCCTCGCTGCGGAAGGCCTGCCGCGCCGACTCGACATCGCCGTGGCCGGTCATGACGATCACCGGCAGCCAGCAGCCACTTTCGCGGAGACGCTTCTGCAGCGTGAGGCCGTCCATTCCGGGCATGCGGATATCGACCAGCAGGCAGCCGTACCAGTCTGGGCGGCGGGCGGCAAGGAAGCTCTCGGCGTCGGAAAAAACCGCCACTGCCAGGCCCTGCAGGCCCAGCAGGAGTCCCAGCGCATCACGCACCGACGGATCGTCCTCGACGATGTAGACGGTGTTGGCCTTATTTGGCATGGGCGACCCCTTCCTCGATCGGCAGAACCAGCTTGAAGACGCCGCGATCGGCAACCTCGGCCCAAAGGCGGCCGCCGTGCGCCTCGACGATCGCCCGGCTGATCGCCAGGCCGAGCCCGAGGCCGCTCGCCTTTGATGAATGAAAGGCTTCGAAGAGATGCTCCTCCATCTCCGCGGAGATGCCCGGACCGCTGTCTTCGACCGTGATGCAGACCCGCGTGGCGCCGTCCTGCCGTGCCGAAACGCGCACCTGCCGCTCGGCCCGCGGTCGTTCGGCAGCCGCTTCGAAGGCGTTGGCGAGCAGGTTGCGCAGGACCACTTCGAGCTGCAGCCGGTCGGCCCACAGCGCCGACGGCGGCGCCGGCTGCAGCAGCAGTTCGACACCCTGCTGCTGCGCCTGTGCGGCAAAGCGCGAGGCTGCCGACGACAGGAGTTCGCGCAGCCAGAGCCGTTCGAGCCGGGTCGCGCCGGTGCGGAAGAAGTCGCGCAGGCGGCTGACGACGTCGGCCGCACGCTGCGATTCGCCGACCACGCGATCGATCACCTCGCGCAGCCGTTCGCCGCTCTCGCCCTGGGCGAGCAACTGCTGACACGCTCGCGTGTAGGCGAGCAGCGCCGTCAGCGGTTGATGCAGTTCGTGTGACAGAGCCCCCGCCATTTCGCCGGCAGCGGCGAGCCGCAGCGTCTGCTGCAGTTCGGCGCTCAGCCGCTGCTTCTCGTCGACAACGACGCCGATGAAGAAGCCCGACAGGGCGAGGACGACGACGAGCACTTCGAGTTCGATCAGGATACGCGGCGACAGGCCGAGCAGGTGGGTGGCGACGATGACGCCGATCTGGGTCAGGCCGACGGTCAGCGCGGCGCCGGCGAGGCCCTGCCTGGCGGCGGCCCAGGCGATCGGCAGGAAGAGCACCGGGAAGTACTTGAACTCGGTCATCTCGCCGGCGACGAAGGTGAACGCGAGGACGCTGCCGGTGGTCAGCAGGCTCAACGCTTCCCGGCCAAGCAGCAGGCGGCGCAGGCGGGCGCGGCCGCGCTCGTCGAGCAGCATGGCAAGCAGGGGCATCGAGACCAGGACGCCGACCACGTCACCGAGCCAGTACGGCAGCAGCATCTCGGCTGCCGCGCCGCGCGGCAGGTATCCCGCCAGGATCAGCCCGGCAATGAACAGCAGGCTGTTGACCAGGGTACCGACGACCGTGATCGTGACCCAGTCGATGAGGCCACGCTGATTGACGAACATCGCCTTGCTGCCGACCCGGCGCCTGAGGATGCCGGCGATCAGCCAGTAGCCGGCGGTGAGCTGCAGCGCCAGACCACAGGCGAGGAGCCAGGGCAGCGACAGCTCGCGTACCCAGGCGTCGGCGGCGACGATGGCCAGCGCCAGCGGCGCTGCCGCCTGGCCGCCGTAGCGCACCAGAAACAGCAGGCCGAGTGCCGGCGCCGGGCTCCATGGCGTGACATCGAGTCCGTGTAGGGGGTGAATGTGGCTTGCCCAGTCGAGCGCGACGTAGCCGCCAACGAGCAGCAGGGCGTCACGCCAACCGAGCCGCCGGATCGCCGATTTCGGCATGCGGGCTCTGGCGGGTTGGTCGAGTCGCCATTGTGCTCGCGCCGCCGCCTTTTGGGTAGAGGCGGAATCGCGTAAGGGTTGCCCTTGCAGATGCCGCCAGCGCCTGCTCTGGCGGCACTCGACGCCCGTCGCGGGGCTGCCGACGCTGGCAGCATCACGTACGGTGCCGCCCGAATTTTCAGCAGCGCAGAATGCTGCCATGATGGGCCATCCTGTCGTCGGCAGGTGACGATTTCTGCAACAACCCCAACCCACCCGGAGAAACACAGATGAACTCTCGCTCGATGTTGTGCAAGCTTGCCGTCGTGACGCTTGGCGTGACCGCCGCCGCCGGCGCATCCGCCCGGACCGAAATCCAGAACAAGGGCTCCGACACCCTGGTCAATGCCGCGCAGTCGCTGGCCGAGCAATACGGCAAGGTCAATCCCAAGGTGGCGGTGGCGGTCTCCGGCGGTGGTTCCGGAACAGGCATTGCCGCGATGATCAACGGCACGGTCGACATTGCCAATTCCAGCCGCAAGATGTCGGAGAAGGAGATCAAGGAAGCCCAGGCCAAGGGCCGGCAGCCGATCGAGCACATCATCGGTTACGACGCGCTCGCCATCTACGTGCACAAGAACTTCCCGAACGATTCGATCACCGTCACCGACGTGGCGAAGATCTACGGTCGCGACGGCGGCGCGACCAAGTGGAGCGACCTCGGCATCACCATTCCCGGCTGCAAGGGCGAAATCGTCGTCGTCAGCCGGCAGAACAATTCCGGTACCTATGCCTACTTCAAGGAGGCGGTGCTTGGCGAGAAGGGCAAGTTCCGCCAGGGCACGCTCGACATGCACGGTTCCAAGGACGTCGCCGACCTCGTCGAGAAGACCCCCTGCGCGATCGGCTACAGCGGTCTCGCCTACGTCACCGACCACATGAAGGCGCTCTGCGTCGCGCCGGCGGCCGGCAAGCCCTGCGTCAAGCCGACCGAGGAAACGGCCTTCAATGGCACCTATCCGATCGCCCGGCCGCTGTTCATGTACACCAAGGGAGAGCCGGTCGGCGAGGTGAAGAAGTATATGGACTGGATCAAGAGCGACACCGGCCAGTGCATCATCGAGAAGGAAGGTTACGCGCCGATCAAGAAAGTGAAGTGCAAGTAAGCCATTCGCGGTCGGACGCCGGCAGCTCACCGGTGCTCCGTCCAATCCCCGTGTTCTGTGCCTGAGGAAGAAGCCAGCGATGAGTCATTACGAAGAACGTCTCGAAAGAGATCTGTCCAGGATCAAGCAACAGGTCGCCCTGCTCGCCGGGCTCGTCGAGAAGGCCCTCGACGATGCCGTGCACGCGCTGCTGGCCGACGACGATCCGCTGGCCTACGCCACGATCCTGGCCGACAACCGGATCAACGCCGTCAGCAACGAGCTGGATCGCATGCGCATGGCCTTCATCGGCGTGCACCTGCCGACCGGCAGCCACTTGCGCCTGATGGCGGCGGTCGTCCATACCAATGTCGCTCTCGAGCGCATTGGCGACTACGCCGTGACGATCTGCCGCGAGGCGGTGCAGATCGCTCTCCCACAGGGGCTGCTCGAACGCGAGATCGAGCTGATGGCCGGCGAATCGCGGCAGATGCTGAAGCAGGCGGTCGCTGCCTTCATCGAAGGCAACGCCGACAAGGCCACGGCGACGATGGCCATCGCCGACCAGGTCGAGCGGACCTTTGACATGGCTTTCGCCGATCTCGTCGGCGAGGGCGATCACTTCAACGTCAAGGACCTGTTCGCCTACCTGACGGTGTTCAACTCGCTCGAGCGGGTTTCCGATCAGGCAAAGAACATCTGTGAAGACACGGTCTTCGCGGTCACCGGCCAGCCCAAGGGGCCGAAGTTCTTCCGGATTCTCTTCGTCGACGAGGACAACAGCCTGCTCGGCCCGATCGCCGAGGCGGTCGCGCGCAAGAATTTTCCGGAGGTGGGCGAATATCACAGTCGCGGCCGGACGGCCGGTGTTGCCGATCCGCAGTCGATTGCTCTGCTGCACGAACTGGGAATCGACCTCGGCAGCCACCGGCCGCAGGCGATCCCGGCACATCATCACGAACTTTCCACGTTCCAGATCATCGTCAGCCTGCAGGGGCCGGTCAAGTCCTACGTCGAGCAGATTCCCTTCCATACGGTGGCGCTCGACTGGGAAGTCACCCAACCCGGCGGCGGGCAGCCTGATCTGCGGATCCTCAGTCGGGAGATCGCTCTGCAGGTCAGCAACCTGATGACGGTCCTGCGTGGCGAGGAGGCCAACTGAGATGGGCACCACCACGCAGGCGCTGAGCACCCGCGCCACTGACGCCCGCGCGGCCGAGGATTTCGACCGCCGTGACCTCGACTGGTACATCGACAAGCTGATTGCCGTCATCGTCTTCGTCTGCGGCATCTCGGCCGTCCTCTTCGTACTCGGGATCTTCTTCTTCGTCACCAAGGAAGGAATCGGCTTCGTCTTCGAGAAGATGGACTTCCGCGAGTTCTTCCTCACCCCCTACTGGTCGCCGAGCGACGCCGAGGATCCGGAGTACGGCATCCTCGCGCTGATGGCCGGCACCGCCAGCGTCACCGGGCTGGCGATGCTCGTCGCGGTGCCGTTCTCGCTCGGCGCCGCCATCTTCATCGCCGAGTTCGCCACCGGCAAGACGCGTGAAGCACTCAAGGTTCTGGTCGAATTGCTGGCAGCGATCCCTTCGGTGGTCTGGGGCTTCATCGGCCTGGTGATCATGAATCCGCTGCTGATCAAGTGGTTCGACATTCCGGTCGGTCTTTGCGTCCTCAACGCCGGCGTCATCCTCGGCCTGATGGCGGCGCCGATCATGACCTCGATCGCCGAGGATGCCCTGAAGGCCGTTCCCGACCGTTACCGCGAGGCGGCCGAAGCGATGGGCGCGACCCGCTGGCAGGTGATCTACAAGGTGGTGCTGCCAGCGGCCAAGAACGGCCTGCTCGGCGGCGTGCTGCTCGGTGTCGGTCGTGGCTTCGGCGAAACGATGGCGGTGCTGATGGCCACCGGTCATGCGGTCAACATCCCGGGCAGCATCTTCGACTCGGTGCGTGCGCTCACCGCGACGATCGCCGCCGAACTCGGTGAGGCGGTCGTCGGCGGCGAGCACTACCAAGTGCTGTTCACCATCGGCATCTTCCTCTTCCTCATCACCTTCATCATCAATCTGAGCGCCGATCTCATCGTGCGCGGCATACGCAAGGGGTAAGCCATGGCCACCGCCAATCCAACGATGTTTCAGGCCAGCGACCTGAACCACCACAACGAGCGCGTGCAGAGACGCTATCGACTGCTCTTCGGGCTGATGACTCTGCTTCTGATCACGCCGGTGATGCTGATCCTCGGCACCCTGGTGGTGAAGGGCGGCGGCGCGATCTCCTGGGAGTTCCTGCTCACTGCGCCGACCGACGGCATGCGCACCGGCGGCGTCTTTCCGGCGCTGCTCGGGACGATCTGGCTGGTGACGGTCGCGCTGATTCTGTCGGTGCCGATCGGCATCTTCGCCGCCATCTATCTCAGCGAGTACGCCGGGGACAACTGGTTCACGCGGACGATCAACCTGGCGATCATCAATCTCGCCGGCGTGCCGTCGATCGTTCATGCGCTGTTCGGGCTCGGCGCCTTCGTCCTCTTCTTCGAGTTCGGCACCAGCATCCTCGCCGCCAGCCTGACGCTGGCGGTGATGACCATGCCGGTGGTCATCGTCGCCACGCGCGAGTCGCTGCAGGCGGTGCCGCAGGCCTTCCGCGAAGCGTGCTGGAACATGGGGGCGACGCGCTGGCAGACGATCCGCCGCGTGGTCCTGCCGAACTCGCTTACCGGCATCCTCACTGGGGTCATTCTCGAAGTGTCGCGTACGGCCGGCGAAACGGCGCCGATCATGTTCACCGGCGCCGTCTTCTTCACGCCGTTCCTGCCGCAAAGCGTTTTCGACCAGACGATGGCACTCTCCCTGCACCTGTTCGTCGCGGCGACGCAGGTGCCGGGGATTGCCGAAGAGGTTCCCTTTGGCGTCGCCCTCGTCCTGATCGGTCTTGTGCTGACGATGAACAGCGTCTCGATCGCTTTCCGCATGTGGCTGAGGGGGAAAAAGAAATGGTGAGTTCAAGCGCAGCGGCGGTTGCCGGCGATGCCGTGGCACCGGCCGACCCCTCTCGGAGCAAGCTCGAGATCAGCAACCTGAGCATCCGCTATGGCAACACGGTGGCACTGCGGGAGGTCAATCTGACCGTTCGCGAGCACGAGATCTTCGGCATCATCGGCCCGGCCAACGCCGGCAAGACCTCACTGCTGAAGGCGATCAACCGGATGGATGTCTTCACCTCGGGGATGAAGGTGGCCGGCGAGATCCGTTTCAACGGTCGCGATACGAGCAAGCTGAGCAACGTCTATGCGCTGCGCAGCCGTATTGGGGTCGTCTTTCCGCTGCCGGTGGGGCTGCCGATGACGGTATACGACAACGTCGCCCTGTCGCCTCGCCTGCGCGGCATCAGCGACAAGGCCGAGCTGGACGTCATCGTGCAGCGCTGTCTGACCCGCGCGGCGCTCTGGGACGAAGTCAAGGACCGTTTGCACGCCCTCGGCAGCCTGCTGTCCGGTGGTCAGCAGCAGCGCCTGACGATCGCCAGGGCGCTCTCGCAGGAGCCGGATCTGCTGATGCTCGACGAGTTCTCGATCGCCGTCGATCCGGTCACGACGATGCGCATCGAGGACGTTCTCAAGGAGCTGCGCCAGGAAGTGACCATCCTCCTGGTCACCAATCTGGTGCAGCAAGCCCGGCGTTTGGCCGATCGAACGGCCTTCTTTCTCAACGGCGAGTGTGTCGAGGTCGGCATCACCGAAGACCTGTTTACCGGCGAGGTGAAAGACCAGCGCACGCGCGACTACGTCGAGGGACGATTCGGCTAGTCACCCGGCGCCGGCAGGCAGGCAGCGCGCGCGCGCCCAGACCCCGGCGATTCCAGTATTGCCTACCAAGGACACGATTTTCGATGAATACCGACCAGACCGCTGCGCTCGCGCAGCCGACGCCCCAGTACGCGATCGACAGCCAGCGACTGAACCTGTGGTACGGGACCTTCCAGGCGCTCTACGATGTCGATCTGCGCATCCGGCAAGGCATGATCACCTCGATGATCGGGCCTTCCGGGTGCGGCAAGAGCACCTTCCTGCGCAGCGTCAACCGCATCAACGAGCGCCTCGG
>DDUX01000052.1:0-11049 GCA_002345025.1 Candidatus Accumulibacter iunctus | reverse complement strand
GCGGTCGAGCTGGTGCAGGTGCGCAAGCAGGTCGGGATGGTCTTTCAGCGCCCGAATCCGCTACCCATTTCGATCCGCGACAACATCCTCTTCAGTCACCGGCTGCATGCCAAGGGTGGCGGCGACGTACACCAGGGCACTCCGGACGAGATCGTCGAACAGTCGCTGCGCCAGGTTCTGCTCTGGGACAAGGTGAAGGACCAACTGAAGCGCAAGGCGACCGAACTCTCGCTGGAGGAACAGCAGAAGCTCTGCATTGCCCGTCTGCTGCCGGTCAAGCCGAAGATCCTGCTGATGGACGAACCGTGTTCGGCGCTCGACCCGAAGGGCACCGAAGCGGTCGAGGAACTGCTCTGGGAGTTGCGCGGCCAATATACGATCCTGATCGTCACCCACAACATGGCGCAGGCGCGGCGGGCCAGCGAGGAGTGCGTGTTCATGCTGATGGGCCGGGTCGTCGAGCACGCGCTGACCGAGGAGATGTTCGTCACGCCAGCGCATCGCGAGACGGCTGACTATATCGAAGGGCGCTACGGCTGAGCGCCGGACGGCCGGTGCGCAGCCGGGCGCGGATCGCGCGCAGCGCCGCCGACCAGCCTCGACCGGGCTTCTGTCGGCAGCGCTGCTGATCGCGCAGGGGCGGGTGACGCGACTCGGGTATACTGTCGCCCGCGCTGCACCCATTGGCGGCAGGGCGTTGCGGTTCGCTGGCGAGCAGCCGGCCGCCGTCCCTTGCCCCGCTCCTGTCGCTGTCATTGTCGTCACCGGAAAGAAGAAAATGAAGAAGAGAAGCGTCGTGCTGTCGATCGTCCTCCTGTCGGCGGCGCTGCTCGCGGCCTGTGGCAGGAAGGACGAGGCGCCTGCAGGCAAGGTGGCGGCTGCGCCGGCTGTCGCCATTGTCGTCGGGCTGGACGACAATTTCCCGCCGATGGGCTACCGCGACGAGAAGAATGCGCTCGTCGGCTTCGACATCGATCTGGCGAGGGAAGCCGGCAAGCGGCTGGGCGCCGAAGTGCAGTTCAAGCCGATCGACTGGAATGCCAAGGAAGCCGAGCTCAACAGCAAGCGAGTCGATGTCCTGTGGAATGGCCTGACGATCACCGAAGCGCGCAAGGAGAAGATTCTGTTCACCACGCCGTACCTGGAGAACCGCCAGATCATCGTCGTCACCGACCAGTCGCCGCTCAGGACCAAGGCCGACCTCGCCGGCAAGGTGGTTGGCGTGCAGGATGGCAGCAGCGCGATCGAGGCCGTCGAGAAGGACGCAGCCACCGCCCGGTCGCTCAAGGAGCTGAAGAAGTTCGGCGACAACGTCACGGCGCTGATGGATCTGGGCGCAGGACGACTCGATGCGCTGGTTGTCGACGAAGTCGTCGGTCGCTATTACACCGCCAGGAAGCCCGGCGAATACCGCGTTCTCGACGAGAACTTCGGCACCGAGGACTACGGCGTCGGTACCCGCAAGGACGATACCGAACTCATGGCCAGACTGCAGAAGACGCTCGACGAGATGAAGAATGATGGTGCGGCCGCTGCCATATCGACGAAATGGTTCGGCAAGGACATCATCAAGAAGTAATGGTGCATGGACTATCTGATCCGGATCATGGGCCCCCTGATCGAAGGGACGGGGGTCACGCTGCAGGTCTTCCTCATCAGCTTCGTCTTCGCCGTACCGCTCGGTCTCGTTCTCGCCCTCGTCAGGATTTCCCGCTTCGCCGTGCCGAGGGCGCTGGTCAATGGCTACATCTGGCTGATGCGCGGTACGCCGCTGATGTTGCAGATGCTGTTCATCTACTTCGCACTGCCTTTCGTGCCGGTGATCGGCGTCCGCCTGCCGGACTTTCCCGCCGCCATCGTCGCCTTCGTCCTCAACTACGCCGCCTACTTCGCCGAGATCTTCCGCGCCGGCATCCAGTCGATTGATCGCGGCCAGTACGAAGGGGCGCGGGTCCTCGGGCTCAGCTATCCGCAGACGATGCGACGGATCGTCCTGCCACAGGTGTTCAAGCGCATCCTGCCGCCGCTCAGCAACGAGACGATCACGCTGGTCAAGGACACCTCGCTGATCTACGTCCTGGCGATGAACGACCTGCTGCGCGCGGCGCGCGGAATCGTCCAGCGCGACTTCACGACGATGCCCTTCGTCGTCGCCGCAGCGTTCTACCTGGCGATGACGCTGGTACTGACGCTCGGCTTCCAGCACCTGGAAAAAAGGTACGCGGTCTACGATGGGTAGCCCGATGATCGATGCCCGCGGTGTCCACAAGCGCTTTGCCGCGGTGGAAGTGCTCAGGGGCGTGTCGCTGGCGGTCGACAAGGGCGAGGTCGTTGCCGTCATCGGTCCGTCGGGCTCCGGCAAGAGCACCTTCCTGCGCTGCCTCAACCACCTCGAGACGGTCAGCCGCGGCAGCATCGACATCGAGGGTCAATCGCTGGTCGCGACCGGCGCCGATGGCGCCTGCCGTTACGCGCCCGACGCCGACATCCGGCGGATCTGCCGCAGGATGGGAATGGTCTTTCAGCACTTCAACCTGTTTCCGCATCTGACGGTGCTGCAGAACATCATCGAGGCGCCGATCACCGTCAAGGGCCTGCGCCGTGAAGAGATCCTGCCGACGGCCGAGGAACTGCTGCGCAAGGTCGGCCTGCTCGACAAGCAGGCGAGCTATCCCTCGCGGCTGTCCGGCGGACAGCAGCAGCGCGTCGCGATCGCGCGGGCGCTGGCGATGGACCCGGACATCATGCTGTTCGACGAGCCGACATCCGCTCTCGACCCGGAGCTCACCGGCGAAGTGCTGCGCACCATCCGAGAACTCGCCGAAGAGCACATGACGATGCTGGTGGTGACGCACGAAATGGCTTTTGCCCGCGAAGTGGCGACCCGCGTCGTCTTCATGGACGGCGGCGAGATCCTCGAGGCGCGTCCGGCCCGGGAACTGTTTGCCGCCCCCGAACACCCGCGCACGCGCGACTTCCTCGAGAACATGCTGTAGCAGGCTTCTGCAGCGCGGCTGCGGGAGTCGGGCCGGGGGGGGTGGGAGCAGGACCTGCAACCGGCGGCGCCGCGGCGCTGCGCGCGGTCGTCGCCGCGCTGGTCGGCGAGAGCGGGTTGTGGCACGCCGCTTTCCCGAGGCACACGGTGCGTGCAGGCATGCCACGATGTCCGCCACGCGCTTGACTGAAAGGGCCGACGCTGATCTACTCGGGTATGTCGTTCTGCTTGGCCAGCGCCCGTGATGCTGGGTGTTTCCGCAACGTTCCCCCAACGCATCGCCCATTCTTCCTTCAGGAGATCAATGTGACTTACAGGAAACTCGCGACGGCCATGCTGGTCATGTCGCTCGCTGCACCCGGCGTCCACGCACAAAGCGCAGCGGCAGGGACTGCCCAGCCGGTGGCGAATGCCGTCGATGCGGCATCGATCCAGGCGCTCAAGGACATGGGCGCGCATCTGCAGACCCTCACGCGCTTCAAGGTGTCGACCGAACTGACTGGCGAGCGCGTCCTGGCCGACGGTCAGAAGCTGCAGCACTCGGCGACGGCGAGCATCGAGGCGGTGCGCCCGAACATGCTGCGCGCCCGCATGTTCAGTGCCCGCGCCGAACGCGAGATCTTCTACGACGGCAGGCTGGCGACCCTTTACATCCCGGCGCAGAGGTCCTACTCGACGGTCGAGTTCTCCGGCAACCTCGGTGAACTGATCAGCAAACTGGAAGACCGGTACGGCATCGAGATGCCGATGGCCGACCTGTTCCTCTGGGGTACGCCGGCGGCGCCGCTCGACCAGATCGAATCGGCAATGAATGCCGGCCAGGACTTCATCGACAAGGACCTCTGTGACCATTACGCATTCCGGCAGGGCACTGTCGACTGGCAAATATGGATCACGACCGGCAGCAAGCCGTTGCCGCGCAAGCTGGTGATCACGAATCGTTCCGACGAGGCGCGTCCGCAGTCGGTCCAGTATTTCGACTGGAACCTGCAGCCGAGCTTCAGGGACAGCATCTTCAAATTCACGCCGCCGAAGGGCGCGACCGCGGTCGAACTGCGTTCGCTCGAGAAAAAGTAAAGGAGCGCCAAAATGAAAAAATCGTTCAGCAAGATGTTCCTGGCACCCGTGACGGTTCTCGTTCTGGCCAGTTTCGCCATGCCCCCGGCCGCCGAGGCGCGTGGTGGTGGCGGGGGGGGTGGCGGCCACGCCGGTGCGCGTGCCGCGGGGGGTGGCGGTGGCGGCAACCGGCAGCTCAATACGGCCAGCCGTGACGTGCGCGCCGACAATGTGCGCAGCACCAGCGTGAGCAACGTCAGCAATCGGAACACCAACGTCAACGTCAACAGGAACGTGAACGTCGACGTCGACCGTCGCGGTGGCGGCTGGGACAACGACTATCACCCGGTTGCGACAGCGGCGGCGGTGACCGCAACGGTGGCAGTCACCGCCGCGGTTGTCGGCTCGATGGTGCGTACCGTTCCCGCCAACTGCGTCCCCGTGAACTATGGCGGCATGATCTATCAGCAGTGCGGCAACACCTGGTACCAGCCGCAGGGTTCCCAGTACATCGTGATCAACCCGCCCTACTGAGCGTCGGCAGGCTGGGACGCTTGGCGACGCGGGCCGGCGGCGGGGCTCCGCTTTGTCGCCCCGGTCGCGCATCGGTTCCGGACGCGATGAATGGCACCAGAGCGCCGGCGTCGCCCGGCCAGCCGACGGACAGCGCCGCTGCCCGGGTGCGAATGTCAAAGAAGGCAACGCTCGTCGGCGCCATTGTCTCCGTGTCGCAGGCCGGCCTCAGGGAACAGCGAGTTGGTTGCGCAACTCCTCGATGCGGCGGCGATTGACGCCGAAGTCGTAGCGCCCGACGCGCGACGCCGAGCGTACCTGGATCACGCCACTGCTGGCGTCGAACCAGAACTCGACGTCATCGACGAACTTCATGAGCCGCGTTTCACACTGCACGTAGAGATAATCCGGGCGACTGTCGACGACGATCGTGCCCGGCTGTTCCTGCAGCAGTGCGCGCAGCCAGGCGATCGTCGCCAGGCCGTCGCCACGCAGCAACGGCAGCGGCGCGATCCGGGCCTGCTCCCCCTGCGCGTGGCCGGACCACAGGTGGGCCTGGCTGCTGACGCTGTTGGCTGTCGCCGACGGGCGCTTGAGCATGCCCGCGCGTACCCCGAGGTCGCCAGGAGGCGTACCCCTGAAGAAACCGAGCTGCCCGGCGAGCAGCGTCCCTACGGCGGTCGCCAGAAAGCCGAAAGCGATCCACCAGCGCATGCGCATTGCGACACCTCCAGCAGCAGCGACGGCATAACGAAAAAGGGACGTCGTGCACATCATAGGCGGAAAAGGCCTCGCCTGTGCACGACGCCGATGGCAGCGGCAGGCGAACGGTGCCGGTGGGCGCACGCTGCGACGCAGCTTGCAGCATCATCGCGTTCCCGACCATCAGCCCACTGCAAGCAGCGAGGCATCATGACCCCACCCGGACGCGACGGCTTCACTTCCTCGTTCGGCGTCCTCGTGGCCATCCTCGGCTCGGCCGTCGGGCTTGGAAAAAGCTGGAAATTTCCTTCGCTGACCGGCGCCAACGGCGGTGCCGGCGTCGTCTCGGGATTGCCCGGCAGGTGTCGTCATGCTCGCCCAGGGCATCGATGAGGCACAGCCCGCCGCCACCGGCAACCCGCACGTCGCGACGGCAGCCAGTGGGTGGCGGGGCGCTGTGCGCACTCCGCCCTGTAGCGCTCAGAAGCATCCGCGTGCCCAGGTCTGCTGCCGCGGGCAGCCCCTCCGGGCACTCGCGTCGCATGACTTCGGCAAGGCTCGCCGCCAGCTCGCTGAACGCGCATCCATGGTCAAGGCCGCGTCCGGTGGCGGCGCTGCGCAGGGCTTCCTCGCCGCCGGCACGCAGAACGAGCAGCCGACGGCTGGCGATCGGCCGCAGCAGGGAATCGGCCAGCAGGCGGGTCCAGTAGTGCTCCACCTGCTCGGGCGGAGCGGTTACCCGGTCGATCAGGGTGTCGAAGATGTCGAAGGAGACGATGTGGTCGCTGTAGGCGAGCGCCAGCCATGGTGCAATGGCCGGCCCGGCCGTTCGCCTGGTGCTGCCGGCGCAGCCAGCGCAGCTTCAGCGAGGAGGGCGAGCGAGCCCGGCTCGGGGACGTCCGAGCGGACGTTGGTGAAGACGAAACGGTTGTCGTCGTAGTCGCGGTCACCGCCGCCAAGAATATCCTCGAAGCCGACCCACAGGCCGTCGACCGGAATGACGCCGTCGGCAGCCCAGGTTGCATGGCCGACGTGCACCAGACCGTCGGCATTGCCTGTGCCGGGGCCGGTAAAGAACTTGTCGCCGGTGCTCAGGACATCCATGCGGAAACGCAGCACCGTACCCGCGGCATAGGTCCCGAGGCTCAGCGCCGTACCCACCGCGGTCTGGTGGTTGTGGAAGAAGGGATTGCCGAGGAAGCCCGTTGGCTCGATCAGGTTGAGCACCCTGTCGTATCCGGCAGTCTGTCCGGCAAAACAAATCACTACTTCGCCGCCCGCCACTCCTCGTGCCGCAGCCGGGCAGGAGTTCCGGGCGAGCCGTTCGCGCGCGCCCGGCACGCCGCTCGGCCGGTGTCAGACGATGCGGCAGGCTTCGTCGAAGGCCAGTCGGGGACCGCGCGGATGCGGGCTGGCGGGGTCGCCGATGCCGAGGTTGCAGAGGAAGTTGGCGCGGTAGCGCCCGTCGGCGAAGAATGCGGCGTTGAGCTTGCCGGTGTCGAAGCCGGACATCGGGCCGCAGTCGAGGCCGAGCGCGCGCGCTGCGATGATCAGGTAGGCGCCCTGCAGCGTACCGTTGCGGAAGGCGGTGCTGGCGGCGAGTTCGGCGTTGCCGGCGAACATCGGCCGC
Organism: Candidatus Accumulibacter iunctus; assembly: GCA_002345025.1. Lineage (GTDB taxonomy): Bacteria > Pseudomonadota > Gammaproteobacteria > Burkholderiales > Rhodocyclaceae > Accumulibacter > Accumulibacter iunctus. Next base: position 4,153 of record DDUX01000052.1, on the reverse strand, counting down.
GCGTCGTAGGCCGGAAACATCGTCGGCAGGTGCTCGTGGAAAAGGCTGTCGGTGGCGATGATCACCGTCACCGGCGCTGCCAGCGTCTTCTCCAGATTGCCGGGTGACAGCGCTGGCGCCAGCAGCGCCTTGCCTTCGGGGCTGGTGACGAAGACCAGCCGCGCCGGCTGGCAGTTCATCGAAGTCGGACCCCACTTCATCAGGTCGTAGAGCCGGCGCAGCGTCGCTTCCGGGACCGGTTCGCGGGCGAACGCGTTGTGCGTACGGGCGTTGAGGAAGAGCTGCTCGAGGGCTGCGGTGGGGAGGGCTGGCATCGGGTGTCCTTCGGGTTGTCGGATGGGCAGGGGCAGAGTGGCTGCCGCCCGCGGCAGCGCGCCGAGTCCTGCTGCCTTGCCGGTGGCACGCCACGCGGTCTTCGACGGAGATTCCGGCCCGGAGTTCAGATCGGGTTCGTGGCCCGAACTGCAGCGGCGGCGCGCCGACCGCCGGTCAGCTGCGCGCGCTGTTGGCGCGGCGGACCCTTGTCGCTTCGTGCAAGCTGCGGCTCGCGCCACATCTTCGGTCCGACGATGCCGTCGGGGACGAGCCGGTGGGTCCTCTGGAAGCGGCCCGGCGGCCGAGGACTACGCAAGCCTCAGGGACTGGGTCGGCGACGATTTCGACCCGCACGACTTCGACCTGGCGGCGCATGCCCGGCGAGTCGGCGAGGTCGTCGCCCGCTGAGACCGGCCGGCGGAGGTGGTTGCAACCGGTCATGCGGGCAGCAACCACGGCCGGGCGGGATGTATCCGGAAGACGTCATCATCTGGCGCCAGACCGTGCGCCGTATCGTTGCCGTCATTCCCATCAGAAACATGAACTGGCGGCGATACGGCTTGTTTCTCGGGGCAAACGGGAGGGGGCAGCCGGCAGGCGTGTCAACAAGCCCATTGCCGCCGGCGCGAGAGCATCCTGACGCCTTGGGAAAGCATCCTGATGCCTCGGGGAAGCAATCCACGGCGTAGCGCGTTGCCGGTTTCTCTTCTTGCCCGACTCGTTGTTCCCCACTGCTCCCGCCTGCCGGCGCCGGTCGGCGGGCTGGACGGCGATGCACGCCGGCCACCGGCCGCTGCCGCTGAACGGCAGCCCCCCTGCGGTAGAATCGCGGTGGCGCTGCGGCTGGGGGGAGACAAGGATGCTCGAGGGCGGTCGCCGTTCGCCGGCCTCTTCAGATTCGGGTGCGTCGCCGCTGCAGCGCCGTTTTTCTCCCATCAACCACGCCGGAGCCAGTCGTGAAGATTCTTGAATACATCGGCCTCGACACGACGCGCGTCAGGGCCAGCTACCGGAAGGTGGCGGAGGCCATCGCGCGCGGCGATTTTCGCGCCGCACAGGTGAAGAAGCTCGTCAACCTGAGCCACGGCAAGTTCTACCGCGCCCGCCTCGACGACGCCGACCGGCTGCTCTTCGCGCTCGTCCGCCACGGTGACGAAGTGTGCGCGCTGATGCTCGAGGTGATCGCCAACCACGATTACGACAAGTCGCGATTCCTGCGCGGCGCCGCGATCGACGAGAGCCGGGTCGCCGACATCGACGCCGCGACGGCGATCGGCGAAGCAGAGCCGCTGCGCTACCTGCACCCGGAACGGACGACGATTCATCTGCTCGACAAGCCGATCTCGTTCGACGACGCGCAGGAAGCCATCTATCGCCAGCCGGCGCCGCTGATCGTTGTCGGCAGCGCCGGCAGCGGCAAGACGGCGCTGACTCTCGAGAAGCTCAAGCACGCCGAGGGCGAGGTGCTCTACGTCACGCACTCGAGCTACCTCGCACAGAGCGCCCGCGATCTGTATTACGCCAACGGCTTCGAACATGCCGGGCAGGAGGCGGTCTTCCTCGCCTACCGCGAGTTCGTCGAATCGATCCGCGTGCCGGCAGGCCGCGAGGCGACCTGGCGCGACTTCGCCGGCTGGTTCGGGCGCATGCGGCAGACGTTCCGCGACTTCGACGGGCACCAGGTGTTCGAGGAGATCCGCGGTGTCCTGGCCGCCGGCGCCGGCGGCATCCTGAGTCGCGACGAGTATCGCGCGCTCGGCGTCCGCCAGTCGATCTTTGCCGCCGAGCAGCGCGACCGGCTCTACGAGCTGTTCGAGAAGTATCGTGCCTGGCTGGTCGAGGCGAGGCTCTACGACCTCAACCTCGTCGCGCAGGAATGGCTGTCGCTGGCGGCGCCGCGCTACGACTTCGTCGTCATCGACGAGGTGCAGGACATCACCACCGTGCAACTGGCGCTGGTCCTGCGGACGCTGAAGAAGGCCGGCCACTTCCTGCTTTGCGGCGATTCGAACCAGATCGTCCACCCCAACTTCTTCTCCTGGAGCCAGGTCAGAAGCCTGTTCTGGAAGGATCCGAAGATCGCCGAGCGGCAGCAGCTGCGCGTTCTCAGCGCCAACTTCCGCAACGGGCTCGAAGCGACGCGGGTGGCCAACCAGTTGCTGAAGATCAAGCACCGCCGCTTCGGTTCGATCGACCGCGAGAGCAACTTCCTCGTCCAGGCGGTCGGCGGCGACACCGGACAGGTGGCGCTGATCCCCGACAGGGAGGCGACGAAGCGCGAACTTGACCAGAAAATCCGCCAGTCGACGCAGTTCGCCGTGCTGGTCATGCGCGACGAGGACAAGATCGAGGCGCGCCGGCATTTCGCGACGCCGCTGCTGTTTTCGATCCACGAGGCGAAAGGTCTCGAGTACGAGAACATCGTCCTCTACCGCTTCATTTCCGATCACCGCGCCGAGTTCGGCGAAATCGTCGATGGCGTTGCCGCCGCCGATCTCGAGGTCGAGACCCTCGACTACCGGCGGGCGAAGGACAAGAGCGACAAGTCGCTCGAGGTCTACAAGTTCTTCGTCAACGCGCTCTACGTCGCGCTGACGCGGGCGATCAGGAACGTCTACGTGATCGAGTCGGACAGCGGGCATCCCCTCGTCGGTCTGCTCGGCCTGAGCGTTGGGCCGATCACCGTCACGGCGCAGAAGTCGACGCTCGAGGATTGGCAGAAGGAGGCGCGCAAGCTCGAACTGCAGGGCAAGCAGGAGCAGGCGGAAGCGATCCGGCTGACGATCCTGAAACAGACGCCGGTGCCGTGGCCGGTGGTCGGCGAGGAGAAGCTCGTCGAGCTGCTGCAGAAGGTGTTCCGCGAACAGGCGCCGGGTGCGAAGATGAAACAGCAACTCTACGAGTACGCCACCTGCCATGACGAGCCGCAGCTGGCCGTCTGGCTGGCCGCCGAGGCGCGTTTCGATCAGGCAGTCCACTATGCGAAGCAGCGGGCGACCTTCGGCCGCAAGACCTACGTTCCATACTTCGCCCGGCATTTCAAGGACATTCTCAAGCAGTGCGAGCAGTACGGCATCGAGCATCGCCTGCCGATGAACCAGACGCCGCTGATGGCGGCGGCGGCGGCCGGCAATCTGCCGCTCGTCGAGGCCCTGCTCGAACGCGGTGCCGCCCGCGATGCCGTCGACCAGTATGGTTACAACGCGCTGCACTGGGCCCTGCGCGAAGGCTTCCGCGATCCGGCCTTCGCGACCGGTCCGCTCGCTGCGCTCTACGAGCGGCTCGCTCCGGGCAGCATCGACGTCCGGACGGGCGACCGGCTGGTCCGCCTCGACCGCCACCTCGCCGAGTATTCGCTCTTCCAGACGCTCTGGGTGCTCTTCAAGTCGCGCTTCACCCACCCGCAACGTCGCCGCATGGGGGCTTTCGAGGCGAAGGACATCCTTGATGCCTGGCAGCACCTGCCGGCCAACATCGTCCGCCCCGAACGCCGGCGGCGGCAGTACCTTTCCTCGGTTCTCGCGCGCAACGAGATCGACCGCGACTACGCCTACAACCGGGGGCTGTTCCGCCGCCTGCAGCAAGGCTGGTACCAGTTCGATCCCGGCCTCTCGGTGCGTCGCCGCCAGGGCGAGGAAGAGGTCTGGCTGCCGGTCATCTCCGCCCTCAATCTGCCGCTGATCAGCGAGGTTTCGCACTGGGATCACGGTGAATGGGACAGTGTGCAGGAGGCGGTCGACCGCCTCGTCGAACTGGCCGGCCTGCCGGCGCGCAGTGCACCGATCGCCGCCGAGCGCGTGCTGGCGGCCGGCAACACGAAATTCCAGGGGCGCCTGGG
>DDUX01000149.1 GCA_002345025.1 Candidatus Accumulibacter iunctus | reverse complement strand
GAAGACCGTGTGCGCGCCGCCGACAATCTGCGGGCAGGCGTTGTCGAGCCGGTGTCGACGGGAGCGGCTACCACGAGCGACCTGGTCTGCAATTCCTGATAATTTGTATTATGTAAACTACGAAGCGGATCCCTCAGTCGCTGGGCTTCTTGCGTTGCGGCGGCGACCGGCTGCTGCCCTGTCGCCTTTCGTGCGTTGTTTCTGTCGGTCGAGCTGCACGCGCTGTTGTGCGTGGCCATCATGGCAGCGATCAAGCCTCTCAGGGCTGCAGTTCCGGTCGGTCGCGAAAATGCTCGAGCGCTTCCGGATTGGCGAGCGCCTCGAGATTCTTCACCGGCCGGCCATGGACGATGTTGCGCACGGCGAGCTCGACGATCTTGCCGCTCTTGGTGCGAGGAATGTCGGCCACCTGCAGAACCCTGGCCGGGACGTGGCGGGCCGTCGTGTTCTCGCGAATCTGCTGTTTGACGCGGCCGACGAGTTCTTCGTCGAGAATCAGACCGTCGCGCAGCTTGACGAAGAGAACGATCCGCACGTCGCTCCGCCAATCCTGTCCGATCACCAGCGATTCGACGATTTCCGGCAGCTTCTCGACCTGACGGTAGATCTCGGCGGTACCGATGCGAACGCCGCCAGGGTTGAGCACGGCGTCCGATCGGCCGTAGATGATCAGGCCATCGCCAGCCGTCAGTTCGACGAAGTCGCCGTGGCACCAGACGTTCGGAAAACGGTCGAAGTACGCCGCATGGTACCGGGCGCCGTCAGGATCGTTCCAGAAGCCGATGGGCATCGCCGGGAAAGGCGCCGTGCAGACCAGCTCGCCGCGTTGGCCGCTGCCGGCAGGCAGCGCTCGGCCATCGTCGTCGAAGACACTGACCGCCATTCCCAGGCCGCGGCACTGCAGCTCACCGCGATAGACGGGCAGCACCGGATTGCCGAGGGCAAAACACGAGAGGATGTCCGTGCCGCCTGAAATCGACGCCAGAAGCAGGTCCTGCTTGATCTCGCGGTACACGTAGTCGAAGCTTTCCGGCGCCAGCGGGCTGCCGGTCGAGAACATCGCCCGCAGCTCCCGTAGGGAGTGCGTCGCCCGCGGCTGCAGGCCGGTCTTGGCGATCGCGTCGATGAACCTGGCGGAGGTACCGAAGTGCGTCATCCGCTCGGCGTCGGCGTAATCGAAGAGAATCGCCCCGGCGGCGCCGGCGCTGCCGGCAACGAAGGGCGAGCCGTCGTAAAGCAGGAGCGTCGCGCCAGACGCCAGACCCGAGACCAGCCAGTTCCACATCATCCAGCCGCAGGTGGTGAAGTAGAAGATGCGGTCATCAGAGCGCACGTCGCCATGCAGCTGGTGCTCCTTCAGGTGCTGCAGCAAGGCGCCGCCATGGCTGTGAACGATGCACTTCGGGACACCGGTGGTGCCGGAGGAAAACATGATGAAGAGCGGATGATCGAATGGCAGCCGATGAAAAGCGATCTCGCCGGGAACGAAGGGAGCCACGAAGTCGGCATAGCGGACGCCGTTCCGGATCAGGTCCGCTCGCGGCGCGTCGTCGAGGTAGGAAACCACCACAGTCTGCACGAGGCCAGGCATCTGCGCCGCCACTTCGAGGTTGCGCGCCATGCAGTCGACCGGCTTGCCGTTGTACCAGTAGCCGTCAACGCAGAACAGGACCTTGGCTTCGATCTGTCCGAAGCGGTCGAGGACCCCCTGAACGCCGAAATCCGGCGAGGCGGAAGACCAGATGGCGCCGAGCGAGGCAGCAGCGAGCATGGCGATCAGCGCTTCCGGCATGTTCGGCAGATAGCCGGCGATCCGGTCTCCCTTGCCGACGCCCGCCGCCCGCAGGGCTTGCGCACAGCGCGAAACCTGGGCGTACAGTTCGGCGTGGGAGAGGCGGCGGCGAAGCCTGTTCTCACCCCAGAAAACGAGGGCGTCGCCCGCATCACGGCGTCGCAGCAGATTCTCGGCGTAATTCAGCCGGGCCTGCGGGAACCAGCGCGCGCCCGGCATGCGCTCCCCGTCCTCGAGCACGCGCGAGCCCGCCTCGCCGAGTACCGCACATTCATCCCACACCGAAGTCCAGAAGGCCTCGGGTTGACTGACCGACCAGCGCCAGAGACTACCGTAATCAGCGCATTCGACTTGCCAGCGACGCCGCACCGCCGCCATGAAAGAGCTCATCCGCGCGGCGGCGATGCGCTCGTCGCCTGGCCGCCAGAGTGGTGTCTCTCGCTCCATACCCCCTTCTCCGCGTTCTCAGGCCGGCAGCTCGGCGCGCAGGTCTTCGGGAATCGGCACCGACTTGCCGCTCGCGACATCCATCCAGACGATCTTCGAGTCGCCGGTCGCGCTGATCGTCGCCGATCCCTGCAGGCCGATCTCGTAGTGCGTCGGTACGCTGCTGCGGCCGGGGTGGCCACAGTACATCCGGACCTCAACCACACCCGGATAGTTCAGCGGGATCAGGAAGGTGCAACTGGCGTTGATGATCACCGGGGCCGAGCCGCGCGGCATGACCCTGAAGCCGAGCCGCTCGAGGAACTCGACCCGCGCCTGCTCCATGTAGCGGAAGTAGACTGTGTTGTTGACATGCCCGTAGGCATCCATGTCGCCCCACCGGATCGGGATCAGGCAGGTCTGGACGAGCTTTCTCTGACTTTGCATGGGCTTTTCCATTGTTGGAGGGTTGGCCGGCGCAGCGCTGCGCCGGCCCCCGGCAAGCGGGCGACCCCGGCACAGCGGTCACCCGAAGCAGGCAGAATGTCCGCGCGCAGCTTTCCCCGGGCTTGCCGACGCCGGCTCAGAACATGTCTTCCGGCAGCGCCAGTACGCCCGCGGCCCCTTCGGTAACACTGCTGGCGAGACCAGCAGCCTGCGACAGGACGTGGTCGGCGTAGAAGCGCGTGGTGACGATCTTCGCCGGATAGAACGGGTCGGCGTCGCCAGCGTCGATCTTCGCTTGCGCGACCAGTGCCGCACGCGCCATCTGCCAGCCGCCGGCAACGACGCCAAGCAGCATCAGGAAAGGAACGGCACCGGCAGACGCCGCGCGGACATCGCTGCCGTAGGTGGCGACCAGCCATTCACCAGCCTCGGCGAGCGCATCGACGGCTGCCGAGAAACGCCGCTGGATGGCAGCAAAGTCCCCGCCCGAGCGATCGCCGAGTTCGTCGGCAGCGCCGCGCATCAGGCTGATGACCGCTTTCAGCGTGGCACCGCCCTCACGCGCCATCTTGCGGCCAATGAGGTCGTTGGCCTGGATGCCGGTGGTGCCTTCGTAGATGGTCGAAATCTGCGCATCGCGCAGATGCTGGGCAGCGCCGGTCTCCTCGACGTAGCCCATGCCACCGTGAACCTGAACGCCGATCGAAGCCATGCTGACCCCGGACTCGGTACTCCAGCCCTTGACCACCGGAATCATCAGGTCGACAAAAGCCTGGTTGCGCTTGCGCTCGCCGGCATCGGGATGGCGGACGGCGGCGTCGTGCGCTGCCGCGACCACATAGGCCAGCGCCCGTGTCGCCTCGGCGCGCGACTTCATGGTCATCAGCATGCGACGCACATCCGGATGCGTGATGATCGACACCTTCGGTCCGCCGCGGACACCGATGTCGGTGCACTGGACGCGGTCGCGGGCGTAGTCGCGTGCGCGCTGGTAAGCACGTTCGCAGGCGGCAACACCCTCCAGGCCGACGCCGAAACGGGCCGCGTTCATCATGATGAACATGTACTCGAGACCGCGATTCTCCTCACCGACCAGATGACCCACCGCACCCGAATGGTCACCGAAAGCCATGATCGACGTCGGGCTGGCATGGATGCCGAGCTTGTGCTCGATCGAAACGCAGTAGGCGTCGTTGCGGGCACCCAGGCTGCCGTCCTCATTGACCATGAACTTCGGCACGACGAACAGCGAGATCCCCTTGACCCCTTCGGGAGCGGTCGGCGTCCGCGCCAGCACGAGATGGATGATGTTCTCCGCCATATCGTGTTCGCCGTAGGTGATGAAGATCTTCTGCCCGAAGATGCGGTAGCTGCCGTCCGCCTGCGGCTCGGCGCGCGTGCGCACCGCAGCGAGGTCCGAGCCGGCATTGGGTTCGGTCAGATTCATCGTCCCGGTCCACACGCCGCTGACCATTTTCTCGACGTAGGTTCGCTTCAGTTCGTCGCTGCCGGAGAGGACGAGCGCCTCGATCGCTCCGCTCGTCAGCAGCGGACACAACGAAAAGGAATGATTCGCCGATTTCCACATTTCGCCGACTGCGGCAGCAACGAGCCTGGGCAGGCCCTGCCCTCCCCACTCGGGCTCGCTCCCGAGCGCCGTCCAGCCGCTCTCCGCGAACAGCTTGTAGGCCTCCTTGAAGCCGGGGGGCATCGTCACCGTCTTGTCGTGCCAGCGTGCGCCTTCCTGATCGCCGGGCCAGTTGAGTGGCGACAGGACTTCCCCGGCAAAGCGCGACGCCTCCTCGAGGATCGCGTCGACGAGATCGGGCGTCGCTTCCTCGCATCCGGGCAACTGCGCCACCTGCTCCAGTCCTGCGAGTTCCCTGAGAACGAACTGCATGTCGCGCACCGGGGCAATGTATTCACTCATCTGCTTCTCCTTTCATGGCTGTTATGGGGTATGCATCACTTGAGGTCGCGAACCGCGGCGAGATCGATCAGGAACAGAATCTCCTCGGCGACCGCCAGCGGGAAGCCCTTGCGCTTTCCTTGCCGGTTGTCACGCAGAAGATTCTCGAGGTAGCCCTGGCACTCGGGTTTTCCCCACAAGGCGACGATCTCGTCGCGCAGGCGCGGGATGTCCTCGAGCGTTTCCGGTGTTGTCGGGGCACCGGCGAGCGGCACGAGTTCGAGTTCGTCGCCGGTTCTCCCGGCGTCCCAGCGCAGAATCTCGACGTTGAAGTTGCGATTGAGTTTCACCGTCAGCGCCTCGAACTCCTTGCGCATCCCGCTACGCTGGTAGAGATGCAGCAGCCTGATCCATGGCCGGATCGATTCCTGCGGCAAAGCGGCGATGTACTCCTCGAGCGTTCTCGCCGCACCGCTGACGCGCCCGAAAGAGAGCATGATCTCCGCCAGTTCGATTGCCGGGGTGGCGCCGGCAATACCGGAATCGACCGGCAGGGGCGGGGGGGGGGGCGCTGCTCCCGCCGGCACGGGGGCTGAGATCGGAAGAGGGGCGTGTTGGGGAAGAGGGTAGATCTCGGTGGGCGCCGTATCATTAAAAAAAAAAAAAAAAATATACACACACTACCTAGTAAGAAGTAGAAGAAAACGCCCTTAGTTCGTCAGAACAGAAACTTTGGTCACCTGGGG
>DDUX01000051.1 GCA_002345025.1 Candidatus Accumulibacter iunctus | reverse complement strand
CCGCCTGGGGCATTAAACATTCTTCAGCATGGATGAACTGAACGGCCGCCTGGACGTGCGGGAAGATCAGGAAGCGGCTGTTGTTGAGCACTCGTGGCAGGTTTTCGCGCCGGGCCTGGGGCGCCCAGCCGATCCAGCCGTCGCGCACGGCCACCGCCCGGGCGGCACCGGACAACAGGACGCAACCGAGCCGCAGCTCACCCGCCATGATGAAGTAGCGCAGCCGGTAGCCGAAGGCGCCCTGGAAACCCAGCGGGTGCCAGCGCGCCATCAGCGCATTCCATTGCGTTACCAACGCGGTGTCACGGATCACTTCCAGGCGGACCGGGGCCAGCGCCGACAGCGTGCAGTCCACGGGGGATTCCTCGACCAACGGCCCGACGAGACGGCCCGGGGTGGCGTCGAACGGCGTCGCGGCGATGGCCTCGGTGTGGGCAGGACGAGCAGGCCGGCCGCCTGCAAACGCTTCAGGAACTCCAGGCAGGCGTCGATCTTCGCCGTCCCCGTCAGCGTCACCCAGCCCAGGTGTTCGCACAGCGTCGCCGCCAATTCATGGCGCGCCAACCCGGGCAGCCACGCCACCGTCGCGCAGACGTCGGCAACCTCCTGCGCACTGAACTCCCGACCGCTGTGCACCCAACTCCTCGACGTCATCACGTCCATCGCAGAACCTTCGCCGGCGCAGATCTGTTAACCCCGACCTATTCTGCCAAAGGCCGCCAAAATTGTCTAGCCCCCCTTTGCGGAAGTTTTATTTTTCCGGTTGCCGTCAAGCCTTGCTACGACTGGGTTTCGCTGGTCATGCTTCAGGGCTGCAACTCTCCGCCGGACAGGCACGGCAGGCGCTGCCGCAGCAGCGGCGAATGTCACCGTTTGCCCGGGAGTGGTTGCGGATCAGCGGCGCATCGAGTCGAAGAACTCGGCGTTGGTCTTGGTTGCCTTGATCTTGTCGAGCAGGAACTCCATCGCTTCGAGATCGTCCATGTTGTAGAGCAGCTTGCGCAGGATCCACATCTTCTGCAAGACGTCCGGTTTCAGCAGCAACTCTTCCCTGCGTGTTCCGGATCGATTGACGTTGATCGCCGGATAGACGCGCTTCTCCGCCATTCGCCGGTCGAGGTGGATTTCCATGTTGCCCGTGCCCTTGAACTCCTCGTAGATCACGTCGTCCATGCGGCTGCCGGTATCGATCAGCGCGGTGGCGATGATGGTCAGCGACCCACCTTCCTCGATGTTGCGCGCCGCACCGAAGAAGCGCTTTGGCTTCTGCAGCGCATTGGCGTCTACACCTCCGGTCAGAACCTTGCCGGAGGCTGGCTGGACGGTATTGTAGGCGCGCGCCAGGCGGGTGATCGAGTCCAGGAGAATCACCACGTCGCGCTTGTGTTCGATCAGGCGCTTGGCTTTCTCGATGACCATTTCGGCGACCTGTACGTGGCGCGTCGCCGGTTCGTCGAAGGTCGAGGCGACGACCTCTCCGCGCACCGATCGAGTCATTTCGGTGACTTCCTCGGGACGTTCATCGATCAACAGGACGATCAGCGAGACGTCGGGGTGATTGCTGGTGATGGCGTGCGCAATGTGCTGCATCATCACTGTCTTGCCACTCTTCGGGCTGGCTACCAGCAGGCCGCGCTGTCCCTTGCCGATTGGCGCGATGATGTCGATGATGCGGCTGGTGATGTTTTCCTCGCCGCGCATGTCACGTTCGAGTGCCAAGTGCTCGGCCGGATGCAGCGGCGTCAGGTTTTCGAAGAGGATCTTGTTCTTCGATGCCTCGGGCGCTTCGCCGTTGATCCGGTCAACCTTGACCAGGGCGAAGTAACGTTCCCCTTCCTTGGGTGTACGGATTTCCCCTTCGATGGTGTCACCGGTGTGCAGGTTGAAGCGCCTGATCTGGCTCGGGCTGACGTAGATGTCGTCGGTGTTGGCGAGATACGACGTGTCCGGTGAGCGGAGGAAGCCAAAGCCATCGGAAAGGGTCTCGAGCGTACCATCGCCAAAGATGCTTTCCCCCTTTCGGGCCTGGTTCTTCAGCAGCGCAAAGATCAATTCGTGCTTGCGTAAGCGGTTGGCGCCCTCGATGTTGTTATTGACCGCCATGTCGAGAAGCTGGCTGACATGTAGCGCCTTGAGTTCGGATAGTTGCATGTGCTGTCGGGAGAGAAGGGAATGACCGGCCGGCCGCTCGCACGGAGTTGAACCAAAGGTGTGCGAGAGCGGCCGAGAGGGCGGCTGGGACTACTGCAAGAAAGCGAGAATGCCCGGAGGCTCTTGGCTGGGCTGGGGGCGCCGAGCGGGAGACTCGTGTGTCTTGCCCCCGGATCCTTCAGGCCGTGAGGGTAGCGGCTTTAGAGATTGCTGTCAATGAAAGTGACCAGCTGCGCTCGCGACAGTGCGCCCACTTTCGTCGCTTCGACGTTGCCGTTCTTGAACAGCATGAGCGTCGGGATGCCGCGGATGCCATAGCTCGCCGGCGTCTTCTGGTTGTCATCGATGTTCAGCTTGACGACTTTCAGGCGGCCGGCGTAGTCGGTGGCGATGTCGTCGAGCAGCGGCGCGATCATCTTGCACGGGCCGCACCATTCGGCCCAGTAATCAACCAGGACCGGTTCTGCCGACTGCAGCACATCGGCAGTGAAGCTGTCGTCCGTGACGTGATGGATGTGTTCGTTCATTGAAAGCCTCTTGCGGGATCTTTGATGGGGCGCTTGGTGAGCGTGATGGGCCTGCCCTAGGAGAGACCGCGACTCCGATCGGCGAGCCAAGCAATGCTAGCGAAAAAAACTCGGCAAGGGAAGCCATGCACCTGCCCCGACGGCGGCAATTACGCTATAGTCGCCATCGTCTCATAACTGCAGAAGCGTGATCATGGCGTACGTTGTTACCGAGAACTGTATCAAGTGCAAGTACACCGACTGCGTCGACGTTTGTCCGGTGGACTGCTTTCATGAAGGGCCGAACTTTCTCGTGATCGATCCCGAGGAGTGTATCGACTGCACCTTGTGCGTCCCGGAGTGTCCGGCGGAAGCCATCTTCGCCGAGGACGACGTGCCGGAGACGCAGAGGCGGTTCATTGCCCTCAACGCCGAGTTGGCGCAGGCTTGGCCGGTCATTTCCGAGCGACGGGAAGCCCTGCCCGATGCCGATGAGTGGAACAACAAGCCCGACAAGCTGCCCTATCTGGAACGTTGACCGCGCTGCCACCGGTGTCGGGTGCCCGCCGCGCCGGGCGGCTGCGCGCCTGGGCCCGCGGCGACGAGGTGCTCCCCTTTGTCGAGCGTTCTCGGCGCCAGTCGATAACCGGCATTCAGCCAGCGTCTGGAGTGCAAATCCTTTAGAATTAGGCGATGCGTCGTCGATCGGGCTGCTCCTGTCTGGCAGGCAGGCAGGGGCAATAGGACACCTGATTGCGGGCAGAGCGGCAGTTCCAATACAGACAAGGCAATCACAGGAGGAGAACAGTGGACAAGATCTGGCTGCAGAGCTATCAGAAGGGTGTGCCCGCCGAGGTGGATCTGAGCGAGTTTCAGTCGCTTGGCGAGTTGTTTGAAAAGAGTGTGAGCCAGTATCGCGATCGCGTCGCCTATATCAGCATGGGTGCGCAGATGACGTACGGCGAACTCGACAGGCTGTCGCGCGATTTTGCCGCCTACCTGCAATCGGTGCTCAAACTGCCCCAGGGCGCACGCGTTGCAGTGATGATGCCGAATGTCCTGCAGTATCCGATCTGCATCTTCGGCGCACTGCGGGCGGGTTACGTAGTGGTCAACGTCAACCCGCTCTACACGCCGCGCGAGCTTGAACATCAACTCAAGGACTCCGGCACCGACGTGATCGTCATTCTCGAGAACTTCGCCGTGACGCTGGAGCAGGTGGTCGCCAGGACGCCGGTCAAGCACATCGTCGTGGCGCGCCTGGGTGACATGCTTCCCTTCCCCAAGGGAGCGGTGGTCAACTTCGTCGTCAAGTATGTCAAGAAGATGGTCCCCGCCTGGACCCTGACGCGGGCAGTCAACTTCCGGACGGCCCTCGGCAAGGGAGCGTCGGCCGAGCTGAAATCGGTGACCGTGCAGCAGGAGGATCTGGCCTTTCTGCAATACACCGGGGGCACCACCGGGGTCTCGAAAGGGGCGATGCTGCTGCATCGCAACATCCTGGCGAATCTGGCGCAGGCGCACGCCTGGATCAAGCCGGCGCTTGGTGACGAGCAGCACATGGTCGTTACGGCGCTGCCGCTCTACCACATCTTTGCCCTGACGGCGAACTGCTTCACCTTTTTCAAGGTCGGCGCCAGCAACCTGCTGATTGCCAATCCGCGTGACATTCCAGGTTTTGTCGGCGAGCTTGCGAATCATCCTTTCACCGTTCTCACCGGTGTCAATACGCTTTTCAATGCGCTGCTGAACAATGATGCCTTCTGTGCGCTCGACTTCAGCCACCTCAAGGTCACTCTTGGCGGTGGCATGGCGGTGCAGAAGGCGGTGGCGGAAAGATGGAAGCAGGTGACCGGCAAACCACTGATCGAAGCCTACGGTCTGACCGAAACCTCGCCCGCGGCGACGATCAATCCGCTCGATATTCCGGCTTACACCGGTGCCATCGGCGTTCCCATTTCGTCGACCGAAGTCGTCATTCGCAACGATGCGGGGGAGGATGTGCCGCTCGGTGAGCGCGGAGAACTGTGCATCCGTGGTCCGCAGGTGATGAAGGGTTACTACAACCGCCCGGATGAAACTGCCAAGGTGCTCATGCCCGATGGTTTCCTGCTCACCGGTGACATCGCGGTGATGGACGAAAAGGGCTTCGTGCGTATCGTCGACCGCAAGAAAGACATGATTCTCGTCTCCGGCTTCAATGTCTACCCGAACGAGGTTGAGGATGTGGTGGCGCAGCACGCGGGAGTCCTCGAGGTGGCGGCGGTCGGCGTGCCACACGAGAAATCCGGCGAGGTGGTGAAGATCTTCGTCGTCAAGAAGGATCCCGCGCTGACGGCCGAGGTGCTGATAGCCCATTGTCGCGAACATCTGACCGGCTACAAGGTTCCCGGACAGGTGGAGTTTCGCAGCGAACTGCCAAAGACCAACGTCGGCAAGATCTTGCGCCGCGAGTTGCGTGACGAGGCGATCAAAAAGCCCTGAGCGGTAGCAGCAGGGGGCGCTGTCGCGTCAGTGGGCCGCGCCCCGCCTGAGAATCCTTAACGAAGACCTCGCGAGCGGGCGCTGAAGGCGAGGCTTGATCGAGTGGGCGATTCCCTCATCAGGGAGCAGCCGGGGGCCACGACTCACGGTTGGGCTGGCAAGGCTGGCCCGTAGCTGGGTCGGCCAGCCTTGCTCTGTGGCTGTCCTCGCGCCCCCCGTCCGCTGCCCCGTCGTCAATCCTTGGTCGCGTATTGCCTGAGCAGGTCTGCAGTTACCGGGTGTTTGTTTCGCGAGGCGTAGAACAGCGGCGTGTTGCCGCTCTTGTCCCTGCTCGTCGTATCGGCGCCATTCTCGATCAGTATGCGCGTGACCCTGGGCTGGCCGGTTGCCGCCGCCAAGTGGAGTGGCGTCTGGCCGGTTTCGGTCCGCGCATTGACGTCGGCTTTCCTGGTCAGCAACAGTTCGACTTGTGGTCTGCCGCCGGCGACGACCGCTGCGTGCAGGGGTGTCATGCCGACGCGGTCCCTTGCTTCGATGTTCGCGCCACTGGCGAGCAACAACTCCGTGGTTCTGGTGCGGCCGTAGAAGGCGGCCATGTGCAGGGGGGTCCTGCCCAGCGCGTCGCTGTCGTCGACCTCGGCACCTGCCTCGAGCTGTGCCCTGATGGCTGCCAGGTCACCGCGCGCTGCCGCGGCAGCCAGCGGCGGTGCCGCCGTCGGCGTCGCGTCGACGCTGACGGCGGCTGGTGGCGTCGGGGTGCTGCCGTCGGGCTCCCGGCTGCAGGCGGCAACGGCGAGGACGAGAAGGCAGATGATTGATACTGCGGTGTGGGGAAAGGCTGTTTTCATTTCACAAGTTTCCTGCCCTCTGCAAGCGAACGTCCGGCTGCAGTCTGCCTGCCTGCTCGACGGTGCTGCCGGCACGAACGGGCAGGGGTGTGTCGCGGACGGAAGGCGCGGCTACATCACCAGTAGCGCGAGTTCGCCATCGGCGCGGCGAATCTTACCATCCCTGCGCCGACAGCGCCTGCAACTGGTCCGGCGCGAGTTCCTTTGGCGCGCAACGCGGGCGAACGGCGTCAGCCCCGGCTGACGCCAAATTGACGAGCGGATGACCGGCTGTCCGTCCTCAGGCCGGGGCGTTCGAGCGCTCGGCCCTCACTTGCGGGCGCCGGTCCGGCGCTTGGCTACGGTCACCTGCAGCTGGTCGTGCAACAGCGGCCGACCGTCGCCGGCAAGGAAGTTGAGGTCAAGCTCGTAATCGCCGGGGTCCAAGTCCAGGACCGTCTCGGTCTGGCCGTCGCTCAGACGGAGGCTGCGAAGCGGCGAGCGATTGTGCCTGACCGTGATCTGGAAGAAGCCGGTGTCGGGCACTGCCGTCTTTTCCGCCGCGACGCCCAGGCCGAGGACCCCGAGCTTCAACAGGAACGGGCTGTCGACCGTTTCGCCATCGCGGAGATTCTTGACGTAAACGGTTCTGGCCGCCGTCGGTGGCGTCGTCACTTCGTCCTGGTACCAGCTCTGGCAGGTGTCGGCGAAGCGCTCGGCGTCGATTCTCGGCTGCGGCACGTCCTTTCGGCTGCCGGTCACCGTAATGGTGATCTTGCGGCTGAAGACATAGTACGGCCGATGTTCGTGATCGGCGAACAACAGGCGCAGGCTGTGCTGCCCGGGTGCCAAGTCGAGCGCCACAGCCGTCTGCCCCTTGCCGAAGTGCCGGTGCTTGTCGGAGAAGGGAAGCGGTTCGGCAACCGAGGCGGGTAGCGGCGTGTCGATCAGCAGATGGTGGTGGCCACTCTTCTCCCGCTGGTTGCCGGCAGGCATCACACCCATGCCGCGGATGCCGAACTCGACCCAGAGCGGGCTGCGGACCTGGAAGCCGTCGCGCAGGTTGGAGAACGTCACCGGTGTCGAGTCGGCGAACAGGCTGACGGCAGTGCGATCGCCGGTGAATTGCAGCCAGCAGCGGCGTTCGAGTGGATCATCCGGCAGCGGTCTGCCAGCTGCGGCGGCGCCGGAGAACAGAAGGAGTGCAAGCACGAAAAAACCCATCCGTCGCTTCATCGGTGGCCTCCCTCTCGGCAGCAGGTGGTTGGCGATGGACTGCAGTTGTGGTTCGCGGTGGCCGCCGCGGTCCGGGCTCGGGCGATTGGCGGTACCAGCTGGCCCTGTCAGCCGGCACCAAAGGCGGGATGTGGGACCTGGATGGCGTTACCCGGGCTGCCTGGCAGCCCACCGTCCTAACGAACTCGCTGCCGATTCTACCGTATCGCTCGTCCGGCCGGATAGCCGTCTGCCGGGCAGCTGGTGGCAACGAAGTGAGTGCGTCGCTGCGCGTTTCCTGTTCGCCGAGCGTCTGTGCGGTAAGACGTCGGAGCCGACTGTGCGAGACGCCGCGCCGGGAACGTGTGCCCGCCGCTCAGCCCGGCCGCTCGCCAAGAATGCGACTGTGGCGCAGGCCGGCCGGCGCGTGTGCGACGACAGCCGAAAACACGATGAGGAGCCAGAACAGGGTCAGCTGATGCGCCGGGTGCAGCACCAGCCAGGCGATCAGGAGCAGCTTGGCGAGCATGGCACTTCCCGCCACTTCCAGCAGGTAGCCGGGTGCCGCCCAGAGATCGATGGCGATCATCGCCACGCCGCTGACCACCAGTGTCCACCGGTAGGTTGCGCCGGCAGGGAACGTCTGCCCCATCAACAGGCTGGCACCGGTGCCGACAACGGCAACGAGGTGCGCTGCGCGCAGCGCAACGATCAACCAGCGCCGACCGCGGAAATCACGAATCACGGCTGTGGTTCTGGCCAATGCACGCCCTCGGGGGACTTCTGCCTTTCGGCAAGCGGGCTCCAGCAAGAGCAGGGCCCCCTTGCGGGGGGCCCTGTGGTGCAGCAGCCCAGACTGACTGCCGTTGATTTCCTACATGCGGGCGATCATGGCGTCGCCAAACTCGGAGCAGGAGACCTCGGTGGCTCCGTCCATCAGGCGTGCAAAGTCGTAGGTCACGACCTTGTCGCCGATCGCCGCTTCCATCGACGCGATGATCAGGTCGGCGGCTTCAAACCAGCCGAGGTGGCGCAGCATCATCTCCGCCGAGAGGATCAGCGAACCCGGGTTGACCTTGTCCAGACCGGCATACTTGGGCGCCGTGCCGTGGGTCGCCTCGAAACAGGCGTAGACGTCGGAGATGTTGGCGCCAGGAGCAATGCCGATGCCGCCGACCTGGGCCGCGAGCGCGTCGGAGATGTAGTCTCCGTTCAGGTTGGTCGTGCAGATCACGTCGTACTCGGCCGGGCGCAGCAGGATCTGCTGCAGGAAGGCGTCGGCGATCGAATCCTTGACGACGATACCATTGGGCAGCTTGAGCCACGGCCCGCCGTCAATCTCGACACCACCGAACTCCTTCTTCGCCAGTGCGTACGCCCAGTCACGGAAGGCTCCCTCGGTGAACTTCATGATGTTGCCCTTGTGCACGATCGTCACCGACTTGCGCTTGTTGGCAATCGCGTACGTGATCGCTGCGCGAACGAGGCGCTCGGTACCCTCCTGCGATACCGGCTTGATGCCGATGCCGGAGCTGGCGGGGAAGCGGATCTTCTTCACTCCCATCTCGTCCTGGAGGAACTTGATGACCTTCCGGCAGCTTTCGGAATTCGCTTCCCATTCAATGCCGGCGTAGATGTCCTCGGTGTTCTCGCGGAAGATCACCATGTTGGTCTTTGCCGGATCCTTGAGCGGCGAGGGCACGCCACGGAAGTAGCGGACCGGGCGGACGCACTGGTAGAGATCGAGTTCCTGGCGCAGGGCAACGTTCAGCGACCGGATGCCGCCACCGACCGGAGTGGTCATCGGACCCTTGATCGAGACCGAAAACTCCTTGAGTGCGTCAAGCGTCTCGGGCGAGAGCCAGACATCGGAGCCGTACATCTGCGTGGACTTCTCGCCAGCGTAGACCTCCATCCAGAAGATCTTCTTGGCCCCGCCGTAGGCCTTGGCCACAGCCGCGTCGACTACCTTGATCATCACCGGCGTGATGTCGATGCCGATGCCGTCCCCTTCAATAAAGGGGATGATCGGGTTATCGGGGATAGCCTGCCCCGGAACGATTTTCTGGCCGCCTTGTGGGACTTTGATCAGACTTGCGCTCATGCCAACTCCGTGTAGTGTGGGTGAATCATCCGGTTCTGGTGCCAGCACCGCTGCCGGCCGGGCTGTGTTGACTGGCTGCGAACCGAGCCTGCCGCGTTGCTGATCTTGTGGGCACGAGGGAATCTCTCAGCAGCAAATTATCCAGCGGCACCACTCGCGATTATCTAGTAAACACACTCGATTTGCCAGCGCTTCGCGCCCGCCGGGGGCGCTTGCAAGCAGTCCTCCAACGGCCACGGCCGGTCCTTCGCCGCCGTCCGGTAGCCTCCCTAGGTGAGGCTGTCGCGCCTTTGGTGCGGTGCAGCAGACGCGGTGCTACAATGCCGCCATGTCGGACTCGCGAGTGGCTGTCATGGACCTTCCCAGCGTCGAAAACCTGCTCCCGCGGCGTATCGCCGAGGCGATGATCGATGGTTTCAACCGGCACTACCGGATCATCCGCCATTACGGTCAGCAGGCCAAACTGCTCTTCGAGGCGGCGGACTGGAAGGGCGTTCATGACGCGGTCCGCGAGCGTATCCGATCCTACGATGATCGCGTCAGCGAGACCGCCGAGCTGTTGTGTGCCAACTACGGTGCCTCTGCGCTCGACGACGCGACTTGGCAGCAGCTCAAGCTGTTCTATATCGGGCACCTCATCAACCACCAGCAGCCCGAGCTTGCCGAGACCTTTTTCAACTCGGTATGCACGAAGATTCTGCACCGGACCTACTTCAACAACGACTACATCTTCGCCCGACCGGCGGTGTCGACGGACTACATTCAGTCGTACCCACCGGTCTATCGCAGCTACTATCCGGCACACCGCGGGTTGCGCCGAACGATCAGGCAGATCATCATCGATTGCGACTGGCAGCGGCCTTTCGAGGCTCTCGATCGCGACGTCGACTACATCATGCGGACCGTCAGGAAGCGCCTCGGCGAGTGGCCGGTGGCCGAGGCGAACGCACAGATCGAGATCCTGCACTCGGCGTTCTATCGCAACAAGGGGGCTTACATCTTCGGCAAGGGGATCAACGGCCATGCCGAGTATCCGTTCGCGGTCGCCGTGGTGCATTCGCCCGGCGGCCTCCTGGTGGTCGACACGATCCTGCTCGACAGCGCGCAGATCAGCATCCTGTTCTCGCTCTCGCGTGCCTATTTCATGGTCGACATGGAAGTCCCGTCGGGCTACGTGCAGTTCCTGCGCAGCATCATGCCGCACAAGCCGCCGTCGGAGATCTACACCATGCTCGGGCTCGGCAAGCAGGGGAAGATTCTGTTCTTCCGTGACCTGAAGCAGCATCTGCGGCATTCGCAGGACCAGTTCGTCATCGCGCCAGGGATCGCCGGCCTGGTGATGCTGGTGTTCACTCTGCCCTCGTACCCCTATGTCTTCAAGCTGATCAAGGATGTTTTCGGGCCGACCAAGGAAATGGACCGCGAGACCGTCAAGCGCAAGTATCTCATGGTCAAGCAGGTGGACCGGGTCGGCCGCATGGCGGACACGCTCGAGTTCTCGCAGGTGCTGTTGCCGAAGAAGCGCTTTTCGGCTGAACTCCTCGAGGCGTTGCGCACGCTGGCGCCGTCGTTGCTTGAGGAAGAGGGCGACAATCTGGTGATCAAGCACCTGTATATCGAGCGTCGCCTGACGCCGCTCAACCTCTACCTCGACTCGGCAACCCCCGAGCAGATTGACCAGGCGGTCTTCGAGTACGGGAACGCCATCCGCGAACTGGCGATTGCCAACATCTTCCCGGGCGACATGCTGTGGAAGAACTTCGGTGTGACGAGCTACAAGCGCGTCGTCTTCTACGACTACGACGAGATCGAGTACATGACCGACATCCACTTTCGTGCCATTCCGGAGCCGCCGTATCCGGAGATGGAGATGGCCGGTGAACCCTGGTATTCGGTTGGCCGGCACGACGTCTTCCCGGAGGAGTTCGCCAGCTTCCTGCTCGGCTCGGCGAAGGTCCGGTCAGCCTTCCTGAAGTACCACCGGGCGCTGTTGAGCGCCAAGTTCTGGCAGGCGACGCAGGAGAGGATCCGCGCCGGCCATGTCGAGGATTTCTTCCCGTATTCGGAAGAGCTACGCTTCTGCAAGGTCTTTGCCGACGGCTGATCGCCGCCCGTTGCAGGGTCGGTGCGGCTGGGTGAGGATCATTGCCGCGGCACGGCAATGGTTGCCGCCGGCCGGCGCCCGTCGGCGGCAGCGAGCCACTCGCGTGCCCAGCGCAGGCTGCCTTCGGTGTCCGCCAGCGTCGGCCGGTATTCGCAGCCCAGCCAGCCGCTGTAGCCGAGGTGGCCAAGCAGGTCGAAGAGAAAAGGGTAATTGATCTCACCAGTGCCGGGCTCGTGTCGCCCGGGATTGTCGGCCAGCTGGAAGTGCGCGATGCGGCCGATGTTGGCTTCGATCGTCCGTGCCAGGTCGCCCTCCATGACCTGCGCGTGGTAGATGTCGTACTGCAGCCAGAGGTTGGGTACCCCCACATCGGCGATCAGCGCCAGCGCCTTGGCCGGCGTGTCGAGCCAGAACCCCGGCATGTCTATGCGGCTGTTGATCGGCTCGAGCAGCAGCCGGATGTCGTACTGCCCGAGGCGCTTGGCGGCGTAGCGCAGATTGCTCGTCAGGGTTGCCCGCAGCTCGTTGTCGGGAACACCGACCGGCGCGATTCCGGCGAGGCAGTTGAGTTGCCGGCAGTCAAGCGTGCGCGCGAAGTCGATGCCAAGCGCGACGGAGTCGCGGAATTCGGCTTCGCGGCCCGGCAGGCAGGCAACTCCGCGCTCGCCCGCAGCCCAGTCACCCGCCGGCAGGTTGTGCAAAACCTGCACCAGGCCGTTCTCGCGCAGCAAGGCGCGCAACTCGTTGTCGTCGCAAGCGTATGGGAACATGTACTCAACGCCACGAAAACCTGCCCGTGCTGCACGTTCGAAGCGCTCGGCGAATTCGAACTCGGTGAACAGGAAGCTCAGGTTGGCACTCAGATTCAGCGCGGGGCGGGTCACGAACGCTCTTTCGTCTATAATTCCCCATTATTTTGATCAGGAAAGCCAGCATGGGCAATCGTCTTTCGAAAATCGTCACACGGACCGGCGATGCCGGCACCACTGGCCTCGGTGATGGCACGCGAGTGGCCAAGGACAGTCTGCGCATCGAGACGATCGGCCAGGTCGACGAACTGAATTCGGCAATCGGTCTGCTGTTGACCGAGGAGATTCCGGATGACGTCCGGCAGGCGCTGACGGGCGTTCAGCACGACCTGTTCGATCTCGGCGGCGAGTTGTGCATTCCGGGAATGAACATGATCAGCGATGCTCAGGTGGGGCGCCTCGAAGATCTCGTCGAGCAGTTCAACGCTGGCCTGTCGCCCCTGAAGGATTTCATCCTCCCTGGTGGCAGCCGGGCCGCGGCCCTCGCGCATCTTGCACGGACGGTCTGCCGCCGCGCCGAGCGCCATGTGGTGCACCTGGCGAACAGCGAAGCGGTCTCCGACTTCGCGCGCAAGTACCTGAACCGGCTTTCGGATCTGCTGTTCGTTCTGGGGCGCGCGCTGAACCGCGCCGCCGCTCGTGGCGATGTGCTGTGGGTGCAGGGAAAGAACCGCGCCGCGACCTGAGGGTACCGGGGGCGCCGAGCGAACAATGCTTCGTATCGATGGAGTTCCAGCATGACAACCATCATCACGGTGATTACGACCGCGAACCGTGCGCGCCGTTTCGTTCCGGCCGACGAGTCCCGTCTCGAGGCGATCGTCGACAGCCTGCGGCGTAGCGGCCAGCTATTCAGCGGCAGGCCGCTGATCATCGGTGCCGGCACGCAGACCGAGGTTTTTGCCGCTGCCGCGATCGCCTGCATCGAGATCGAGACGGCGCGCGACCTCGACGAGTATCTGCCCAGTCAGCACAATCTGAGCTTGACCGCGCTGACGCCGGCGCAGCGTGCCGAGCCCTTTTCCGGTGGCCTGAGCGGTGATCACTTCCGCGCGCGCATCGAGTTCTTCTTCGCTGGCGGCCATGTACTGTTCATGAGCGCAGAAGGAGTCCGCAAGCCGGCGCTCGCCGAACGGCTGATGAACCTGACCGGCCTTTTCGAACGGCCGGCACTCCACTACCGACTGGCACAAGGGGGGGTCGGCCTGATGAATCCGCGCGCCATGACGCGATTCGTCATCACGCCCGGGGTGCCCGACCTGCCGAGTGACGCCTGGGTGGCGGAAGCGCTGTAAGCCTTGCGGACTCTTCGGGCTGCCCGACCGGGGTGGTGAGCAGACCCGGTGGGCGGCGTGGCGTCGGTTGCGGGACGTCCGGCGCCGTCGGCGATCGCTGTCGCCTGGGGGCACGACCTGCTCCTCAGGTCGCCGCCACGCCGGGGTAGGGATGGAGGGCGTCGAGCGGGATGCTCCGTCCTGACGGCTGGACGATCCGCACGTGCTCGCGTCGCAGTTCGCGCGCGTGTCGGAGGCCGCAGGAGTGGGCGATCATCTCGATCTCCCTGTTCATGTTGCGGCAGTAGGCGGCAACCCGTTCCGCCTTGTCTTCGACGACCAGGCCGCGTTGCAGGCGGGGATCGTGCGTGGTGACTCCCGTTGGGCAGGTGTTGGCGTGGCAGCGCAGGGCCTGGATGCAGCCGAGGGAGAACATGAAGCCGCGTGCCGTGTTGACGAAATCGGCGCCGGCAGCGAGCGCCCACGCAACGCGTGCCGGAGTCACCAGCTTGCCGGCAGCGATCAGGCGGATCCGTTGCTTGAGTCCGCTGGCGACCAGCGCATCGGCCACCAGTGGCAGCGCTTCGTCGATCGACAGTGCCATGTGGTCGGCGAGGGCCTGCGGCGCCGCACCGCTGCCGCCCTCGCCGCCATCGATGGTCAGGAAGTCGGGCGCGGCATGCAGGCCGCGGCGCGCGACGGCCGCCGTCAGCTCGTCCATGAACGCGCTGCCGCCGATCGCCGTCTTGATACCGACCGGCTTGCCGGTGACGGCACGGACGTGCTCGACGCGGTCCAGCAACTGGTCGATGTTGGCGACATCGAGGTGCCGGTTCGGACTCAGCGAATCCCTGCCCGTGGGAATGCCACGAATCTCGGCAATCTCGGGCGTTACCTTGTTGCCCAGGAGGACTCCGCCCTTGCCCGGCTTCGCCCCCTGCGACAGCTTGATCTCGAAGGCGCGCACGCGTTCGTGCGCTGCCAGTTCGCGCAGGCGCTGGTCGGAAAGCTGCCCGCTGGCGTCGCGGACGCCGTACTTGGCCGTGCCGATCTGGAAGATGATGTCGCAGCCGCCCTCGAGATGGTAGGGCGAGAGGCCTCCCTCTCCCGTATCCAGCCAGCAGCCGGCAGCGGCTGCGCCGCGCGACAAAGCCTGCACGGCAGGTCGGGAAATGGCGCCGAAACTCATGGCGCTGACGTTGACCAGCGAGCGGCCGCTGAACGGGGTCGGGCAATAGCCGTCGCCGATCAGCAGTGGCGGTGTCGGCCGCTGTTCCTCGTCGAGGACAGGGAAGGGTGCATTGACAAAGACCAGTGCCCCGGCTTCGTGGATGCGGTAGGTCGAGCCGAAGCCGATGATTCCCCCCTGGTTCTTCGCCATGCGATAGACCCAGCTGCGGGTTGCACGGTCAAAGGGCATCTCGTCGCGGTCGCCGAGGAAGAAATACTGCCGGAAGTACTCGCCCAGGCTCTCGAACAGGTAGCGCAGGTGGCCGACCAGCGGGAAGTTGCGCAGGACCGCGTGTTTTTCCTGGGTAACGTCCTGCACGTAAAGGTAAACCAGGCCACCAGCGAACGCGAGCGCGAGCAGGACGCCCGTCGTGACGAGCAGCAGATCGAGCATTGGTGCCTCCCATTGGTGATAAAATCAGACTCCGGTTAACGGTAGTGTACGGGAATCCTCATGACCTTTGCAGCAATGCTCGAGGGCGAAGTCGAGCGCAACGTTGCCGCAGCGCTTGCCGAGGACGTTGGCAGCGGCGACCTGACGGCGCAACTGGTGCCGGCTGCGGGGGCGGGGCGGGCGACGGTGATTGCGCGCGAGGACGCCATTCTCTGCGGCTCGCCCTGGTTCGCAGCCTGCTTCCGACAGCTCGACACGACGGTCCGCGTTGCCTGGCAGGCGAGCGATGGCGAACGCATCGCGCCGGGGCAGGTGCTCTGCGAGATCGCCGGTCCGGCGCGCGCGCTGCTGACCGGGGAGCGCAGCGCGCTGAACTTCCTGCAGTTGCTCTCCGGCGTCGCGACGAAGGCCCGGCAGTATGCCGATCGGGTTGCGGGGACGCGGGCGCAGGTGGTCGACACGCGCAAGACGATCCCCGGATTGCGACTGGCGCAGAAGTATGCCGTTCGCTGCGGCGGTGGTGGCAATCATCGGCTCGGTCTCTACGACGGAATCCTGATCAAGGAGAACCACATCCTTGCCGCTGGCAGCATTGCCGGTGCGCTGGCGGCTGCGAACAAGGTTGCCGCTGCCAGCGGCGGCGTTTGCCAGTTCGTACAGATCGAGGTCGAGAATCTCGACGAATTGCGGCAGGCGCTCGCCTGCGGGGCGGAGATGATCCTGCTGGACAACATGAGCCTTGATCAGTTGCGCGCAGCGGTGGCGATTGCTGCTGGCGGCGCGGTGCTCGAGGCATCGGGCAACGTCAGCCTCGAAAGCGTCCGCGCGATCGCCGAGACCGGCGTGGACCGCATCTCGATCGGTGGTCTGACGAAGGACGTCCGCGCGCTCGATCTGTCGATGCGTTTTCAGGGCTAGCCGGCCAGCGCCGACGCGCAGGCGGCAGCACGCGGGTGGGGCCTCGCGCTGCGGCGGTGGGGTGTCCCGTAGTGCAAACCGCAGATGAAGCGGTGGTATCATCCGGCCGATGCGAGGCAGGCTGGACGTTGTGGCTTCCGCCAACAGGGAGAGGGTGGTCTGATGCTATTTGCGCTGTTCTACGTACTGGCGATCACGATACTGATCATGCACTTCACGGGATTCCTGGCGCGGCACAATCTCGAATGGCTGGTACTGGTCCTGGCTGCGGCCGTGTTTCCGGCCGTCATCTATCTCTGAGGCTTTCACGCGAGCGCTTCATGGCACGTGCTGTGCGATGAAGCGCTGCACCTGCTGCACACTGACGTCCATTACCTCAACGCGCTGCGGCAGTTCCTCGATGCCCTGCATCGCGGTCGGCCGCTCGGGTTTGCACCCCAGCGCTTCGACGATCGTTTCCTCGAACTTGGCCGGAAGGGCGGTTTCCAGAACCACCATCGGCATCTCCGGTGTGCGCCATTCGTTGCCGACCTTGAGCCCGTCGGCGGTATGCGGATCGATCATCAGGCCGTACCGATCATGGGTCCGACGGATGGTCGCCAGGCGGTCGGCATGCGTGCTGCGACCCGAGACGAAGCCGAAGTCGGGCAGACGGGCGAAGCAGGGATGTGACGACAGGTCGAAACTGCCCCCGGCTTCGACCTTCGACCACAAGCGGCGGATGAGTTCGGGATCGCGGCCAACGAGGTCGAAGACGAAGCGCTCGAAGTTGGAAGCCTTCGAGATGTCCATCGACGGACTCGAGGTCGCTGCGGTTTCGCTGGTGGCCCGCGGCCGGTAAACGCCGCTGCGGAAGAACTCGTCGAGGACGTCGTTCTCGTTCGTTGCCAGGACCAGCCGGCCGATCGGCAACCCCATCATGCGCGCGATGTGGCCAGCGCAGATGTTGCCGAAATTGCCGGACGGGACGGCGAAGGCAACCTGCTGCTCGTCGTTGCCGCCGACGCCGCCGGTGGCTGCAAAGTATCCCTTGAAATAGTAGACCACCTGCGCGGCGACGCGTGCCCAGTTGATGGAGTTCACTGCCCCGATCCGGTAGCGCGCCTTGAAGGCGTGGTCGTTCGACACGGCCTTGACGATGTCCTGAGCATCGTCGAACATGCCACGCACGGCGATGTTGTAGATGTTGGCTTCCTGGAGCGAGTACATCTGCGCGCGCTGGAAGGCGCTCATCCGCTGGTGCGGCGAGAGCATGAACACGTGCACGCCGCGCTTGCCGCGCATCGCGTACTCCGCCGATGAACCCGTGTCGCCCGAGGTGGCGCCGAGGATGTTGATTTCCTCCCCCCTGTTCGCCAGGACGTACTCGAAAAGATTGCCGAGCAACTGCATGGCCATGTCCTTGAAGGCCAGCGTCGGACCATTGGACAGTTCGAGAATGGCCAGTCCGCCCTCGCCGCCTTCCCGTGCCGGCGGTTCGAGCCAGCGCAAGGGCGTGATCTCGCTGGCTGCCGAACGGTCGCGGCCGTTGCAGTAGATGGCCGCCGTATAGGTCCTGTGAATCAGGGCTTGCAGATCGTCTGACGGAATGTCGTCGATGAACCGCGCGAGAACGGCGCCGGCGAGATCGGCATACGACAGGGTGCGCCATTGCGCCAGCTCGGACTTGCCGATGTGGGGATAGGTCTCCGGGAGATAGAGTCCTCCGTCCGATGCCAGACCGCCGAGGAGGATCTCCGAAAAAGTTCGGTTCGACGAATCCGCAGTGCCGTCGGACCGGGCACGAGTCGAGATGTAACGCATGGCGATGATCGTTAGATGGAAGCGGGAGGGTGAGCGCGAGACCGCAGTCTAACATGCCTCCTCGCCCTTGCTCCGGCGGCATCCAGCGCCACGGGCGGGAGCGCCTCAGCCGGTGAGGACGCAGTTCTTGCCAGCCCGCTTGGCGGCATAGGTCGCCGCATCGGCACGCGCGATCGATTGCAGGAGCGACTCCCCTGGTGCCTGTACGACGACGCCGGCACTGAAGCTCAGGGCGACATCGCTGCCGGCAAGCGAGCAGTCGGCGAGCTGACGCTGAAAGCGGGTGAGGGCGGTCACCGCCTCGTCGAGTCCGGTGTCGGGCAGCATCAGGACGAACTCCTCGCCACCGAAGCGGCCGAGGATGTCGGACGGCCGTAACGCCGAGCGCAGAGTTCTGACGAGATGAATCAGGGCCTGGTCACCCATCTGGTGGCCGAGAGTGTCGTTGAGGCGCTTGAAATCGTCGAGGTCGATCAGGGCCAGTGCGAGCGGGCCGCCCTTGCGGCGTGTCCGGGCGGCCTCGCGCTCGTAGGCCTGGTCAAAGCCGCGGCGATTCAGCGCACCGGTCAGCGTATCGGTGACCGCGGCGGCCTGAGCCTTGCTCAAGGCGCTTTCGAGATCGGCGATGCGTGCTTCGGCCGCCAGCAGATCGAGGATCGTCGCCTGCGGTGCCGGCATGCTGCCATACCGCATCCGCCGGTGCTGGGTTCCGCTGCCTGCGGCGGCGCCAGACGCCTGTGCGTGGGCCGATGGATGGCCGCCGGGAAGCGCCGGCCGGCGGTGCAGCCGACGCGATGCCAGGCGGGAAGAATGAAGCTGAGATAGGTGGTCGTGCTTGAACATCACTCGCTCCGTCGCAGATGCTTGACCGTGTGGATCATATCCCTGCCAACGGACGCGTTTCGGAGATCTTGAGACTTCTTTCACAAAAATC
The DNA here is from genome assembly GCA_002345025.1 of Candidatus Accumulibacter iunctus. Lineage (GTDB taxonomy): Bacteria > Pseudomonadota > Gammaproteobacteria > Burkholderiales > Rhodocyclaceae > Accumulibacter > Accumulibacter iunctus. The sequence continues at coordinate 6,177 of DDUX01000051.1, read as the reverse complement.
TTGAAGCATGTTGTTTTAACGTGGAAAGCTTTGCCATGATCAAGCTCGTTCACGGTTCGCCTGGAGTGCCTGCAGCAGAACGGCGACGAAGTACAGCAGCCCCAGCAACGCCAACCACAGGGCGCCCGTAACGCCGATTCCGAGACACGCCGCGGCGACAAGAAACAGGAGCGCCCGCTGCGCGCCGCCACGCCGTAGCGCGACATGCAGCCGGTCGCGTCGCGCCGTCCGCTTGCCGCGTAGCAGCCAGACCGGGAGTAGCTGCGTCAGCGCGCCGGTGACGAGTGGCAGGAGAAAGCCGACGATGAAGGCGACGACGCTGTCGCGGCCAGCAAGTGCCCCGACAGCGTGTCCCGCTCCCATGCAGAGCAGCAGCAGGAAGCCCGCGAGGGCGCCGCAGAGCGGTGCCGCCGCACCATCGTCAAGCAGCCTGCGCCAGCCATGCTGGCGCAGGCTGCTGTGGGCGAGACGGAGAACGACCCCCGCCAGCAGAAGAGCCCCCGCCAGTGCCACGGGCAGCGAGAGGGCGGCGCCGACGGCGACCATCAGGATGGCGGCAAGCGCGACCGGCAGTTGTCGTCGCAGGCGCTGGCTGGCGGTGGCGTCGGTGCTGTTCAGTACGGTCGGCAACAGGACCTGCAGAGTACCGAGGGCACTCAGGCCGACGAACCCGAGGACGTTCAGATGCAGGTGGACCAGGCGCAGCGGATGGCGGGCCTGCGGCCAGCAGGTCATCGCCGGCACCAGGATGAGGGCGACTGCGAGCAGGCCGACCGCTGCCAGGTACCAGCGCCACCCCGGGTGCGGCGTACCGAGTGTCCGCCGGGCACGCAGCGTCATCCAGCCGGCAAGCAAGGCTGCCAGCAGCAGCGTGCCGCCGGCAGCAGCAGAGAAGCCTGCTGCGGGCGCCTCGCCAATGAAGGAGAGGAAGGCGAGGCCGCCGGCAAGCTGCAACAGGATCGGCGCCAGCAGCAGGCTACCTGGCGCTGCGCCGCTGCGTGTCAGGACGGGCACGAAATGGGTGATGGCACCGAAAATCAGCGGCATGATCCCGACCGTGAGCAGCAGGTGCGCAACGGCCGGCAGCGATGGCTGGCCAAGACGCAACAACACCAGCGTTGCGATGAAGGTGGCGAGCGCCGAGAGGCTGAGGTAGATCAGCAAATGCTTGTCCGGTGCGCCTGGTCGGCGGTGCGTCCAGCGGGGGTGGTCGTCCCGCTGCCTGCGGCTGCCGCAGCTTCGGGGCAGCCGATGGCTGTGACCGCGTTAAGCTACCCTGGCGAAGTCGATGACGATGGCGCCGGGTTCACGCTGCACGTAGCTGATCTGCAGCGCGTTGCCGTAGCGGCTCTGGAGCTGCGCGAGCAGAGGCAGGGGATCGTGATCGTTGCAGAAACGCATCGTCTCTCCGGGCATCAGGACGTCGAGAGCACCGAAGATCGCCGCATGGCGCAAACGCTTGGCGACACCGCGGGCGTCGAAAGCATGGATGGCGTCGATGCGGGGCTGATCGCAGGCGTGCATGGTGTTCTCCGTTGACGATGGGGGCTAAACTGGAATTCTGCGCCCGTCCCGTGGGCCTGTCTTTGATCTGGGCGGGCAAAGCAATGCGCTGCCGCAGTGCGAGTGGGTAGCCACTGGCAGCCACTGCCGCTGGCGCGTTGCGTGTGACGCATCACGCATCTCGCGGCGCGGCCTGCGATAATGGACGGCATGCGTCGCTTTCTGAAGAGATACCTTCCCGACCACGAGTCGATTCGCAGCAACCGCTGGTTGCGGCCGTTCGAGTCGTTGCTGCTGCATCCGCGCCTATGGCACCTCAACCGCCACTCAGCTGCCGGTGCCGTTGCCGTCGGCATGTTCTGTGGTCTGATTCCCGGTCCGCTACAGATGATCGGGGCGGCGATCAGCGCCCTCGTCCTGCGGGTCAACCTGCCGCTTGCACTGCTGGTCACGCTCTACACCAACCCGTTCACCATCGTGCCGCTGTACCTCGCGGCCTACCAACTGGGTCGCCTGCTGATCGGTGACGGCAGCGGTTTCGTCGCGCCGCCGGCGTTCACTGTCAGCGCCTTCACCGGCTGGGCGGAGGCGATGCAGGTGTGGATGCTGACCGTCGCCAAACCGCTGGCAGTCGGCCTGATCGCGCTCGCCGCCAGCCTCTCGCTGCTGGGTTTCCTGGCCACCAGCGCCCTCTGGCGCCTGTATCTGATCAGGGCATGGCGGCGGCGCCAACGTTCTTCCTGATTGCGGCGAGCGAGCACGGCGGCTTTCGCGGGCTGCCCGGCACCGGGGCAGGCGCGGCGGGGCGCCCGTGCGGCCGGTGTGCGAGGTGCGTCTTCATGGGTGCGCCTGTGCAAGCTGCAGGACAAAGGTCCTGATGCCGCGCAGAATCATCTCGATGGCCATCGCAACCAGCACCAGACCCATCAAGCGTTCAAGCGCAATCACGATGCGATCACCGGCGACGCGCTGAATGCGTTCGGCGAGGACGAGGATGATGGCGCTGACTGCCATCGTGATGCACAGGGCGCCGATCCATTCCAGCCGGCGATCCGGCGCCTGCGACACGAGCAGCAAGACCGTCGCCAGCGCCGACGGGCCGGCGATGGCCGGCACGGCGAGCGGTACGATCAGCGGTTCGCCGGTGGCGTCGCCGGCATCCGTGCCGGGCGGTGGAAAGATCATCCGCAGCGCAATCAGGAACAGGATCACGCCGCCACCGATCTGCAGCGACAGTTCGCTGAGGTTCATCAGGCGCAGGAACGCCTCGCCGATGAACATGAAGGTCAGCAGAAGAACAAAGGCGATCAGAACTTCCCGCAGGATGACCCACGGCCGCCGAGCTGGCGCCACGTGCCGCAGCGCGTTGGCGAAGATCGGAATGTTGCCGATCGGGTCGGTGATCAGGATGAGCAGGATGGTGGCAGAGGCAAAGGTATAGGTCATTCGTTCTCGGTCTGGCTGGTTGGTGCCACGTGCAGCGGGCGCAAGGCTGTCGTCGCCCGCTGCACGGTTCGCACCGCGCGTCGCCGGGCTGGCCGGCGGCGAACCGGTTGCGCCGGTAGCGGCTGGCGCTCACGCCGGGCCGGCGTGCGGGCAGTCCACCCGCGCGCCGACCGAGGCAAAAAAACGCCACAATCGCACAGGATAGCAGGCATCCTGCCGTCCACCCACTACCGCCGCGACGCTTGCAGCTCTGACCTCGCGCCCGGCGTCCGGCGGTGTGGGCGCTGCACGCCTGTTGGCTGGCGGGGCACGGCGCCGCGGAGCCCGCCGGTGCGCGCGATGCGGGCATAATGGCATGCGGCTCTTCCCGGCGCTCCGGCCGGTGTGCACGAGCCACCGGTTCGCGCGAGCGGGAGGGGGAAACAGGATGACGAAGCGGGAGCAGGCGTTGCGACGATCGCTGTGGACGGGCCACCCGGGCAACATGGTTGGCGCCGGCGCGCCGGCTTCGGAACCGCGCGGTGTGTTGGCAACCGGCTATCGTGTCGAAGCGTGCATGGAAAGCCACATCGGGCGAGTCCGCAGCAGCAATCAGGATTCTCTCGGCTTCGTCTGTCCTGCCGACGCGACGCAGTTGCGCGACCGAGGGGTACTGGTGATGATCGCTGACGGCATGGGCGGTCACAACGCTGGCGAAATTGCAAGCGCCATGGCTGTCGAGGTCCTTTGCCGGAGCTACTTCGAGGGAGCCGATGCCGACCCCGGCGATGCGCTGGCGGCCGCGATGCGTCAGGCGAACGAGGTGATCCTCCTTGCTGCTGCAACCGATTCTGCCCTCGCCGGAATGGGGACGACCGCCACAGCGCTCGTCCTGGTGGACAGCCTAGTCCTCTTCGCACATGTTGGTGACAGTCGCCTGTACCGCTGTCGCGGCGGCCGTTGCCGGCAGCTCACCGGTGATCAGACGGTCGCCGCCGAGATGGTGCGCAGCGGGCTGTTGAGCGCGACACAGGCGCGCCATCACCCGGCGCGCCATGTCCTTGTCGAGTCGCTCGGCAGCGAGCAACCACTGCGCGTGGTGACGCAGGCCGACGCGCCGCCGCTCATCGGCGAGGCCTTCGTCCTCTGCTCCGACGGCCTCTGGGAAAGCGTCGATGCTGACGAGATCGGTCACAGCGTCAGCACGCTCGACGCTGCCACCGCCTGTCGGCGATTGATCGAACTGGCACTCGAACGCGACGGCAGTGACAACATTTCCGTTGCCATCGTCAGCGTCCGGCCTCCTGCGCCGTCCTGAGGAGATCGTCGTCAACACGCCGCCATGCCGTGTGCGGCAGCGAGCCGCGCGGCATGGCCGGTCAATCGGCGCAGGTTCATTTCAGTGGGCGCCTGGAGCGATCCGCTTGCAGCGGGCAGGGCGCCGTGCGGTCGCCACCGGCTGCCGCCTGGCGACCGCTGGAGCCACACGAGGCGTACGCCCCGACCTGCCGCTGCAGCGGTCGCGCTAGCTCTGCCCTTTACCCGAAAAATTAGGACTGGACTTTCTTGATCGAACCAATTATCCTAAAAACCGCAGTTAGCCGACTCCATCCGCATAATTTCCCAGCAACCGATGCGTTGGTGGCCCCTCGATGCCAGCGAGAATCCGCTTGAGGTGATCACAGACGCGATGCCAAACGGATGGGTCGGGTAACTGCTCCGCAGTTTCGGCCACCCAGCCTTGAAGCAAGGCAGAGACTCGCGTGAGCGCTGCCCGCGCTTGTGCGAAGTGAGCATGCAATCCGGTTAGGGTCACGGTGGTCTGCCCGGCATGTTCAGTCTTTCGCCCGACGGATGTCATGAGCCAGGGGCGGCTGGTGATGGCCTCTCGCCGAGCCTCAGGGTTCGCCAGTCGAACGAACAAACTCCACCAGTTGTAGATCAGAGCTACGGCACGAGCAGCCAACTGACAGCGATGCAGGTCGTGCGTCGTATAGCCGCCCCAACCCCACTGGTTCTTGAGTTCATCAAAGGCGTTCTCGGCATCCGCCCGATCCCGGTAGAGCTGACCGAGGCTGAGAATCTCGTAGCTGGTGTTGGTCACGAGAACGGCGTACTCGTAACCGGTGATCTCCTTCCCCCTTTTTCGGTTGGCCTCGATGAACGACAGCATCAACTGGCCGCTCTCCTCCTGTGCCACCTTCTCGCCGGTGAGCGGACGACGAAGGACGACGACCCGCCGCTTGTGGTCCCAGCCCTGGAGCGCCAAGTGACCCTCTTTCCCCTCCCAGCCTTGGCCCGCATCCGTCCAATCGGTTCCGTCACAGCGGCGGCTGATATGCCGCTTGACGTTCTTGGACAGCTTGAGCTTGAACAGATAGGGCTGCTCACGCTCTTCCAGCGCCGCCATCAGCCCGTCCGTTCCGTAGCCGTTGTCGCCGCGTATTAGCTTTGGCTTCTTCGCCAAGGGCAGCGCATCCAGAATCTTCAGCAGCCCCGGCTGACCGTGCTTCGACGAATGCTCGTTGCCCGCATGCACTTCGACACCCAACACCAGACGCAGGCCCGCCATCAGGTAGGTGTGGTAGCTGTGCGACGGCCGACCCGGCTTCTTCGGGTTGTAGGCCACGACGGCGCCTTCTTGGTGACCGTACAGCACCTTGACGGTCGTGTCGGTGTCGAGAATCCACGCGGCGTCCAGCAGCGCCGCCGTGCTCTCGTCGAGATGCCCGTCGAGCCAGGTCGTCCCAGCAGCTTCCGGAATCCGCAGCAACCCCTTGCGGAGGGCGTCCTCAGAAACGACTTTGCTCATCTCCAGCAAGCCAGGATTCACCCCATCGCCCCGGATCGTCGTGACGTGCGAATAGCGCCGGTGCCCCGACAGAATGGACAGCATCCACGTGCCCAGAACGTCCGCAATCGACGGCGCGTTTGGGCTGTCGTACGTCAGCGGACAGCCTGCCAGCCACCTCGACCACAGCCCGGTTAGATGTAGAAACTGGATAAAGTAGGCCAACTGACCCATCGGCGTCGCTGCACTCGCCGTCTCCCAACGCACCTGAACCTTGCCCGCCATCGTCTGCACGCCAGCACACGACAAAAGCATTTCTTTGTGCTTCTCCAGCCGCCGTTTCGCCTCACCCATTTGGTGACCCCTAGCGTCCGCCAAAAAGCCACACATTGCCTGAGGTTCAGCCGGTTTGCACGCTGGCAACTGCGGTTTTTAGGATCAAGTCACGAGATCGGAAG
>DDUX01000168.1 GCA_002345025.1 Candidatus Accumulibacter iunctus | reverse complement strand
AGGATTGCCGAGCGCGGTGATGTTGAAGCCGGCGTCGACATACATGACTTCGCCGGTGATGCCGCTGGCGAGATCGGAGCACAGGAAGGCGGCTGTGTTGCCGACTTCGTCGATGGTCACGTTGCGGCGCAACGGCGCGTTGTGTTCGTTGAAGGCGAGCAGCTTGCCGAAGCTGCCGATGCCGGAGGCTGCGAGTGTCTTGATCGGGCCGGCGGAGATGGCGTTTGCACGCGTGCCTTCGGGGCCGAGGGTGACGGCCAGGTAGCGCACCGAGGCTTCGAGGCTGGCCTTGGCCAGGCCCATCACGTTGTAGTTGGGCATGGTACGCACGGCACCCAGGTAGGACAGCGTGAGCAGTGCCCCCTTGCGTCCCTTCATCATCGGTCGCGCTGCCTTGGCCAGCGCGGGGAAGCTGTAGGCGCTGATCTCCTGCGCGACGCGAAAGGCGTCACGCGACAGGCCGTCGAGGAAGTCGCCCTCCAAGGCCTCGCCCGGGGCGTAGGCGATCGAATGCACCAGCCCGTCCAGGCCATCCCAGTGCTGCCCGAGCGCGGTAAACAGGCCGTCGATCTGGGCGTCGTCCTGGACGTCGAGCGGGAACACGAGCGCGCTGCCGAAGTCCGCGGCCATCTTCGCCACGCGCTCCTGGAAACGTTCGTTCTGGTACGTGAATGCGAGTTCCGCGCCCTCACGGTGCATCGCCTTCGCGATACCGTAGGCGATCGAGCGGTTGCTCAGCAGGCCGGTGATGAGGATGCGTTTGCCGGCAAGAAAACCCATGGACGATGACTCCCGATGACAAGGGCACGATTATAGCCGCAAGGCTGCAAGGGCTAACGGTCCGGCGCGCTTCAGCGGTCGCGCCGACACGGTAAACCTGCCAGAATCGGCCCTTCTTTTGATCCAGATCCTTGCACGTGTTCCGCTTTTCCGGCCTGCGTCGTAACCTGTGCGTGATGTGTGTGCCGCTGCTGGCAGGCCTTGTGGCGAGCGCCTGCGGCTCGGCATGGAACGACCCCTACCCGGGTGAGGAGCGCGGCGCCAACGTGCTCTATACCGCGTTCACCGAGCGCCCCAAGCATCTCGATCCGGTGCAGTCCTACACCGAGGACGAGATCACGTTCACGGCGCAGATCTACGAGCCGCCGCTGCAGTACCACTACCTGAAGCGGCCCTATACGCTGATTCCGCTGACCAGCGAGGCGGTGCCGGTGCCACGCTACTTCGACGCCGGCGGGCGCGAGCTGCCGGCCGACGCGCCGGCGGCGGCGATCGCCGTCAGCGTCTACGAGATCCGCATCCGCCCGGGAATCCGCTATCAGCCGCATCCGGCTTTCGCCCTGGATGCGGCCGGCGAGCCGCGGTACCAGGCGAGCGACCGCGAGCAGTTGCGCGGCATCGAGAAGCTCAGCGACTTCGCGCACAGCGGCAGCCGCGAGCTGACCGCCGACGACTACATCTACGAGATCAAGCGGCTGGCGCACCCGCGGCTGCATTCGCCGATCTTCAGCATGATGGCCGAGCGCATCGTCGGTCTGCGCGAGTTGGGGGCGGCGCTGCAGGAGGAGGCGAAGAAGCTGCCGGCCAGCGCCTGGATCGACCTCGACCGCTTTCCGCTCGCCGGCGTCAGCCGCGTCGATCGCCATACCTACCGCATCAGCCTGCACGGCAAATATCCGCAGTTCGTGTACTGGCTGGCGATGCCGTTCTTTGCGCCGGTGCCGCGCGAGGTCGACCGTTTCTACCACCAGCCGGGAATGGCGGAGAAGAACCTGACGCTCGACTGGTATCCGGTCGGCACCGGGCCATTCATGCTGACGCAGAACAATCCGAACAGCCGCATGGTGCTCGAGCGCAACCCGAACTTCCACGGCGAGACCTATCCGTGTGAGGGCGACCCGGGTGACGCGGCGGCCGGGCTGCTCGCCGACTGCGGCAAGCCGCTGCCGTTCATCGAGCAGGCGGTGTACGCGCGCGAGAAGGAGAGCATCCCGTACTGGAACAAGTTCCTGCAGGGCTATTACGATGCTTCGGGGATCTCGTCCGACAGCTTCGACCAGGCGGTGCGGCTGGCGGTTGGCGGTGACGTGCAGCTCTCCGACGAGATGCGCGACAAGGGGATCAGCCTGCTGACGAGTGTGCGCGCGTCGATCTTCTACATGGGTTTCAACATGCTCGATCCGGTCGTCGGCGGGCTCGGCGAGCAGGCGACGAAGTTGCGGCAGGCGCTGTCGATCGCCATCGATCAGGAGGAGTTCGTCTCGATCTTCATGAACGGTCGCGGCATCCCGGCGACGAGCCCGCTGCCGCCCGGCATCTTCGGCTACATCGATGGCCGCGAGGGAATCAACCCGGTCGTCTACGATTGGGTCGACGGGCGCGCGCAGCGCAAGCCGCTGGCGGAAGCGAAGCGGCTGCTGGCCGAGGCCGGCTGGCCGAACGGGCGCAACGCCAGCAGCGGCGAGCCGCTGGTGCTCAACCTCGACACGACGACCGGCGGCATGGGCGAGAAGTCGCGGCTCGACTGGCTGACGCGGCAGTTCGCCCGGCTCGACATCCAGCTCGTCGTTCGCTCGACCGACTTCAACCGCTTCCAGGAGAAGATCCGCAAGGGCGCGGTGCAGCTCTATTATCTCGGCTGGAACGCCGACTACCCGGATCCGGAGAACTTCCTCTTCCTGCTCGCCGGCAGCGAGGGCAAGGTGGCGAAGGCTGGCGAGAACGCCTCGAACTACGCCAATCCGGAGTTCGACCGCCTCTTCGAACAGATGAAAAACCTCGAGAGCGAAGGACCGCGCGGCGCCGAACGGCTGGCGATCATCCGCCAGGCGATCGCGCTGCTGCAGCACGACGCGCCGTGGATCTACGGCTTTCATCCGAAGAGCTACACGCTGGGCCAAGTCTGGCTGCACAACCGCAAGCCGACTGATGTCGGCAACAACATCCTCAAGTACCAGCGCATCGACGTCGCCGAACGGCAGCGCCTGCGGCAGGAGTGGAACCGGCCGGTGCTCTGGCCGCTGGCGCTGCTTGCCGTGCTGCTGCTGGTGTTGGTGCTGCCGGCGGCGATCGGCTATCGCCGTCGCGAACGCGGGACGGCCCGCTGATGCGACAGGCGCTGCCACCCTGCTGCCATGCCGCTGGCGGCAACCGCCGGCGGCGGCCTGCGCCTTAGGCCCCGACCATGCTCGCCTACATCGCTCGTCGTCTGCTCTATGCGTTGCCGATCCTCATCGGCGTGAACCTCATCACCTTTGCCCTGTTCTTCGTCGTCAATACGCCCGACGACATGGCGCGCATGCAACTCGGCGTCAAGCGCGTGACGCCGGAGGCGATCGACCGCTGGAAGGCGGAACGTGGCTACGACAAGCCGCTGTTCTTCAACGACGAGGCGAGCGGCGGCGCGATGCTCACCGAGACCATCTTCTTCAGCAAGTCGGCGCGCATGTTCGTCGGCGACTTCGGCCGCGCCGAGGATGGCCGCGACATCGCGCGCGAGATCGTCTCGCGCATGGGTCCGTCGCTGGCCATCGCGCTGCCGACCTTCATCATCGGCCTGCTGGTGAGCGTCTCGTTCGCCCTGCTGCTGACCTTCTTCCGCGCCACCTACCTCGATTTCTGGGGGGTCGTGCTGTGCGTTGCGATGATGTCGATTTCCGGGCTGTTCTACATCATCGGCGGCCAGTACCTGATCAGCAAGCTGTGGAAGCTGGTGCCGATCTCGGGTTACGGCGGCGGCCTCGACGCCTGGAAGTTCGTCATCCTGCCGGTGCTGATCGGCGTCGTCTCGGGAATCGGCTCGTCGACACGCTGGTACCGGACGATCTTCATCGAGGAGATCGCCCGCGACTACGTGCGCACGGCACGCGCCAAGGGGCTGGCCGAGGCCGCCGTGCTGTTCCGGCACGTGCTGCGCAACGCGCTGATCCCGATCCTCACCGGCGTCGTCGTCGTCATCCCGCTGCTCTTCATGGGCTCGCTGTTGACCGAGTCGTTCTTTGGCATTCCCGGTCTCGGCAGTTACACCATCGACGCGATCAACGCGCAGGATTTCGCCGTCGTGCGGGCGATGGTCTTCATCGGGTCGCTGCTCTACATCGCCGGGCTGATTCTCACCGACCTTTCCTACACCTTCGTCGATCCGCGGATTCGCTTCAACTGATGCCCTTCCTGCCCGTCATCCTCTGGTCCGATGTGCTGATCTGGCTGCTCCTGCTGGCAGCCATTCTGCTCGGCTGGCTGTCGGCGCGCAATCCGTTGTGGCGCACGGCCTGGCAGCGTGTCGGCCGCAGCCGCTCGGGAATGGCGTCGGCGACGCTGCTGCTAGCTTTCGCCGCCGTCGGTCTGCTCGATTCGCTGCATTATCGACCGCGTCTGGCGGCCGACGGCGGGCAGGGGGCGTCGGCGCAGCCGGCGGTGTACGCGGTCGAGGTGCTGTCGCTGCTCGACGCGCTGCTGACGCCGCTGCGCACGCGCAACGAGAAGACCTACTCGGCGCCGCTGGCGACGCGCGCGCACGCCAAGGAAACGATCGAAGTGCGCGGCAGCGACGGCCGCCTGCAGCAGACGCGCGACCATCCGCGTCTGCGCTACGGCGGTGCCCACCTCGGGGCGGACGAGGAGCGGCGTGATGCCGATGTCGCCGGCCGTGTGCTGCAGGCGCTGGGCCTGGCGCTGCTCACCTGGGCGGTGGTCGTGGTCGCCGTCTGCGGCGGCGTCGCGCGCGCGCAGGGCAGTGATTGGCGGCAGGCCGGGCAGCGAATCTGGCGCAGCGACGGCGATTTCGCCTGGAGCGCGGTCCTCTGCGCGCTCGCCGCGCTGCTGCTGCTCGCCATGCCGGTGGCGCTGCTGGCGGGCGACTACCATGTCTTCGGTACCGACAAGGTCGGTCAGGACGTGCTCTATCAGGTGCTGAAGAGCGTCCGCACGGCGCTCGTCATTGGCCTCGTGACGACGCTGGTGATGCTGCCGCTGTCGGTGCTGCTCGGCGTTCTCGCCGGCTACTTCCGTGGCTGGGTCGACGACCTCATCCAGTACCTGTATACCACGCTGAGTTCGATTCCGGGCGTGCTGCTGATCGCCGCCGCGGTGCTGATGATGCAGGTGCTGATCGACACCCATCCGCAGTGGTTCGCCACCGCCGCCGAACGCGCCGACCTGCGCCTGCTGGCACTCTGCTTCATCCTCGGCGTCACCAGCTGGACCGGGCTTTGCCGTCTGCTGCGCGGCGAGACGCTGAAGCTGCGCGAACTTGAGTACATCCAGGCGGCGCAGGCCTTCGGCGTTTCCAGCCTGCGCATCATCGGCCGCCACATCCTGCCGAACCTGATGCACATCGTCATCATCGCGCTGGTGATGGATTTTTCCAGCCTGGTGCTGGCCGAGGCGGTGCTTTCCTACGTCGGCATCGGCGTCGACCCGACGATGATCAGCTTCGGCACGATGATCAACAATGCCCGCCTCGAACTGGCGCGCGAGCCGATGGTCTGGTGGTCGCTGTCGGCGGCGTTCTTCTTCATGTTCTCGCTCGTGCTGGCGGCGAATCTCTTCGCCGATGCCGTCCGTGATGCTTTCGACCCGCGTCTGGCGGGTTCGCCATGAGCACGCCGCAGAACCTGCACGGGGAAGAGCTGCTGGCGGTCCGGCAGTTGCGCGTTGCCTTCGCGCAAGCGCGGTCGCTGTTGCCGGCGGTGGATGGCATCGATCTCCGGCTGGCCGCCGGCGAGACGCTGGCGCTGCTCGGCGAGTCGGGTTGCGGCAAGTCGGCGACGGCGCTGGCACTGCTGCGGCTGCTGCCGGCGGCGGGCAGGATCGTCGCCGGCGAGGTGCTGTTCGGCGGTCGCGACCTGTTGCGGCTGCCGGAGTCGGAGATGCGCGCGGTGCGTGGTGGCGGCATGGCGATGATCTTCCAGGAGCCCGCGACGAGCCTCAACCCGGTTCTCACCGTCGGCCGGCAGATGGCCGAGGTGCTGGCGCGGCACCGCGCGCTGCGCGGCGCGGCGGCGCAGGCGGCGGCACTCGAACTGCTGGCGGCGGTGGGTATCGCCGATGCGCCGCGGCGGCTCGGCGAGTATCCGTTCCAGCTCTCGGGCGGCATGAAACAGCGGGTGATGATCGCCATGGCACTGGCTGGCGAGCCGCGCCTGCTGATCGCCGACGAGCCGACGACGGCGCTGGACGT
>DDUX01000050.1 GCA_002345025.1 Candidatus Accumulibacter iunctus | reverse complement strand
CATTTATGCCGACGTCTTTGGTCGTGACGTTCTGCCGGTTGGCCGGCCGTGGATCGGCTAGAGGCTGGCCGCTCGGCGGGAGGTTGGTGCCGGGATTGCGGGCGAGGGCCGGGTTGCCGATAGCCGTGACGAGATTATGAGGGAGCAAGATACGATGGAAAATCTGAAAGCGTCTGGCCTGATCGCGGTTATCGCCGCGTGCGGCTTCCTGTCCTCCGCCACGGCGGCGGAAGCCGATGTCGCGACGGCCGAGGAGGCGGTCAACAACGTCCGCGCGGCCGCCAAGTTCCTCCACGACAAGGGCTCCGCGGGTTATGCCGAGTTCAACAACAAGGACGGCAAGTGGGTGTGGAAGGACAGCTACGTTTTCGTCTATGACTGCCGCCGCAACAAGATGATGGCGCATCCCCTGCGGCCCGATCTGGTCGGTCAGCCGATCATGCAGATCACCGACAATTCGGGCAAGTACATTTTCAAGGAACTTTGCAAGGCGGGTAGCGAACCCCGTGGTGGCTGGGTCGACTATGTCTGGCAGAAGCCGGGGGCGGGCAAGCTGTCACGGAAACTCTCCTATGCCCTGGCGGCGGACATTTCCTTCACCACCGGTATCCAGGTCAGCGCCGGCATCTATGATGAAAAGCTGACCGTACCGGAACTCGGCAAGGCGCTCGAGAAGATGTTCGATCCGGCGAAGTATCCCGCCCTCTGACGGGCTTCGCGGGCGGCGGGGCGACTCTTCGGCGGTCGCTCCACATGCCGCTTGCAGCGGCAGGCGGCGCGTTGCCAGTGGACACACATGGCCGGCCGGCAGTCTCGGTCAGAACCAACGCCAGTGGCTGGTCGCCGGAGTGCGGCACCGCGCCTCCGGCTGGCGCACGATCGGTCGTCGCCGGGTGTGTCGGCAGGCCCGGCGCGCGGCCGTTCATTCCGCCTGCGGGTGGCGGAAGAACGACTCGATCAGCTCGGCGAGCCTTTCCGGCCTGTCGTGCTGGACGTTGTGGCCGCAGTCATCGATGTGCACACGGCTGCCGTTGGCAAAGCAATCCATGCGTCGCTGCAGTTCGCCGGGTTGTCTGCCGAAGCGCTGCAGCACGTAGCCTTCATCGGCGGTCACCAGCAGTACCGGGGCGGTCATCGCACGCCAGCAGGCCATCACTTCCTCGACGCGGTAAAGGTATGGCGACGGTACCTTGTGCCAGGGGTCGCAGGCGACGACCAGCCGGCCGTCGGGCAGTTCGCTGCTGCAGTGGGTGGCGAGAAAGATCGCGCGCTCGGGCAGCAGGCGGCGGTTGAACTGCAGCAGTCGCGCCGCCAGTTGCTCACGGCTGGCATAGATGCGCATTGCCGGTGGCGCTCGCTGATGGTCGAGCCATTGGCGGATGCGGCCGGGAGCCTCGTCCGCTTCGTTCGTCGGCAGGCCGAGAAAATCGACCAGCAGCAGACCGGCGACGCGTTCGGGCCGGACGCCGCCGTAGATGCTCGCCACCGCGCCACCCATGCTGTGCCCGACGATCCGCGCCGGCGCGCCGGGACTGCAATGGTCGAGCAGCGCCTCGAGGTCGGCATAGTAGTCGGCGAACCAGTAGCGGCGGTGCAGCCACTGGCTTTGTCCGTAGCCGCGCCAGTCCGGCGCGACGACGTGCCACGAGTGCCGCAGCGAGTCGACGGTGAACTGGAAGCTCGGCGACGAATCCATCCAGCCGTGCAGCATCAGCAGCAGCGGTGCGTCGGCCGGCCCCCAGTGACGAAGGTTGCAGGCGAGGCTGTTGATCGGCCGCCGCTCGCAGCGGCAGGGCGTGTACGTCGACATGCGGCAATCAGCGCCAGTGGTTCGCGCTGGCCTTCACTTGCGGGCCACCATCAGGAAGATCGGGAAGTCGGTCTGGCCAGGACTGTCCGGCTTCGACATGTGGAAGACAGTCGCGAACCCGATGTCGCGAAAGCCGGCCTGCTGCGCTTCGCCGGCCAGGACGGCGCGGTCGAAACCCCGATGTCCGGTGAAGCCCGGTCCGTGGAAGGATCCGTCCTCAGCGTCCAGGTCGGCGACGCAGAGATGGCCGGGTGAGTCCAGCAGGGCGAACAGGTCACGCAGCAGCCGGGCGGTGTCGGCGATATGGTGAAAGCTCATCAGCGAGCAGATCAGGTCGTAGCGTTCGGCCGGCAGCGGATCGCTGGCGAGGTCCAGTCGCAGCGAGCGCAGGTTGCTGGCGCCGGATGCGGTGATCTTGCCGTCGAGGGCGGCGAGCATGCCGGACGAACTGTCGGCGAGCGTGATGTGGCCGCAGTGCGGCTGCAGGGCGAAGCCGAGCAACCCCGTTCCACAGCCGTATTCGAGAACCCGCGTCGCGCCGTCCGTCGGCACCCGCTGGCGGATCGCTTCGCCGACGGCCAGCGCGCGGGCCACCTTCAACGGGTCCGAATCCCAGGTCGCGGCGCTGTCGTCAAAGGGGTTCGCGGCAGCGGGCGGCGACCGGCCTTCCCGGTCCTGCGGGCGGCTCATCGGGCAGCCTCCACAGCCTGGCAGCCGGCGCCAGTGGCTTGTGTGGCGCCAGCTGCTGCCGTCAGCGGGCGCCGGCAGTGCGCGCCCGGATGGCTCGGTGCTGGCCGCAGGGCGGCCCGTTCTGCTGTTTCGCTCATGTGGTGGTGCTCCTGCGTCGCTTGCCGGTGATGCGGGCGACGATCGTCGTCCGGAGGCGCCGATGAGCAGAGCCCGTTGCGCGGGTCTGACGCAACCTCCAACGCCAGCAAAGCGGCGGCAACCGCTCCACCAGTCGTCGAGCCGCCATTGTCGTGTGCGCCCGGCGGCTTTGGCAAGCGGTGCGATGCGACGGCACTGGCGCTGCTCTGCCGGTCAGCACGGGCGGCCCTTCTCGCCGGCTCAGGTGTCGGCGAGAAGGGCCTCGTAGACGGCGAGGTCCGCCGCCGAGAAACAGCAGAACAGCACTTCGCGCAGCTGCGCGGCAGCCGGCAGCGCTGTCCGCACGGTGTTCACCGCGATGCGGGCAGCTTCGGTGATCGGGTAGCCGTAGATGCCGGTGCTGATGCCCGGAATCGCCAGGCTGAGGACCTCGTGCGCGGCCGCGAGTTCGAGCGAGCGGCGGTAGCAGGAAGCCAGCGACTCGGCTTCGCCGCAGTCGCCGCCGCGCCAGACCGGTCCGACGGCATGGATGACGTAGCGGGCCGGCAGGCGGTAGGCGCGGGTGATGCGCGCATCACCGGTCGGGCAGCCGCCGAGCAGGCGACACTCCTGCAGGAGTTGTGGTCCGGCGGCACGGTGTATGGCCCCGTCGACACCGCCGCCGCCGAGCAGTGACGTGTTGGCGGCGTTGACCACTGCGTCGACCTGCAGGGTGGTGATGTCGGCGAGCACGGCGCGCAGCAGGGTGGACATGTCGTTTCGCCTGCAGGCAGCGGCGCGGCTGGTCAGGCCAGATCCTGGCACTGCGGGTTGGCCGACCGGAGGTGGAGCGCGGCGAGCGCCTGCTCGATCGTGTCTGCAGCCGGCGGCCGCACCAGGCGGGCGATCTCCTGTCCCTGGTGGAGGAAGACCAGCGTCGGCCACAAGCGGACCCCGAACGAGCGGCCGAGCGGGCGGCCCGGGCCATCCTCGATCTGCAGGTGCCGGATCGCCGGATACGCGGTCAGGGCTTGCGCCAGCGGCGCCTGCAGGGCTTGGCAGTGGCCGCACCAGCGGGCGCCGAACTCGATCAGCAAGGCTCCGCCGATGGCGTCTATGTCGCGGCGCGATGGTTCGCTGGCGTCGGTGTGGCTGCTGGGCATGATTCCTCCGGGACGGTTCCGCGGCCTGTTGCCTGGCGTCGGGGCGCGGAAGGGCTTGATTTTTGCCGGGCAGCAACTATGTTAGCAGCGGTGAGGGTGATTGTGCCGCAGAGCAGTTCTGCGGCTCGGTCGCTCGCCGCGAGAGAGATGATCGTCTGGTTGAGTGCCTCCCGGGCTGGTGAGCGGCGGTGGCGCAGTGGCTGCCCGTCGCCGCCGAACGTGGCGGCGAGGGAAGCTTTTGTTGAGGAGAGAGTCATGAGCGACAAGGACAGCGGATCCGGGGCCGGCGAAGAGCAGGGCGGCAAGTCGGTTGCCGTGCAGCGCGGCGGTTTGGCGCCGTTCAAGGGTTTCGAGGAGCGCTTCGAACAGATGGAGCGGATGATGGACCGGATGTTTGCCGGCTTCTCGCCCGGCCGCTGGATGCGGCCGTTCGAGCGTGAATGGCCGACATGGTTGGAAGGCCCGAGCTTTCGTGCGCCGGCAGTCGACCTGATCGATCGCGAGAACGAGGTCGTCGTACGGGCCGAGCTGCCGGGCGTCAGCAAGGACGAGATCTCGATCTCGCTGACCGCCGATGCGATCACGATCCAGGCGCAGAGCAGGCAGGAAGACGCCGACGAGAAGGGCGACTATCGCCGCCGCGAGATCCGGTCGAGTTCGTTCTCGCGTTCGCTGCCGCTGCCGGCAGCGGTCGATAGCGAGGCGGCGAAGGCGGTCTTCAAGGACGGCGTGCTCGAAGTCAGTCTGCCGAAGACGCCCGTTGCCAAGGGCAGACAGGTACCGGTCGACTAGCATGACGGCTCCTGCAGAGGTAGACCGGCTGTTGGCGCGGGCGGGGAAGAGCATCTGGCCGCGACTGATCGCCGCCGTCGGCATGGCCGTCCTCGCCGCGCCGCTTGCCGTCGCCGCCGACGACGAGCGCGCGCCATCACGCGGCGAGTTGCTGTACGCGACGCATTGCATTGCCTGTCACGACCGCGAGCTGCACTGGCGCGACCGGCGGCTGGTGAGCGACTGGCGGAGCCTGCGTGCGGAGGTTCGCCGCTGGCAGGAGATGGCATCGCTGCGCTGGAGCGACGAGGAGATCGAGGAAGTTGCCCGTTTCCTGCAGCTTCGCCACTATCGCCAGCTGACGCCGGAGTGAGCGGCTGCTGCAGCGCATGTGCCGGTGTTCACCGCGCTCCCGCCGATTCCCGAAGTTCCCGTGATGGTATTCTCCGGACGCCATCGGGAGTAGAATCGGAGCTGGTCTGGGCGGCGGGCCCAGCAATCTGCCTTGGGAGAGGAACATGTCGGCGCACGACGATGAGGACGAAGTAGCGGGTGTGGTTGCGGGGGTGGTCGGCGGTATCGCGCTCTGTGTCGCGGCCGTTTTCTTCAGTGCTGGAGCGTCGCCGGCGTTGCCGTCGGCAACGGCCGCAGTCAGCGACATCGCGCCGGTCGGCGAACCGCTGATGAAGGTCTATTTCTCCGTCGACCAGGCGGTGTTCGTCGATGAGGACAACCTGGTGGTGGTGCGGACGAATCAGGTGCTCGCGGCGACGCCGAAGGCGATCGTCCTCCTGTCGGGTTTCCACGACGCTTCGGGTGATCCGAAACACAACGCCCAACTGGCCATGGCCCGTGCCGTTGCGGTGCGCGACGTGCTGGTGGCGGGAGGCGTTGCTGCCGTCCGCGTGAAGTTGCGCCGCCCCGAGTCGACCGTCGGCAGCGGCACCCCGGAGGAAGGTCGCCGGGTCGAGATTCGCGTGCAATAGTCGTCGACGCGCTGCAAAGGCGAGCCCCTGGTGGGCTCGCTTTTTTTTTGCCCGCTGACTCCCGGCCGTGGCCGCGCCTGCCGCGTCGCCGCCGGCGTGCGGGTCGGCGACGACGCGGGGGTTGTCATTCGCCGCGCGCTTGCTACACTGAGGATCGCAATCCCCGATAAATCATTAATTCGCAGGAGACAGTCATGAGCAAACGCGCACTCTGCATTGGCGTCAACAACTATCCGGGCACGCACATGGACCTGAGCGGCTGCGTCAACGACGCCAACGACTGGGCGGGCGAGCTGGCGGCGCGCGGTTTCGCCGTCAGCAAGCTGATTGACAGCCAGGCGACGAAGGCGGCGATGGTCAGCGGCATGCAGTCGCTGATCGCGTCGGCAGTCAGTGGCGATGTCGTCATGATCACCTTCTCCGGCCACGGGACCTATGTCCCCGACCTCAATGGCGACGAAGTCGACGGGCTCGACGAGGCGCTCTGTCCCTACGACCTGCAGACCGGCGGCGCCTTGATCGACGACGAGATCAACACCCTGTTTGCCGCGCGCAAGGCGGGCGTGCGGCTGCTGCTGATCTCGGACAGTTGTCACTCGGGGACGGTGACGCGAGCCGCGCTTGCCGATCCGGACGCCGAGGACGCGCCGCGGCCGCGTTTCATGCCGATGGGCAACTGGCTGCCTGCCGACCAGTTGCCACGCGGGTTCAGCGGTCAGCCAATGACGACGGTGCAGGTGACCTCCGGCTTGTCGCCCTTTGCCGGCGCGCTGTCGCGCATGGCCGGCGACCTGCTGCTCGCCGGGTGCAAGGAAGGGCCGAACAACTTCAGCTACGACGCGCGGATCGGCGGCCGTCCCTGCGGTGCCTTCAGCTATTACGCGCTGAAGACCCTGCGCGCGCTGCCCGCCAACGCCACCTACGCCGACTGGCATGCCCGCATCACGCCGGCCAACCTGCCGTCGGCCTCATACCCGCAGACGCCGCAGATCTTCGGCAGCGCCGACGCGCGCCAGCGCAAGATCTTCACCTGATCTGCCAGCCACACGGTGCGGGCGTCATGCGCTCGCACCGTCCCCGCACGCCGGCGTTGCGGTGCCCCAGGTGGCGGCCGCTCACTGCCGGGTTCATCCGTCGCGCACGGCCAGCCTGAAGGAGAGCAAGATGTCGCCGACCACCATTCTCGATCTGACTGCCACACCGCAGGATCAGGCGCCTTTGCCGCCGCTGCTGCGCAACGTCCGGCGCGCCGCCGATGCCGGCGATGATCCCTTCATGCCGGCGGGCTACCTGCAGCAGCGGGCCTGCTTCGAGCTCGGCGCGACGGCGCGCGGCTCCACCGCCGTCAGCCAGCAGTACGCGGCGCAGGCGGACGAGGTGCTGGTCATCGAGCTGGCTGACGGCGGCGTACTGATCACCAGCGCCAGCGAGCTGCAGGCGTCGCTGGCGCGCAGTCGGCCGGATCTCCTCGGCAGCCAGGGCGAGATCCTGTTCGACCGCCTGCGCAGCGACGGCGCGGCGACGCGCGGGCTCGCCGGCGATCTCGTCGGCGGCCTGATCAGCCGCATTTTCGCGCTGGCGGTCGGCACCAGTGAAGACGCGATCATCACCGACGCCAGGCAGAGGCTCGGCGAGCTGACCAAAGGCAGGGAGTCCGATGCCGTCGAGCTGGGCGTTTCCTGGCTCGGCACCAAGGCGCTGATGTGGGCGATCGAGAAGCGACTGGAGCGGCAGCCGGGGGTCTACTGCTGGCAGCCGTTGCGCGGCGCTGCGCCCGCCGCGGAGTCGGACGAGCAGGCGCGGACGCGGGCGCAGCAGGAGCTTCTGGCCGCCGCCGCCGCGGGTGAGCCGGTCCTCGTCTTCATCCACGGCACGGGGTCGAGCACGCGCGGCAGCTTCGGCGACCTGCAGCTCGACGAGCGCGAGCTGTGGAGCGTTCTCGAGCGGCAGTTCAACGGTCGCATCTACGCCTTCGAACACCGGACGCTGTCCGAGAGCCCGATCGAGAACGCGCGGCAGTTGCTGGCGGCGCTGCCGGATGGCCTGCAGCTCAGTCTGGTTTCGCACTCGCGTGGCGGCCTGGTCGGCGATCTCATCTGTATGGAGAATTTCGACCACCTGATCGAGCACTACCGCAGTGACCTGCCGGCCACCGGCGAGACCGACCCCGCCGCCGCGCAGGTCGTGCAGCGCGAGATCGGCGACGCGCATGGCGAACAGCGGCAGCAGTTGCGGGCTCTGGCCAGCGAGCTGGCGGCGAAGAAGCTGGTCGTCCAGCGCTACGTGCGGGTCGCCAGCCCGGCGCAGGGAACGCGGCTGGCCAGCGGCAACCTCGACGTCTTCCTCTCCGGGCTGTTGACGCTGCTCGGACAGATCCCGTTCTTCTTCGGCAACCCGCTCTATTCGGCCTTCAAGCGTGTGGTGCTCGAGATCGCCCGGCGGCGGACGAGTGCCCACCTGGTGCCGGGCCTCGAGGCGATGCTGCCGGAATCACCGATGGCGCGCCTGCTGCGCGAGGCGCCGGTACGCCCGGGAATCGAGATGGCGGTGATCGCCGGCGACATCGAGGGCGGCGGCCTGCTGCAGCGCCTGGGGGTGCTGCTGACCGACTTCCTGCTCTTCGACAACATCGACAACGACCTGGTCGTCGATACCGATTCGATGTACGCCGGCATCGCGCCGCAGGCGCGGGCGCGGGCGTTGTTCGACCGTGGCGCGGCGGTATCGCATTTCGCCTATTTCAGCAACATCGACACGCGGGCGGCTCTGCGTGACTGGCTGGTGAGCAGCGACGTCGGCTCGCTGGCCGCTTTCCGGCCGTTGCCGGGGCCTTTCGCCGACGCCGCCATGCCCGGCGCCCGGCTGCGGCGCGCTGGCGAAACGGCGGTCGCCGATCTGCCGGTGGTCGTCGTCCTGCCCGGCGTGATGGGGTCGCACCTGCACGTCAGGCGCCGCGACCGTGTCTGGTTCGATCCGCTCGACATTGCCAGTGGCGGTCTCGAAGAGATCGCCTGGGGGCAGCCGGAAGTCGAGGCGGAGGAGCTGTTCGGCATGTTCTATGGCGATCTCTGCAGGTTTCTCGCCGCCAGCCACCGTGTCGAGTGCTTTGCCTACGACTGGCGGCAGCCGCTCGACGTGCTTGGCGAACGCCTGGCGGCGCTGCTCGATCGGCTGCTGCAGGAGACGCAAAAGCCGATCCGGCTGCTGGCGCACAGCATGGGCGGTCTCGTCGTGCGTGCCTGCATCCATCGGCGGCGGCCGGTGATGGATGCGCTGATGGCGCGGCCGGGCGCCCGTCTGGTGATGCTCGGCACGCCGAACCAGGGCGCCTACTCGATGGTCGAGAATCTGCTCGGCAAGGGCGACACGCTGCGCTCGCTGGTGCGACTCGATGTCCGGCACGACATGCGCGAAGTGCTGCAGATTGTCTCGGGCTTCCGTGGCGCCCTGCAGTTGCTGCCAAAGCCGGGTTTCGTCGACTGCTTTCAGGGGCAACCGGACGGTGGCCTCGGCGGCCAGAGCTTCGAGCGCGCCGAGACCTGGCAGGACTACCGGCAGAAGGTGAAGGATTTCTGGTTTGGCGACGGCCAGTCGGCAACACCGAGCCAGGCGGAGCTCGACGAGGGCAGCTGGCTCTGGCGGCAGGATGGTGCGCCGACGCCCGCACTGCCGAAGGAATACGAGCAGCAGTCGGTCTATGTCTTCGGCGTCGCGCGCAACACGCCGTGCGGCATCCGCGAGGAGAAGGGGCGGCTGAAGCTGGTCGGTACGACGCAGGGTGACGGCACGGTGACTTGGGCCTCGGGGCGGATCGACAACGTCGGCAGTTACTACTACATGCCGGCGCAGCACGGCGATCTGCCTTCGACCGGCGAGTATCACCCGGCGCTCGCCGAACTGCTGCACAGCGGCGCCACCGGGGCGTTGCTGCGCAGTCCGCCGGCGGTGCGCGGCGATGGCGAGGCGCGGCCGGTTGTCTATGACGCCGGACCGCCGCTGCTGGCGAGCGGCGAAGCGGTGGCCGTCGGCCTGCTCGGAGGCGCGCCGCGCAACCGCGTCGCGCCGCGCTCGAAGCGCCGGCTGGAAGTGGTGGTGCGGGCGATGGACCTGCGTTTCCTCGAGCAGCCGATCCTGCTCGGTCACTACGAGCAGGATCCAATTTCCGGCGCCGAGGCGCTGATCGACCGCGAACTGCTCGACGGCGATCTCGGCGAACGCTACAACCTCGGCCTCTATGCCGGGCCGCGGGGCAGTGCGACGGTGGTGCTGCGACTGCCGAACGCACAGGAACGGCGGCGCGGGTCGCTGCGTGGCGCCGTCGTCTGTGGTCTCGGGAGCTACGACGGCAGCCTGAACGTCGAGGATCTGACTGCTGCGGTGCGGGCGGGTGTGCTGCGCTATCTGTTGCAGGCGATCGACGTGCTCGGCGACGAGGATCGTGACCTGCCGCTGGCGACGCTGCTCCTCGGCTACAATTCGTCGGCCAGTGTTTCGGTCGCGGCTTCCGTCGAAGCGCTGGTGCGCGGGGTCGTCGAGGCCAACGCGCGCTTCCACGAGGCAACCCGGCGCCACATCCGGGTCAGTCGGGTCGACATCGTCGAGCTCTACCAGGATACCGCGATCACCGCCGCCTATGCCTTGCGCCGGGTGCCCGAGCGCCTCGCCGGACTGCTCGGCCGCCACGGCGTCGCGCTGGTCTGTCGGCCACAACTGCAGCAGGGCGAGGGCTGGCGGCGGCGCCTGTTCGATCGTGGCGGGTCTGCCTACTGGCCGCGTCTGATGATCACCGCCGCCGACCGGCAGGAGCCGGC
>DDUX01000021.1 GCA_002345025.1 Candidatus Accumulibacter iunctus | reverse complement strand
TTCCCCCACCCCACCCTCTCCCGACCCCGCCCCGCCCGGCGCCGCCCCCCCCGCCCCCGCCCCCGCCGTAGTACCCGCCCCAAGAGTCCCGGCCGCTGTGGAGATAGTCGTTGAGACCGGCGTTCTGGCCATTGTTGAGACCGGCATCGCGCCCTTCGTTCAGGCCCGCGTTGGAGCCCAGATTGGTCGCTGCCACGCCCGCAGCGCCCTGGGCCTGCAGGCGCGATGCGGCGCCGATGACGATCCGGCCCTGGGCCATGATCTCGACGGCACCGCCACCACCGCCACCCAACCCGCCCGCGCCGCCGTCGCCGCCGTCGCCGCCGTCACCCCCGCGACCGCCGTCCCCACCGTCGCCGCCCCTGCCGCCGTGCAGCTCGATGCCCACCCAGTAGTTGTAGCCCTCGCCACCGCCGCCACCGCCACCACCGCCGGAGCCGCCGCCACCGCCGCTGCCGCCGGAACCAGCACCGCCGCCGCCACCGCCGCCGCCGCCACCGCCGCCCGAGATCAGTGCACCCGAGCCCGTGTTGCTGCCGGCCAGGCCCCCGCTGCCCGCGCTGCCGGTGTTGCCGGACACGCTCGCGCCAGGATGGCCGGCGCCGCCAGCGCCACCGGACTCTCCGTCGCCCCAGCCGTCGGGAGCACCGCCGCTGCCGTACCAGCCGAAATTGGTATTCCTTGGCCCCGGCCCGGTCGGGTTACCGCCTGCGCCGCCTGCGCCGCCGAGCCCCGAACGGCTCGCCGCGTTGACACCTGGTCCGCCGAGCCCGCCCGGGCTGCCGAAGGAGCCGCCCTGGCCCGGAGTCCCGTCCATGCCGTACCAGCCGCTGTCCCCGGCCTCACCCCACTCGATCGTCCCGGAGTAGTAGCTGCCACCTCCGATGCCTCCGGCACCTCCGGCGCCACCGAGGCCGCCGTCCCCGCCGGCGCCACCATTGCCACCCGCGCCGGCACCGCCGCCGCCGCCGCCGCCCGGGCCCGCCGCAGGCCCGACGAGCATCGACGAAATCGTCGTCTGCGTGATCGAAAGCGCGCCCTCGTCGTCGAGTACCGTATCGCTGAAGAAGCGGTTGCCCGGGCGATCGATGTCGGTAAACAGTTCCACCGTCCTGCCGCCATGGATCAGATAGACGTCGAGGTCGCGTGTCAGAGGGTGGCTGATGTCGACGGTCACGTTCACGTCCTTGACCGCGCCGAGATCGCCGAGGGCGATCGACGAGTTCAGAACTCCGGACGAACCGATCAGCGGCCGGTCGGGAATGGCGCCGCCGCCGCCACGCTGCGTGAACACCTCGCCGGTGCTCAGCGTGATGGTCAGAGCCCAGTCGTTCAGCCATCCGGCGTCGAAGTGGGCATCGTCCTGGACCTGCAGGGTCCACGTTCCGGCGGTGTTCTGGTTGTCGAAGGCCGCAAGCGAGCCCTCGGGCCGAAACCCGCCGCCGGCCGAGGCATCGACGACGATCGCGTCACCGACGAGGATGTCGTTCGTCGCCCACAGCGACAGCCCGTAGTCGCCGACGACATCGATCGTCGTGTTCGCCGGAATCATCAGGTCACCGTCGAAGCGGAACTGGCGGACGCCGTTGAGCAGCGACGTTCCGAAGACCGGATTCGTCTGACGCGTGGCGTCGAGAGACGCGCCGGAGTGCCGCCCGTTGATCGTCGCGTTCGTCGTGTCGATCGTGACGATGCCGCCACCGTTGGCCACCAGAATCGATTGGGGGATCGACGCCAGCGGCTCGCTGCGCGCGATACGCTCCGCGCCGAGGCCAACGTTATCCATCAGCACGGCGCCGTCGGAAACCCAGTCGAAGCGCGCCAGGCCGCCGAAGCCGGCCGGGTCGAACGATACGGTACGGTTCGCGGTGCCGGCAGCCGGGTCGAGGCTGACGACGACGGGTTCGGCGACCTGCTGGTCGTTCTCGTCGTAGCCAATGAAGCGGACCGTCCGCATGCCGGTGGTCAGCGCCGACAGGTCGATGCTGTGGACGCTGAACTTCCCGCCACCGAGTTCGGTGCGCAAGCTGCCGCTGCCGATCAGCAGCGCCGGGCTCGGGCTGCCGGCAGGCTCGCGCGCCAGCACGCCTGCCCCTGCGCTGACGACGAAGCCGTCTTCGCGGTAGCTCGCCGCACCGGTGGCCAAGGCGTCGAAATCGATCACGTTCCGCAGTCCGCGCACGTCGATGGCGACGCCGTCGCGCACGAGCAGCAGGGGTTCGGCCACCACCTCGATGCGGTCGCCGTCGATGGTCGCCTCGACCGGGTTGCTGCTCGTCGCCACCGTCAGGAGGTCGGACGCACCGCTACCGGCACGCAACAGCAGTTGGCCGGCCGCATCGGCGTAGGCGATCGGCGCGCCATTGCCGAGCAGCCTGCCGTCGATGAGTTGCCAGTCGACGGCGTCGTCATGGCCGTGGTTGTCGACCTCGAGGGTCTCGACGCCGGCCAGATCCAGATGGTCGATCAGGGCGGCATGAATCGGCGCTTCGGGTGCGCCGGCGATCTCGAGGACCACCTGATCCTGCCCGCTGTCGCCGAGTACCTGCGTCGCCGATCCGATACGGCGAATCGTCACCTGGTCATCACCACCACCCATGTCGGCCGTCACGGCGACGGTGTCGAGCGCGGCATCGATGAGCAGCCGGTCGCTGCCGCTGTCGAAGCGCAGCCGGGCGGCGTCGAAGCCGACGAAGGTGGCGTCGATCACCGGGCCGAGGCCGCTGAGCTGCCCGCTGCCGCCGCTGCCGCCGAGCACGGCCCCCTTGACGGCCGCCGCGGTGCCGCTGACGTCAAAGCTGACGGTGTCGAGACCTTCGCCGGCGCCGATCGTCAGCGCCGTAGCGGCCAGGACCGTGATCTCGTCGTCACCGGCACCGAGATGGATGGTCGCGCCGGCTGCGGCGTTACGCACGAGCACCCGGTCAGCGCGGCCGCCCGCCGTCGCGTCAGTGTGCAGCGTCGTCGCGATCGCGGTGTCGACCAGCGTCAGCTCGTCGGCGCCGTTGCCCAGCGTCAGGTCGAGCGATTCGAAGCCACTGAAATCGATCCCGCCTGCAGCGCCCATGCCAAAGCCGCGGACCCGACCGACATCGACGACACCGGGCTCTGCCGCGGCCACATGGGCGGTGTCGTCGATCGTCAGCGCGTCGTCGCCACTGTCGCCCTGCAGTTGCAGCGTCGCCGTGATGTCGGTCAGGTCGCGCCGCACGGCGGCGTCGGCAGGCCGCGAGTCGCCGACCGTCACGAGGTCGGCGCCGCCGCGCAGGTCGACCTTCGTCGGTGTCCACAGCGCGCCGACACGCAGCGTATCGGCGCCCTCGCCGAGCGCGAGCTCGACGCGGTTGGCGCCGATCGTCTGCAGCAGCACCGGAGCATCAGCGCCCGGCGCGCCCGCGCGCAGCGTGTCGTCGGCGAGCCGCCAGTCGGTGGCGGTGGCGTTGCCGCTGTTTTCGAAGATGACGACTTCTGCAGCCGTCGTCACCAGGCTCGGTCCCCCGGCGGTGCCGAGCGGCGGCCCGTCGAGGCTGGCGACGACGAGATCATCGCCGGCCCCGGTGTCGATCAGGGCACGCGTCGACAGCGCGGGCGCCTCGACGCGGTCGCTGCCGCGGCCGGTCCGCAGCCCGACGGTGTCGACAGCAGCGTCGTAGCGGATCGCTCCGCCACCGCCAAGCCCGGTGATCGCCCCTGCGGCGACGGTCACGACCGCATCGGCGACCTCGGCGCTGGCGTCGACGAGCAACCGTTGGTCGCTGCCGTCGCTGCCGAGAACCTCGATGCTCGCGGCGATGCCGGCCAGCGTGCCATCCTTGCCGACGGTCACGGTGTCATGGTCACCGGCGAACTGGACCGTCGTCGGGCCCGCCAGGCCCTGCAGCGCGATCGTGTCGGGCCGCGCGCCGGTGATGATCGCCACCGGCCCGGCGATCGTGCCGCCGACGCTGAGCGAATTGCCGCCGAAATCGGAGCCGAGCTCGAGCCGGAGCGACTCGACATCAGCGAAGCGCAGGCGATCGTCGACGGCTCCGCCGCTCGCCGCGGTGCGCGCGATCAGCAGGTCGCTCGCGAAGAGCTGCAGGGTGCTCACGCCGTCGATCAGCTTGCCGTCACTCGCGATGCGCAAGCTGTCGTCGCCGCCGCCACCGTCGAGCAGGGCGTCGTCGTAGACCGTGGCGAGGGTGTCGTCGCCGGCTCCGCCCGAGAGGGTGACGCCGATCAGCTCGGAGACGTCGATGCCGGCGCTGCCGGGGGCGAGCGTCAGCGTGTCGTTGCCGCCGAGACCCTGGACGAGCAGCGTGTCGCGTGCCGGCCGGCTGTTGATGACGAAGAAGCGGCTGTCGCGGCCGGCCGATTGGTCGCGCAGTTGCACGATCGGCCTGGAAATCTCGACGCTGGCGCCGCCGGTCGGGTCGGCGCCGAGGTCGGTGCGATTGAAGCTGGCGTACACACCTTCGACGCTCAGCGTGTCGTCACCGGCCGTGCCGGCGAAGACGACGCGGTCGCTGTCGAGGCTGGTGACCGGCTCGTCGGGCGCCTTCAGGTCGACCGCCAGCAGCGTCAGGCCGGTGCCGTCGATGTCGCCGACGGTCACGAGGTCGGAGCCGCGGCCGGCGTTGACCGACAGACGCTCGATGTCGCCGAGTCGCAGCGTCTCGATTGGTGTGCTGCCGTCGCCAACCTGCAGGCGCGGTGTCCAGTTGCCGCCGTCGTCGATCTTGTCGATCGCCAGCACGTCGCTGCGCGCCGTGCCGCTGATGGTGACCGCGTCGCTGGCTGCCGGCTCGGGCGCTTCCGAGAGGACGTCGTTGCCCTGACCGGGGCTCCAGTCGTAGGTGTCGCTGCCGTTGCCGCCGCCGAGGTCGTCATCGCCGCTGCCGCCCGCAAGCCGGTCGTCGCCGGCGCCACCGCGCAGCGTGTCGCGGCCGGCACCGCCACCCAAGCGGTCGTCGCCGTCGCCACCGTCGAGCAGGTCGTCGCTTGAGCCGCCGACGAGCCGGTCGTTGCCGGTGCCGCCGTGCAGCGTCGCGGCGCCGCTGCCAGCGCAGGACAATTCGTCGTTGCCGGCGTCACCGCTCAACTCGACCGGCGAGCCGACCGTCCGGTCGATGACGATCGAGTCGTCGCCGCTGCCACCGTGTCCGACGATGCGCTTGACGCCGCGGAAGGTCTGCTGCGCGCGCTCGACGCGATTGCCGGACCCATCGGGCACCAGGAACTTGACGACGACCGTCTCGCCGCCATCGGGATCGGTGGCGTCCGTCAGGCCGCTCGACCGGATGCTGAAGCCCTCGTCGATGACGCTGTCGGTACCGGCGCGATTGACGCCGGTGTTGACTCGCCGGTGGGCGGTGTCGCCCATGAAAAGGTTCAGGGTGCCATTGCCACCCAGCTCACCGAGCACGGGCGGGTTCACCCGTACTCCGGCGAGCACCTCCGCGTCGCTCAACTGGTAGACGTTGAAGTCGTAGATGTTGGCCTGCACCAGCGTCCAGGTTTCGTCGACCAGCACGATCTTGAACGGCCAGAAGCCGACCGCCATGAAGACGAAGGCCTCGAGCCCCGCATACAGCGCGCCTGATTGGTTGGTGACACCCACGGGGTCGGCCTCGTGGGCGAGCGCCAGCTCGTTCAGGCGGACACGTCCGTCGTAGGTGAACGGTGATGTCGGCACCTCGGGTGTGTAGTTGCCCTCGAGCACGTCATGGACGTAGTCGAACTGTGCCGGGGACTGCGGTTCGGGCAGGTCGTTGAGGTCGATCCAGACCTGGGTGTCGAAGAACGCGCGCACCCCGGCCTGCAACTCGGCAACGTAGAGGTCGGGCCCGATCGCCGCGCCGGCGGTCATCTTGGCCGACAGCTTGAGCTCGGGCTGGTCGAAATCGTGATCACCGTCGGGAACGTGCTCCGGCGGCGTGCCGGCGCTCAGGTCGTTCGGATCGGCGCCGATGTGGTCGTCGAAGTAGAGACCGTCGGTCAGGCGGTGCACATTGTCGCGCACGCTCTGCTGCAGCGCCGCGTCGCTCGAGAAATCGAGGCTGCGGGTCAGCAGCTTGGCGCCGAAGAGGTCGTAGCCGACGTCGAGGTCGAGCGCTGCCTGGAAGGTCAGCGCGAGCTCGGCCTCGAGGATCGGGAACGCCGGGATCGGGAACTGCTTCTTGAACGTATAGCCGAGGTTGAACTCGAAGCCGGCCTCGACCAGCGATGCCGTGGTCTTGCCCTGCAGCATGCCGAGCACGGCCGTTGGGTCGTTCAGGAACGGGAAGGAGAGGTTGCCGTTGATGTCCGAGAAGACATTGTCGAAGGTCTGGTTGCTGTCCTGGACCTTCTTGAGCGCGTCGGGATAGGGGTTTTCCTTCGTCAGCTCGATCTTGCGCTCGACATCTGCCGGATCATCATCGGCACGGCCTGACTGCGTCAGTTGCATCCCGAAGTCGCCGAGGTCGACCGTCTGCGGCAGCCCCTCGCCGATCGGCTTCAGGTCGAGGAAGACATCGACGACGCCGAGCACCCCCTTCGCGGCGACCAGCCGGGCGAGTTGCGAGTCCTTCTGCTGCTGTGTCAGGCTGGGGTCAAAGTAGGTGGCGGTGATGCCGAGGTCGACCGGTGTGATCGAGCCGTAGCCGACCGCCTGGCCGATGTCGCTCAGCACGGGGATCGGGAAGGTGAGGAAGTCGACGATCGGCTGCAGTGGCGTCAGCGCCGTCTGGATCGCCTTGACCGTCGGGTCGAAGAACTCGGAGAAGAAGGTCCCGAGGTCCAGCCGGACGCTCTCGTAGTCAATGGTGATCGGATTGCCGAACGAATCGCCCTCCGTGTCAGCGGCGGTAAAGACCTGCGCGATGTGGACATCGGCCTCGACCGCCAGGTTGAAGACCCGGTCGGATTCGGCGACGACGGCGAAGTCGGGCACCATCGCGGCGTCGACGTCGAGGTGGATGTCGGCGGCGCCGGTCACGGCGGCGTCGACGACGAGGGCCGGGATCTCCGTCAGCGTCAGCCGCCGGTCGGCGCCGCCACCGGCGATATCGATGTCGAATCTGCCGGTGAAGCGGCTGGGCAGCGGCGCCACGGGGCCGCCGGCCGCGTCCGGATCGCCCTCGTCCCGCCGGATCAGCGCGCCGAAGATGCCCGCCGTTCCCTTGGCAGCGAAGGTGCCATCGTCGCCGCCGTCGAGCACTGCAACGACATTCTCGAGTTGCAGTTCGTTCGCCGACGCCGAGTCGATGAAGAAGGAGGACTGCCCCTGGGCATCCTCGCGCACGCCGAGGACGAGGTCGAAGTGCCAGTCGAAACTCAGGTTCACCTCGTCGCGGGTGCCGAGCCGTGCCGAGATCAATGGGTCCTCACCGAGCGCGAGGTCGAGATCGATGCGTTCGTTGGCGCTGCCGGCGAGGGTCAGCGAGAACTCGTACCGTGTATGTTCCGCGTTCGTGGTGACTTCGATCCGATCGTCTTCGATCAGATCGCCGAGTGCGGCCTCGAGACCCTCCTTGACGGCAGCGGGCGTCACCGCCTCGCCCGCTGGCGTCGGCGTCGAGAAGTTCCGCAAAGCGTCGGAGATGTGGCGGGCAATGCCGCCGGCCTCGCTCGTGGCAAGCTGCGTGCCGATCAGCGGTATGGGCGCGGCAAACACCTCGCGGTCGAGGCGCGTCTGCACCGCATCGAAATAGCTCGTCAGGCCAGCCGCGTCAACGAGACCGAGATCGGCCGACAGCAACATCCGTGGCTCGAGTGCCTCGAAGATCATCGCCTCGCGCCGCTGCTCCGGTTCGGCGTCGTCGAGGCTCGCTGGTCTGAGTCGTCGCCCCAGGTGCCGGAGTTTGCCGGCCAGCCTGGCGATCAAGGCGTCGTCAGGCCACGGCGAACCCGGGCGGGACTGCTGGCGCTTCTCTTTGATGCCGCTCGTGGACACGATCCACTCTTCCAGGGGAGAGGACGAGACGCTTTGCATCCGTGAACAGGGTGCTTGACCATAATAGTACAGATGTCTCTCGATTGCCGGGGGCAGTTGATCGCGGAGCCGGTCCTTCGCACGCCGGGCCTTGGCTTTAATGTGAAAGTCGCGTCCGCGACTCGCGAATCTCCCTTCTCCCGTGCGCGGGAGAAGGGCCGGGGATGAGCAACTGTGTTCCAAGTCAAGCGTTTTTAGGGGCGTTTGGGTGTTCTGGATTCCAGGGGATACCCGATTTGACGATCGCGTTCATAATCGTCAGCATCTTATGCATGCAAGCGACCAAGGCGACCTTTTTGAGCT
>DDUX01000064.1:28190-40163 GCA_002345025.1 Candidatus Accumulibacter iunctus | reverse complement strand
CGCTGGCGGTTGCCGCCGACCTTGTTCATCGTGGCCGCGGCGGCTGGTCTTGACGCCGCGGCGCGGCGCCAGAAGGGCTTCGATGCCCGCCACGAGGTCGCGAAAGCCGGCAGCTTCGGCCGAACCATCCCAGCCGACGAGATCGGCAGCCTGGATGCCGCGGAAGCCGAGCGGCGGCAGCACGGCTTCGATCAGCGCAGGCACGAGCCTATCGCGCATGCGCGCCTCCTCGGCTTCCTCGCTGACCCAGGTACTGCCGAGCGAACTTGCCGACCAGAGAACCACCATGCAGCCCATCTCGTTCAAAGCCGATTCGATCACCTGCCGCCAGGTCTTTCCGGCCGGGATCTTGCGGTCCCACCAGACGCTGAAGCCGAGTGCCTCGAGTTGGCTCGCGACTTCGCCGGCCGTCGCCCGGTCCTCGGTTGCATAACTGAGAAAGATGTCGGCCACCCGCTGCCTCCTCCGCATCACCCTGATCAGACCATCTTACAGCAGCGCCCGTTCTGCAGCCTGGTCAATCGCCGCTTCCGTCAAGGCATCTCCCGGTCAGCCGGCGATGAACGAAACATGTATCCGCAGGTAGTAGAGCGCAAGTTCTGTGCGCCGAAATGGCCGAATCCGTTGTCAAGCGTGTTAACATCGCGCATTCCCGAGTATTTGCGTGGGGAATGTTCGTGACTCCCCCGGGGAGGGGGGCAACTGCAGAAGGATCTCCTGCAGTGCGCAAAAGGCTGGTTGGAGGAATCGGGTCATGGAACTGCGGGCGGTCAAAAACGACAAGCTGGTCGGCGATTTCTGGGGCGGGCTGGCGGCGATGCTCGTCGCACTACCGTCGGCGATCGCTTTCGGCGTCACCATCTACGCGTCGATCGGCCCCGCCTACGCCGGTCTCGGTGCGCTGGCCGGGATTCTCGGCGCGACCGCGCTCGGCCTCGTCGCGCCGGGTCTGGGCGGCACCAACCGCCTGATCACGGCGCCTTGCGCGCCGGCGGCGGCAGTGCTCTCGGCATTCGCCATCGAACTCGTGCGACAGGATGTCGATCCGGTGTTCATCGTCCTCATGCTCACCGCACTCGGCCTCGTCGCCGGAGTGATCCAGCTGCTGCTCGGCTTCATGGGAGTCGGCAGCCTGATCAAGTACATCCCGTTTCCGGTGGTCAGCGGTTACCTGACAGGCGTCGGCCTGATCATCATCGGCAGCCAGATTCCGAAGTTCCTCGGCGTCTTCGGCAGCGTCTCGCTGTGGCGGACGCTGATCTCGCCCGAGAACTGGCAATGGCAGAGCGCGCTGATCGGCGGCGTCACGGCAGCGGTGATGGTCGGCGCGCCGCTGCTCACCCGCGCCGTTCCGGCGGCGATTCTCGGCCTGCTGGCCGGCATCGCGACCTACTTCGGGCTGGCACACTTCGTTGACGAGTCGCTGCTCGTGCTCGAGGGCAACAAGATGATCATCGGCCCGCTCGGCGGTTCGGCCTCGAGCATGCTCGAGGCGATCACCGGGCGCTGGAGCGACATCGGCGAACTGAAGCTGAGCCAGATCGGCAGCCTGATGGGAACGGCGCTGACGCTCGCGGTCCTGCTGTCGATCGACACGCTGAAGACGGCCGTCGTGCTCGATGCGTTGACCCGCAGCCGCCATGATTCCAACCGCGAGCTGGTGGCACAGGGGGCGGCGAACGTCGTCTCGGCGTGCGCCGGCGGCATGCCCGGTGCCGGCCAGATGGGCGCGACGCTGGTCAACCTGGCGAGCGGTGGCCAGACGCGCGTCTCGGGGATCGTCGAGGGGGTGATGGCGCTGGTGGCCTTTCTCGCACTCGGTGCGTTCATCGCCTGGATCCCGGTGGCAGCTCTCGCCGGCATCCTGCTGGTCGTCGGCGTGCGCATGATCGACCGCCACAGCCTGCACCTCCTGCAGTCCCCATGGACGATTCTCGATTTCGTCGTGATCGTCGTCGTTGTCGTCGTCGCGCTCGCCTACAGCCTGATCGCCGCTTCGGCGGTCGGGATCGCGCTGGCGATGTTCCTCTTCATTCGCGAGCAGCTCGGCAGCACAGTCATCCGCAACAAGGTCGAGGGCAGCAGCCGCTTTTCGAAGCGGGTCCGCCTCGGGCACGAGATGGAGTTGCTCGAGCGGCGTGGCGAGCAGACGATCATGCTCGAACTGCAGGGCAGCCTGTTCTTCGGCACCAAGGACCAGTTGTTCAGCGCGCTCGAGCCGGAACTCGGCAAGCGCCAGTACGTCCTGCTCGACATGCGCCGTGTGCAGTCGGTCGACGTCACGGCCGTGCATCTGCTGAGCCAGATTCGGGACTCGCTGAGCGAACGCGGCGCCTTCCTCATCTTCAGCAGCCTGACGCATACCCTGCCGAACGGCCGCAATATCGCCGATCTGTTCGCACAGATGGACCTGACCAATGACAGCCCGCAGGTCCGGGTCTTCCAGGAAATGGACGACGCCGTCGAGTGGATCGAGGATCAGGTGCTCGGTGAAAGCGCCCAGCGCAGCGCCGAGCTGCCACCGCTTGAGGTCTGGGAGATGGAGATCTTCAAGGATGTCAAGGAGGAGGCGCTGGTGGCGCTGGTCGAGTGCCTCGAACGTCGTGTCGTGCCGCGGGACGAGCGGGTATTCTCCACGGGCGACGCGGCCGATCAGCTCTTCCTGATTCGCAAGGGCGCCGTGCGCATTTCGGTACCGGTCCCGGGGACGAACCTCAGCCGTCATCGCCTGACCTACGGTCGCGGCGATTTCGTCGGGGGCATGTCCTTCATCACGCACGCCGCGCGTTTCAGCAGCGACGCGACCGCCACCGAGGACAGCGAAGTCTACGTGCTGCGGCGCGAGGACTTCGAGATGCTGCGCGAGCAGCACCGGCGACTCGCCTTCCAGCTCATTGAGGGGGTGGCGCGCGTGCTCGCCTTCCGCCTCGGTTATGCCGACAGGGAGCTGCTGGCGATGCAGGAGTGATTCCGGTCGTCGTCGCCCCCGGTGCTGATGCTGCCTGGGGTGGAGCGCCAACGACCGCAGGCGGATCAGTCGCCGGCCGTGAACGAGCGCATCCGCCCGGCCTCGTACTACCACGTCGTGCGCGTATCGCAAAGCTCGTAGCCGCTGCTGCACACATCAGCGTACAGAATGTGCGGCTCGAAGTCGCTCGCGACGCGGTCGGGCTGGCCCAACGCGATGTCGCGCCGGCCCGGCGATCCGCGGCGTCGCCGACGTGCAGTTCCTGCCTGCGGCTGTGGTGACCGGTCGCTGCCGCGCGCCCCGTCCGCGGTGCCGGCTGACGTCGCCATCGCCGCTTGCCCGGAATCCCCGCCTGGAGGCTGTGGCAGCGCTGATCCCGAAGCGATCGGGGAGTCCCGGCGGCCCGTGTGGTCAGCGAAGCGCCGCCGCTTTCGGGTTACAATGCGCGCTTCGCAACCCTCCTGCGCGCCACCCCGGCCGGGCCCGATGAAAACCACTTTTCTCGACTTTGAACAACCGGTTGCCGACCTGGAAAGCAAGATCGAAGCGCTGCGCTTTGCACAGGAGAAGTCGGCGGTCGACATTTCCGAAGAGATCGGCCGCCTCGAAGAGAAGAGCCGGCTCCTCACCCGCGACATCTATGCGCGGCTGTCACCCTGGCAGGTGTGCCAGGTGGCACGGCATGCGCAGCGGCCCTACACGCTCGACTACCTGAGCCTGATCTTCACTGACTTCGAGGAACTGCACGGCGACCGGGCGTTTGCCGACGATCATGCAATCGTCGGCGGCCTGGCGCGGCTTGACGGCGAGTCGGTGATGGTCATCGGGCACCAGAAGGGGAGGGATACCAAGGAGAAGCTCTTCCGCAACTTCGGCATGCCGCGGCCCGAAGGCTACCGCAAGGCCCTGCGTCTGATGCGTCTGGCCGAGAAGTTCGGCATCCCGGTGCTGACCTTCATCGACACGCCCGGCGCCTATCCCGGGATCGATGCCGAGGAGCGCGGTCAGTCGGAGGCGATCGGACGCAACCTCTACGTGATGGCCGAACTGCAGGTGCCGATCGTCGTCACCGTCATCGGTGAAGGCGGTTCGGGCGGCGCGCTGGCGATCGGCGTCGGTGATGCCCTGCAGATGCTGCAGTACGCCACCTATTCGGTGATCTCGCCGGAGGGGTGTGCGTCGATTCTCTGGAAGAGTGCCGAGAAGGCGAGTGAGGCGGCCGAGATCATGGGCATCACCGCGCAGCGGCTGCAGTCGCTCGGGCTGGTCGACCGCATCGTCCCGGAACCGGTCGGTGGCGCGCATCGCGATCACGAGGCGATGGCGGCGAGCCTGCAGCAGGCCCTGCGGGCCTCGCTGCAACAGCTCAGGGGGATGCCGTTGGCCGATCTCCTGCGACGGCGCCTTGACCGTGTCCTGTCGTACGGGGCGGTCAGGGAGCTGCAGCCCGGCTGAGCCGGCGCACGGGAGAGCTCCCGGGGAGCCGGCGACGTTGCCGATTGGTCACGCAACCGATGAATCGAGTCCTGCAGGGCAGGCGAGCGCTACCTTAGAGCCGGCGCTGGCAGCGATTCTCCGGCGTTTTCTCGAGCCGCGGCTGGCGCGTGGCCGACGAGTCTGCGTCGCTCTCTCAGGTGGTCTTGACTCGGTCGTGTTGCTGCACGGCCTGAGCGGTCTGCGCGCGGCGGGGCTGGGTTGCGAACTGTCGGCGGTGCATGTCCATCACGGTCTCAGCCCGCACGCCGACGCCTGGGCGGACTTCTGTTGGCAGCTCTGCGAACGGTTCGACGTGGCGCTGGCGGTCGAGCGGGTCGAGGTTCCCCTGGCCACTGGCGAGGGCCTCGAAGCGGCGGCACGGCGGCAGCGACACGCGGTCTTCGCGCGCTGCCCGGCGGACTGGCTGGCGCTTGCCCACCATCGCGACGACCAGGCGGAAACCGTGCTCTTCCGGCTGCTGCGCGGCGCCGGCGTGCGCGGAGCGGCCGGCATGCCCGGCGAGAGAAGGCAGGCTGCCGGTCCGCGGCTGATCCGGCCGCTGCTCGGCGTGCCGCGGACGACGATCGCAGCCCATGCGGCCGAGCAGGCGCTGTGCTGGGTCGAGGACGAGAGCAACGCCGATCGCCGTCATCGCCGCAACCACCTTCGGCACGCGGTCCTGCCGTGCATCGCGCAGCAGTTTCCGGCGGCCGCACAGGCGCTGGCGCGCGCCGCTGGCCATTTTGCCGAGGCGGCACAGTTGCTCGATGAACTCGCCGTGATCGATCGTTCGCTGGTCGCCGGCGGGGAGGGCCGCATCGATCTGCGGCGCTTCAATCGCCTGAGTGCCTCGCGGGCGCGCAACCTGCTGCGCCACGAGCTGCAGGGCGCCGGTTTGCGGGCGCCGGAGACGCGCTGGCTCGATGAAGCGCTGCGGCAACTGGCGAGCGTCGGTGCCGCCTCGGCAACCTGCATCGGCACCGTCGACGGCGAACTGCGCGTCTATCGTGGCGAGCTGTACGTCGTTGGCCGGCGGCCGCCGATCCCCGCCGTGCCGCTGACCTGGCACGGCGAGGCGGAACTGGCCTGGGGTGGCGATCGGCTGTCGTTCGTGGCGACGGTCGGCAGCGGCATCAGTCGTCGGCTGCTCGGCGCCGAGGCCGTCTGCCTGCGGACGAGGATCGGCGGCGAAGGACTGCAGCCCGACCCGCGGCGGCCGCGGCGCGCCCTGCGCAAGCTGTTGCAGGAAACCGGGGTGCCGCCCTGGGAGCGCGACCGCCTGCCGCTGCTGTGCTGCGGCGAACGCGTCGCCTGGGGGGCCGGCCTCGGTGTCGATGTCGCGTTCGCCTGCGCGCCGGGGGAAGACGGGATCGTCGTCACGGTGCAGCCTCCGGCGGAGTGTGTGCCCGCGGTTGAGCTGGAAGCGCCGCAGGAACCAGGTTGAGGCGGCGCGCTCGATCCGCCTTCGGGTCCACCTGCGCACCGGCGCCGCGGGCAGAACAGTATCACGGGGATAGCGAAGGTCAGCACGCGAGCATTGCTGGCGGTTGCCGGGCGCCCTATAATCAGCGCCGATGCTGCGTTGCAATAACAGGCGCTCACGAAGCTGGACGAGAAATGGATCAGCGACTGACCCGGCTCGCTGGCGAGCCCCCTGGGGACGGCTTCGCTGTGACGGCATTCTTCCTGGGGGGCACATGATTGCAGATGCGGCGCCGCACGGCGAGACGACGGGACTGGCAACGAGGGCACTCGCGGCGATGGGAGTCGTCTTCGGGGACATCGGGACCAGCCCGCTGTACACGATGAAGGAGGTGTTTGGCGGCCATCATCCGCTGGCGGTTACCGAGGGCAACGTCCTCGGGATCCTGTCGCTGGTCTTCTGGGCGCTGACGATCACCGTCTCGCTGAAGTACGTGCTGTTCATCATGCGTGCCGACAACAAGGGCGAGGGCGGCATCATGGCGCTGACGGCGCTGGCGCTGCGTACCGCCAATGCGTCGCCGAAGGTCCTCTGGCTGGTGTCGGCGCTGGGGATCTTCGGCGCCGCGCTCTTTTACGGCGATGCGGTGATCACCCCGGCGATGTCGGTGCTGTCGGCGGTGGAGGGGCTGGAAGTGGCGACACCGATGCTCAAACCCTACGTTCTGCCGATCACCATCGCCATTCTGGTGGTGCTGTTCGTCTTTCAGCGGCATGGCACGGCGGCGGTGGGCGCCCTGTTCGGCCCGGTGATGATGTTCTGGTTCACCACGCTCGGCGCGCTCGGCTTGTGGAACGTGGTTCAGCATCCGTCGGTGCTGGTCGCAATCAATCCCTGGTACGCCCTGTCATTCTGCCTCGAACACGTCGGCATGGCCTTCCTGGCGCTCGGCTCGGTGGTGCTGGCGATCACCGGTGGCGAGGCGCTGTACGCCGACATGGGACACTTCGGCCGGCGGGCGATCAAGTGGGCCTGGTTCGCCTTCGTCTTTCCGCTGCTCTACCTCAATTATCTCGGCCAGGGCGCGCTGATCCTCGCTGACCCGAAGGCGATCGAGAGCCCCTTCTTCCTGCTCGCCCCGGACGAACTGCTGCTCATCCCGCTCGTCATCCTGGCCACGACGGCAACCGTGATCGCCTCGCAGGCGGTGATTTCGGGTGCCTTTTCCCTCACCAGTCAGGCGATGCAACTGGGCTATTGTCCGCGCATTCAGGTCAAGTTCACCTCGGAGCGCGAGAAGGGCCAGATCTACGTGCCGAACATCAACTGGCTGCTCCTGCTGACGGTGATCATCGTCGTCCTGGGCTTCCGCTCCTCATCCAACCTGGCGTCAGCGTACGGCATCGCCGTTACCCTGACGATGATGATCGATACCGTCCTCGCCTTTGTCGTCGTGCGCGCGCTGTGGCACTGGAGCTGGCCGCGCGCGGCACTGTTCCTCGTCTTCTTCGTCGTCATCGATTTCGCCTTCTTCTCTGCCAACGTGATCAAGATTCTGGATGGCGGCTGGTTTCCACTGGCACTCGGCTTCACGGTGTTCGCGCTGCTGTCGACCTGGCGGCTGGGCCGCAAGCTTCTGTACGAACGGTTGCAGAAGGATTCGGTACCGCTCGAGGCCTTCATCGACAGCCTTGCCGCCGGGGGACCACATCGCGTCGACGGTACCGGGGTCTTCATGACCGCCGAACCAAGTGGGGTGCCGCGGGCGCTGCTGCACAACCTCTACCACAACAAGGTCCTGCACGAGAGGGTGGTGCTGCTCAATGTCGTGACCGAGGACGTGCCGCATGTCGAGGACCAGAGCATTCGCATCGAGCCGCTGCCGGCGGGTTTCTACCGTGTCTTCGTCCGTTACGGGTTCAAGGATGATCCTGACGTGCCGCGGGTGCTGGAACAGTGCGGGGCCCTCGGACTGTCCTTCGAGATGATGGAAACCTCGTTCTTCCTTGGGCGCGAGACGGTGGTCACGATGCCGATTTCCGGGCGTGCGCGGATGGCGTACTGGCGGCAGATCCTGTTCACCTGGATGTTCCGCAACGCCGACACGGCGACGGCGTTCTTCAAGATCCCGCCGAACAGGGTCGTCGAACTGGGCGCGCAGGTCGAATTGTCATAGACTTCGCTCGGTACGCAGGTGGCGGGGAGGGTGCAGTGGCACTGATCATTACGGAAACTCGGGACGCGGTCGGCACGATCGTCATGAATCACGCGGCGCGGCGCAACGCGCTCGGCGAGGCGCTGATCGGCGAGATCACGACGGCGCTGGGGGCTTTTCGCGAACAGGCGATGCGGGCGATCGTTCTGCGCGCCCCCGCTGGCAGCAAGGTCTGGTCGGCGGGGCACGACGTCAGCGAGCTGCCTGCCGGGGGTCGCGATCCGCTCGGCTGGAGCGACCCCTTGCGGGTTCTCATTCGGGCCATCCAGGAATACCCGGCGCCGGTTCTCGCGCTCATCGAGGGTGGCGTCTGGGGCGGTGCCTGTGAAGTGGCGATGGCCTGTGACATTCTGGTGGCGACCCCGGAAGCCACTTTCGCGATCACGCCGGCCAAGCTCGGTGTGCCGTACAACCTCGGCGGTCTGTTGACCGTGCTCAACATGATTCCGCTGCCGGTGGCCAAGGAGATGCTGTTTACTGCCCAGCCGATCCCGGTTGCGCAGGCACTGAACCTCGGCGTCGTGAACTACACACGGCCGGCAGACGAGATCGACTCCTTCGTCTACCGAGTGGCCGAACAGATCGTCGCCAATTCGCCCCTGAGCATTGCGGTCATGAAGGAGGAACTGCGCCTCCTGTCGAGTGCGCGTTCGGTCACCCCGGAGTTGTTCGAAAGGATCCAGGGGCTGCGCCGCGAGGTTTACGACAGCCACGATTATCAGGAGGGACTGGCAGCCTTCGCCGAGAAACGCAAGCCGCGTTTCCTCGGCCGCTGAAGCAAGCGCTGCCGGGCTGCACGTGGCCACGGCGGGGACCATTGCGGGGGCAGGTGCGGGTGGACGTGGACCCGGTCAGCGTTTGCCGGCGAGCAGTTGCGCGAGTTCGACCGCCGTCCGGACGCCCATTTTTTCGAACAGATTGGCGCGGTGGACTTCAACCGTGCGCATGCTGATCTGCAGTTCGTCGGCAATCACCTTGTTCAGCTTGCCTGCCAGAATCAGCTCCATGACCTGTTGCTCGCGCGTCGTCAGGCGGTTGACCCGGGCGTTGACCGAATCGGCACCCGATGCCGCGGCGCGCCGGTTTTCGTCGAGTTTCAGCGCCTCGATGACGCGATTGACGAGTTCATTGTCGTTGCACGGCTTCTCGACGAAATCGAAAGCGCCCTTTTTCAGCGCCGAGACGGCCATCGGCACGTCACCGTGGCCGGTCAGGAAGATGACCGGCAGCGTGCTGCCGCGCTCGCACAGAATGTCGAACAGCTCCGGACCGCTCATGCCGTCCATGCGGATGTCGAGCAGCAGGCAACCGGCGAGTGAGGGCTCCCAGGTGGCCAGGAAATCCTCCGCCGAAGGGTAACTCTCGCAGGCAACGCCACGCGATTCGAGCAGCCAGCCGAGTGAATCGCGGATCGCCTCGTCGTCATCGACCAGGTAGGCGCGGGCGCTCATTGGCGGTCGATCGGCAGCGTGATGACGAAGATCGAGCCGCCCTCGGGGTTGTTCTCGACCCACAGACGGCCGTGATGGAACTCGATGATCGAGCGGCAGATGTTGAGGCCCATCCCCATGCCGTCGGCCTTGGTCGAGAAAAGCGGCGTGAAGAGTTTCTCGAGCACCTCAGGCGGGATGCCGGGGCCGCGGTCGATGACCCGGATTTCCATCTGCGCCTCGACCTGGCCAAGCTTGATCGTCAGCCGTCGGCGCTCGGGCGGCAAGCCGTTCATCGCCTCGATGCCGTTGCGCATCAGGTTGAGCAGGACCTGCTCGAGCATCACCGGGTCGGCCATCAACTCCGGGCGCATGCCCTGGATTTCGCGGACGATGCGGACGCCGCGATTCCTCGCTGCAGTCTCGATGAAACCGACGCTGTCATCGATCACCTCGGCGAGATCGCAGGGCGCGAGCTTCGGCTCGCTCTTGCGCACGAAGTCGTGCACACGACGGATGATCTGCCCGGCGCGTTGCGCCTGCACCGCCAGCTTGCCGAGCGCCTCCCTGATCTGCAGCGCGTTGAAGTTGCCGGAGTCGAGCTTGTTCAGGCAGCCGGCGTTGTAACTCGTGATCGCCGCCAGCGGCTGGTTCAGCTCATGTGCCAGCGTCGAGGCCATCTCGCCCATGGTCACCAGGCGGGCGGTGACCTGCAGCTTCTCCTGCTGCTGGCGGGCGACTTCCTCGGCGTGCTTGCGTGCGGTGACGTCGATGATCGATCCCATCCAGCCGGTCTGCCTGCCATCGGCGTCAATCAGCGGCGCCTCGTAGATCAGGGCATCGAAGCGGCTGCCGTCCTTGCGCATCAGACGGATCTCGAAGCCCTCGTGCGGCGCCTTGCCCTCGAGCACCTTGTTGTGCAGGAGCAGCGTCCTCTCCATTTCTTCCGGCGCCCAGTAGGGCATCGGCGGTTCCCGGCCGATCAGTTCTTCGGCGCTGAAA
Source organism: Candidatus Accumulibacter iunctus (assembly GCA_002345025.1). Classification (GTDB taxonomy): domain Bacteria; phylum Pseudomonadota; class Gammaproteobacteria; order Burkholderiales; family Rhodocyclaceae; genus Accumulibacter; species Accumulibacter iunctus. The sequence goes on along the minus strand of DDUX01000064.1, from coordinate 29,649 downwards.
CCGACCATCTGCAAGAAGGCCGGGTTGACGTAGGTCACCCGGCCTTCGAGGTCGCGCGCGCGCATGCCGACCATCAGCGAGTCTTCCATCGCCTTGCGGAAGGCGTATTCCGAGCGCAATGCCTGTTCCGCCGAGAGGCGGCGCTGGATCAGTCCACGTACCGCCCACAGGCTCCAGAAGACCGCCGCGGCAAGGATGATGATCAGCGTCGCAATCAGCGTCTGGGCCAGGTTGTCGGCACCGCGATAGGCCGTGACCTGCAGCACCATACCGTACCCTGGCGGGTCAAGGCTGACCGGGTAGCTGAGCGTGGTCGCCGAGGCATCGATCTTCGACTTGCTGGCCAGCAGGCTGCCGTTGCCGTCGACCACGCGTACCTGGTACTTCTCGGCGAACCACCAGGGAACCTGATGCTTGAGCAGGCCTTTGAGCGAGTACACACCGAGCAGGGTTCCGCGGTACTGGCCGTCGTCGAAGATCGGCACGTAGACCTCGAACTGGGCCGCTTCAGCGGTGCGGTAGGCATCGCTGTAAACGGGCTTTCCCAGCCGTGCCAGTTCAACCGAGCGGCCGACGGGGTTCTCGCCGGAAGCCTCGTGTACAGGCCGCGGCAGGGTCTGCGTTGGCATGCCGTGCAACGTCCTGGCGGCTGTGTCGAGCCACAACAACTGCCGCAGATCCGGGTTGTTCTTGAGGATGTGACGGGCGCGCAGATCGAAGAGTTCGCCCGGGTTTCTGGCGCGGGTCAGGTCGAGCGCGAGCTGCTGCAATTGCTCCGAGTTGCCATCGAGGTGGAAGCGGACGCTCTGCTCGAGCCAAAGGACATCGGCAATCAGCGTCGAACGCTGTTCGTCGATCTCGTTGCGGTGCAGCAGCCACAGCAGCGTGACCAGCAGCACCAGCAGCAGCCCGACCGCCAGCTTGAGGATCGACAGGTACCAATTCGACCATTTCAGCGAAGCAGGGCGCCGGCGGCTGCGCCGGCGTTCATAGGGGTAGGGGAGGGAGGCTTCCTTCATTCTGGCTCATCTTACCGAAGTTCCATGGCCAGCGGGTACTGCGCCGAGGCTGCATCCGTCGTCCGGAAGGACTCTGCCGGCTGCTGTGCGGCCTGGCCCGCGATGGCGGACAACGGCGCTTCTTGGCGATCTTGCGGATTTCCACAATATGCACAAGCAGTCTTTCTTGTGATATTGACGGTCGCAAGTCGGGCACCGCCCAAGTTCAAACCAACTACTCTCTATGGAGGAGACAATACATGAAGATTTCCACCCTGCTTTTTGGTCTGGTTGCCGGCGCACTGTCGGTCATGCCTCTCGGGGCAATCGCGCAGCAGCCGATCGTCATCAAGTTCAGCCACGTCGTTGCGGCGGATACGCCCAAGGGCAAGGCGGCGGAGTTTTTCGCGAAGAGGGCCGCCGAACTGACCAAGGGCAAGGTCAAGGTCGAGGTCTACGCG
>DDUX01000064.1:15523-27892 GCA_002345025.1 Candidatus Accumulibacter iunctus | reverse complement strand
TGCGTGCCGTCGGCGCGATTCCGCAGAAGATGGCGTTCTCGGAGGTCTATCAGGCGCTGCAGACCGGCGTCGTGGATGGTACCGAGAATCCGCCGTCGAACCTGTACACCCAGAAGATGCATGAGGTGCAGAAGCACGTCTCGGTGACCAACCACGGCTATCTCGGCTACGCGGTCATCACCAACAAGAAGTTCTGGGACGGCCTGCCCGCCGACGTTCGCGGCCAGCTCGAGCAGGCGATGAAGGAGTCGACCAAGTACGCCAACGACATCGCCAAGCAAGACAACGACAAGTCGCTCGAGGAAGTCCGCAAGTCGGGCAAGAGCCAGGTCTACGTGCCGACCGACGCCGAGAAGCTGGCGCTGAAGAAGGCCATGGTCAAGGTGCACACGGAAATGGCCGGCCGCATCGGCAAGGAAAACATCGACGCCATCTACAAGGCGACCAACTTCGATCCGTCGAAGCTCTGATCTGGGAAGCATGACGGTGGGGGCTGCGGCCCCCAATTTTTTTCAGGGAGATAAGCCGTGAAGTATCTCGACCACCTCGAGGAATGGATCATCACCTTCCTCATCGGCGCGGCGACGCTGATCATCTTTGTCGCGGTGATGCACCGCTACGCGGCCGGGATGCCGATTCCGGGAGTCCAGGACTGGCTGCTGCAGGTCAACCTGACCTGGGCGCAGGAACTGTGCATCATCATGTTTGTCTGGATGGCCAAGTTCGGCGCCGCCTATGGCGTCAGGACCGGTATCCACGTTGGCGTCGATGTGCTGATCAACAGCCTGTCGGGCCGCATGCGGGCCAAGTTCATCGTCTTCGGCCTGCTCGCCGGCGCCTTGTTCACCGGCATCGTCGCCACACTGGGAGCGCACTTCGTCTGGGACAACGGCGCCCACTACGCGTTCTTCAACGCGCTGGGCATCGCGGCCGAGGGTTTGTACCCGGGACCGACCACGCCCGACCTGGAATGGCAAACCTGGATCGTCTATTCCGCCATTCCGCTCGGATCGTCCCTGATGTGTTTCCGTTTCCTCCAGGTCACCGCGAGCTTCATCAAGACCGGGGAATTGCCGTCGCACGATCACGGCCACGTCGATGGCATCGAGGAGGGTGAAGTTCCAGTCGATGTCAACCCCTACCAGATGGACGATGAACTGCACCCGCACGACCTCAAGTACAGCAAGCGGCATCCCGAAACGAAAGTCGGGGCTGACGATAGAGCGGCTGGCGACAAAGGAGACACCAAATGAGCGCCCTGATCATCTTTGCCCTGCTCACCTTCCTGATGCTGTCGGGCATGCCGGTATCCATCTCGCTCGGCCTGACGGTGCTGACCTTCCTCTTCGCCTTCACGGAAACGCCGTTGGATGCGGTTGCGCTCAAGCTGTTCACCGGCATTGAGAAGTTCGAGATCATGGCGATTCCGTTCTTCATCCTCGCCGGCAATTTCCTGACCCACGGCGGCGTCGCCAAGCGCATGATTTTTTTCGCGACCTCGATGGTCGGCCATCTGCGCGGCGGCCTGGGCCTCAGCGCGGTGTTCGCCTGTGCTCTGTTCGCGGCGGTGTCGGGCTCGTCGCCGGCGACCGTGGTGGCGATCGGCTCGATCCTGCTGCCGGCCATGGTCAGGGCGGGCTACCCGAGGAAGTTCGGCGTCGGCGTCATCGCCTCGTCCGGCGGTCTCGGCATCCTGATTCCGCCGTCGATCGTGATGGTGATGTACGCCGTTTCCACCAACAGTTCGATCGGTGCGCTGTTCATGGCGGGCGTCATTCCCGGTCTGCTGCTGGCGCTGATGCTGGGAGTGTGCACCTGGTGGGTGGCGCACAAGGGCAACTACCCGCGCGAACAGCCGATGTCCTGGGCGCAGCGCTGGGAGGCCTTCCGCAAGGCGATCTGGGGTCTGCTGCTGATCGTGGTGGTGATGGGTGGCATCTACAGCGGCCTGTTCACGCCGACCGAGGCGGCGGCGATGAGCGCGGTGTACGCCTTCTTCATTGCGGTGTTCGTCTACAAGGACATCGGTTTGAAGGACGTACCCAGGGTACTGCTCAACTCGGCGAACATGAGCGCGATGCTGCTCTACATCATCACCAACGCGGTGCTCTTCTCCTTCATCCTGACCAACGAGCAGATCCCCCAGAGCATCGCCGAATGGCTGACCCACTCGGGTGTCGGAGTGATCGGTTTCCTGATCGCGGTGAACATCCTGCTGCTGGTCATGGGCAGCTTCATGGAGCCCTCGTCGATCATCCTGATCACGGCGCCGATCCTGTTCCCGATCGCGATGAAACTGGGAATTGATCCGATCCACTTCGGCATCATGATCACGGTCAACATGGAAATCGGCATGATCACGCCTCCGGTGGGGCTCAATCTGTATGTCGCCAGCGGCATCGCCAAGATGGGCCTGACCGACTGCTCCAAGGCGGTCATGCCATGGCTGCTGACGATGCTGGCGTACCTCATGATCATCACCTATGTGCCGGCGATCACGACCTGGCTGCCGACGGCCCTGGGGATGATGTAGCGGCGGCAGGCTGTTGCAGTTGCAGCAGAGCGCGCGCGCGGGGCAACCCGTACGCGCGCTCTGCATTTTGTGTCGAGGCCGGCATTCCGCGCCTTGTCTTGGTATAATTCTCCGATTGTGTATCTAGCGATATGATTTGTCGTTGTTTTTCTTGATCTGCCGCCTTTTGGAGAAGCACTCATGGCCATCGAACGTACCCTTTCCATCATCAAGCCCGACGCCGTTGCCAAGAACGTCATCGGCAAGATCTACTCGCGCTTTGAGACGAACGGTCTGAAAGTCATCGCTGCCAAGTTGGCTTGGTTGTCGCCGCAGGAAGCAGGCGCCTTTTACGCCGTGCACAAGGAGCGTCCCTTCTTCAAGGATCTGGTTTCCTTCATGATTTCCGGGCCGGTGATGATCCAGGTGCTCGAAGGCGAGGGCGCGATTGCCAAGAACCGCGAACTGATGGGCGCGACCGACCCGAAGAAGGCCGAGCCGGGAACGATTCGCGCCGACTTCGCCGAGTCGATCGACGCCAACGCCGTGCACGGTTCGGACGGCGAGGATACGGCGAAGGTCGAAATCGCCTTCTTCTTCCCGGCGATGAGCGTTTATTCGGGTCGCTAGGTCGGGTCAGCGCGCCCAGATGACGATCAACCTGCTTGATCTCGATGCCGCCGCGCTGACGGCCTTCTTCGCCGACCAGGGCGAGAAGCCGTTTCGCGCGCGGCAGGTGCTGCGCTGGCTGCATCGCTTCGGCCAGGCAGACTTCTCGGCGATGACCGACATCGCGCGCAGCCTGCGTGAGAAGCTGGAAGTCCTGACGGTCGTGCAGCCGCCGCCCGTCATCGCCGACCGGCTGGCCGACGACGGCACGCGCAAGTTTCTCTTCGATGTGGGTGGCGGCAACGCCGTCGAAGCCGTTTTCATTCCCGAGGAGGAGCGCGGGACGCTGTGCATCTCGACGCAGGCCGGCTGCGCGCTCGACTGCTCGTTCTGCGCCACCGGCAAGCAGGGTTTCAACCGCAACCTGACGGTGGCGGAGATCATCGGCCAGCTCTGGCAGGCGCGGCATGCGCTGGGTGCCTGGCCGGAACATCCGGCGAACGGCGAGCGGCTGATCAGCAATGTCGTTCTGATGGGCATGGGCGAGCCGCTGGCGAATCTCGACAACACCGTGCGGGCGCTGCGACTGATGCTCGACGACAACGCCTACGGTTTGTCGCGCCGCCGGGTCACCGTGTCAACCTCGGGTCTGGTGCCGGCGATGGATCGTCTGCGTGACGAGTGTCCGGTGGCGCTGGCGGTTTCGCTGCATGCGCCGAGCGACGCACTGCGCGACGAACTCGTACCGATCAACCGCAAGTATCCGTTGCGCGCGCTGCTGGCCGCCTGCCAGCGCTATCTCGAGCGGGCGCCGCGCGATTTCATCACTTTCGAGTACGTCATGCTCGATGGCGTCAATGACTCGGATGCGCACGCCGGCGAACTGCTGGCGCTGACGCGTGAGGTGCCGTGCAAGTTCAACCTGATTCCTTTCAACCCCTTCCCGGGCTCGCCGTATCGGCGCTCACCGGCGACGCGGGTGCGTCGTTTCGCCGAGATCCTGCTCGCCGGCGGCGTCGTCACGACGACGCGCAGGACGCGTGGCGACGATATCGCCGCCGCCTGTGGTCAACTGGCGGGCCAGGTGCGCGACCGGACGCAGCGGAGCCGCCGCAGCTTTGTTCTCGAGTTGGTGCCGCAAGGGGCGCGCGCATGAGACGGACGTTCCTCTGTCTCGTCGTCTGCCTGGGCCTTGCTGCCTGTTCTTCGGGCTCGGTGTCGCCGGTGGCGAAGAAGCCCGTCGAAGACGATGTCGATTCGCGGCAGCCGACGAAGCCGCGCGACCCGCGCACACGCGCCAAGTTGCACACCGAGCTCGGCGCAATGTATCTGCAGGCCGGCAACCTGACGGTCGCACTCGAGGAACTGAGCATCGCCATCCTCATCGACCCGGACTACGCGACCGCCTACAGCATGCGCGGACTGGCGGCGTACCGTATCCGCGAGCTGCAACTGGCCGACCAGGATTTTCGCCGTGCGCTCAGCCTCGACGGCAAGGATCCGGAGATCAACAACAACTATGGTTGGTTTCTCTGCCAGGTGGGACGCGAGAAGGAGGCGCTGGGCCACATCCAGGCGGCGATGCGGAACCCGCTCTACAAGACGCCGGAGAAGGCCTACCTCAACGCCGGCAGCTGTTATGCCAAGATCGGTGACCTCGCCACTGCCGAGGGTTACGTGCAGCAGAGCCTGCGCATCCTGCCGGGGAACCCGCAGGCGCTGCTCGAGCTGGCGAACATCAACTATCGCAAGGGCGATCTCGAGCTGGCGCGCCAGGAACTCGGCGATCTGCTGCGTCATAACGAGCCCAACGCCGAGGCGTTGTGGCTCGGCGTGCGAATCGAACGGGCACTGGGCAACCGCTCGGCCGAGGCCCGCTACATCAGTCAGTTGCGGCGAAAGTTTCCGCTTTCGCCCGAGGCGCAGGAATTGCTGAAGGGGAAGCCGGAGTGAGTGAGCGATGAGCGAGCAGGGAATCTTCGCGTTGCCGCAGGAAGCGCGCTCGTCCGCCACGGGCGCAGTGGCCACGAGCGGGTCGCCGACGCTGGTCGCCGGCGGTGTCGGGCAGCAACTGCGGGCAGCGCGCGAGGCACGCGGGGCGAGCCTGGCCGAGGTGGCGCTATCCCTCAAGCTGGGGCTGCGGCAGGTGGAAGCGCTGGAGAACGAGGAGTGGCAGCTCCTGCCCGGGAACACGATGATTCGCGGCTTCGTGCGCAACTATGCGCGTCTGTTCCATCTCGATGGCGAGCAATTGATGCGCTCTCTCGATGCGGCAGAGCTGCAGCAGACGCCACAGCTCGCAGCTTCGGCCGGAACCAGTGCCAGCCTGCCGCAGACGGTCGGGCGGCGCGCCGAGCGGCGGGACTACCTGGCCGTCTTTGGCGGTCTGCTGCTCCTGGGTCTGGCGCTGTTGGTCTACTTTTTCGCTCCGCTCGAGTCGTGGCAGGCGCAGCTCAACGAGATGATCGAGAGCCGGTCGGCGGCGTCGCGCTTGGAGCGCCCGCTGCCGGTGCCGGTGGCGCCGGCAGCGGGCGAGTCGACGGTGCGTCCGGCTGGTTCGGAATCGGTGACTGCCGTCACCGCGCCCAACGCGACCGTTCTGTCGGCGGCGAACCCATCGTCGTCGGTCGGGGCGGCGGGCGGCGACGACCTCAGGCTGTCGTTCGCCCAGTCGGCGTGGGTCGAAGTGCGCGATGCCATGGGTCAGATCCTCGTTTCGGGGATGATCCCTGCGGCGAGTCAGCGCGAGATCGGTGGCCAGCCACCTTTTTCGCTGGTGATCGGCAACGCGACGCAGGTGACGGTGCAGTATCGTGGCCGCATGATCGATCTGGCTCCACACAGCAAGGGTGACGTTGCCCGGCTGACGGTCGAATGAGTCGGCGGCAAGTGGTGAGCGGACCGTGAGCGCTACGTCCGAAGGCACGCCGCGCCGGCCGACGCGGCCGGTTCGGGTGGGGCAGGTGACGATCGGTGGTGCGGCGCCGGTGGTCGTCCAATCGATGACCAACACGGACACGGCCGACATCGTCCGTACGGCGATCCAGTGTGCCGAGCTGGCACGCGCCGGATCGGAACTGGTGCGGGTAACGGTCAATACGCCGCAGGCGGCTGCCGCGGTGGCGCCGATCCGCGAGCAACTGGCCCGTATGGGGGTCGATGTGCCGTTGATCGGCGACTTCCATTACAACGGACACCGCTTGCTTGCCGACCATCCGGAGTGTGCGGAGGGGCTTGCCAAGTATCGCATCAACCCGGGCAACGTCGGCCACGGTCGCAAGCGCGACGAGCAGTTCGCGCAGATGATCGAGATCGCCTGTCGCTACGAGAAGCCGGTGCGCATCGGTGTCAACTGGGGCAGCCTCGATCAGGATCTGCTGGCACGCATCATGGACGAGAACGCGCGGCGCGCGGTGCCGCAGGATGCCGTCGCCGTGATGCGCGAGGCGATGGTCGTCTCGGCTCTCGAGTCGGCAGCGCGGGCCGAGGCGCTCGGCATGCCCGGTGAGCGCATCGTCCTGTCATGCAAGGTCTCGGGCGTGCAGGACCTGATCGCCATCTATCGCGAGCTGTCGCGGCGCTGCAATTACGCCCTGCACCTGGGCCTGACCGAGGCCGGCATGGGGTCGAAAGGCATCGTCGCGTCGACGGCAGCGATGGCGGTCCTGTTGCAGGAGGGGATTGGCGACACGATCCGCGTCTCGCTGACTCCCGAGCCTGGCGGGGCACGGACGCAGGAGGTCATCGTCGCGCAGGAGATGCTGCAGACGATGGGCCTGCGCGCCTTCACGCCGATGGTCGTCGCCTGTCCGGGTTGCGGCCGGACGACCAGCACCTTCTTCCAGGAACTGGCGCAGTCGATCCAGGAGCATGTCCGGCGGCGGATGCCGCTATGGCGGATCGAGCACGACGGGGTCGAGAACATGACGCTGGCGGTGATGGGCTGCGTGGTGAATGGGCCGGGGGAAAGCAAGCATGCCAACATCGGCATCAGCCTGCCGGGTACCGGCGAGGTGCCGGCGGCGCCGGTGTTCGAGGATGGCGTCAAGACGGTGACGCTGCGCGGCGAGCACATCGCCGAGGAGTTCACCGCCATCGTCGATGCCTATGTGGCGCGTACCTACCAGAGAAAGTCTGCCGTTCGATGAGCACGAGCAAGATCCAGTCGCTGCGCGGCATGAGCGACATCCTGCCCGACGAGGCGGAGTTCTGGGACCGTTTCGATGAAACGGTCCGTTCCTGGCTGCGGAGCTACGGTTACCGACCGATTCGTCTGCCGATCGTCGAGCCGACGCCGCTTTTCAAGCGGGCCATCGGCGAGGTGACCGACATCGTCGAGAAAGAGATGTACTCGTTCATCGACAGCCTCAACGGCGAGCAGCTGACGCTGCGCCCGGAGGGGACGGCGGGCTGCGTGCGGGCGGTGATCCAGCACAACCTGATCGCGCAGCAGCCGCAGAGGCTCTACTACTCGGGTCAGATGTTCCGCCATGAGCGGCCGCAGAAGGGGCGCTATCGCCAGTTCCACCAGGTGGGCGTCGAAGCGCTGGGTTTTCCCGGCCCCGACATCGACGCCGAACAGATCCTCATGGGGGCCCGCCTGTGGGATGACCTAGGGCTCGCAGGCATCGTCCTGCAGCTCAACACGCTCGGACAGCCGGCGGAGCGCGCACGCCATCGCGCCGAGCTGATTGCCTACTTCGAGCGGCACGGTGCGCTGCTCGACGAGGACAGCCGGCGGCGCCTGTACAGCAACCCGCTGCGCATTCTCGACAGCAAGAACCCATCGCTGCAGGAAGTGATTCTCGGCGCGCCGCGGCTGCTCGATCATCTTGGCGACGAATCGCTGGCGCACTTCGCTGGCGTGCAGCAGGTGCTGCGCGATGCCGGCCAGCCATTCGAGATCAACCCGCGCCTCGTGCGAGGACTCGACTACTACAACCTGACGGTCTTCGAGTGGGTGACCGATCGCCTTGGCGCGCAGGGAACGGTCTGTGCCGGAGGTCGCTACGACGGGTTGGTGGAGCAACTGGGCGGCAGGCCGTCGCCCGCCTGCGGTTTTGCCATGGGCGTCGAGCGCCTGCTGACGCTGATTCGCGACGCCGGCGGTGCCGCCGGGACGCAGCCGGTGGATGTCTATCTGGTGCATCAGGGCGAGGCGGCTTCGCGCCTGGCGGCGCGGGTGGCCGAGTCGTTGCGCGATCGTGGCATCGATGTCCTCTTTCATTGCGGCGGTGGCGGTTTCAAGTCACAGATGAAGAAGGCCGACGCCTCGGGCGCTGCCTTTGCCGTCATCATCGGCGACGATGAGGCGAGCGCCGGCGAAGCGAGCCTGAAGCCTTTGCGCTCCGTCGGCGAGGAGCCCAACGAGCAGCGACGCATCGGCGTTGACCGGCTCGCTGACGAGATCATCGATTCAATTGTGGATTGGGAAGACGCCTGATGGCTACTTACGACCTCGAAGAACAGGAACAGATCGCCGAGCTGAAAGCTTGGTGGAAGCAGCATGGCAATCTGGTGACCGGCATCATCACCGTCGCTGCACTCGCCGCACTGGGCTGGCAGGGCTGGAACTGGTATCAGCGCAATCAGTCGGCACAGGCGGCGGTGGTTTTCGGTGGGCTGCAGAAGGCGATCGCCAGCAACGATTCGCAGCGCATCAAGGCGGCGAGCGGTGAGCTGGTGGACAAGTACGGCGGCACCGTCTATGCGCCGCTGGCTGCGCTGAAGACCGCACGGGCAATGGTCGACGCCGGTGACAGCAAGACTGCCCGGGTGCAGCTCGCCTGGGTCGTCGAACATGGCAAAGAGGAACTGCGCGATGTGGCGCGCCTGCGACTGGCCGCCCTGCTGCTTGACGAGAAGGCTTACGACGAAGCGCTGAAGGTCCTCGATGGACCACCGACTCCGGGTTTCACGGCAAGGTTCTCGGATGCCCGCGGCGACGTCCTCGCTGCGCAGGGCAAGGCCGGCGAGGCGCGCGCTGCGTACCGCGCTGCGCTGGCTGGACTCGATGCTGCGGACGGCAGCGGCAAGGGCCGGAATTCGCTGCAGGACAGTCAGGCGAATGCCGCCTATCGGGAGTCGCTGCAACTCAAGCTCGATGCACTCGGGGAGCCGGGCTGATGCGGCGGGTGCAACTGCTGGCAGCGGCGGCGCTTGCTGCACTGGTCGCTGGCTGTTCGACGCTCGATGCGCTGAATCCCTTCGCCAGCAGTGGGCCGAAGATGGCCGAGTTGCAACCGATCCAGGCGAGCGCCGAGGCGCGCGTGCTGTGGTCGGAGGGGATCGGCAAGAGCGAAGACTACACCCTCGTGCCGGCGGTCGTCGGCTCGACCGTTTATGCCGCGGCGCGCGATGGCAGCATTGTGCGTCTCGACGACGGTCAGCCCGCGTGGAGGATCAAGGTCGGGTCGAATGTTGCGGGCGGTGTCGGCGCCGATGCGCGGATGGTCGTCGTCGGCACGGCGAAAGGTGAGGTACTCGCCTTTTCGGCCTTCGACGGTACTCCCTTGTGGAAGGCGAAGGCCAGCAGCGAGGTGGTGGCGCCACCGGCGATCAGCTCCAACCTGGTGATCGTGCGCACCGTCGACCATCGCCTGGCCGCCTACGATGCCAGCGACGGCAAGCGCCGGTGGCTCTACCAGCGTCCAAGCACGCCGCTGTCGCTGCGCGTCACCGCCGCCCCACTGGTCGTCGAGAAGTACGTCTTCGTCGGCTTTCCCGGCGGCAAGCTGATGGCCGTCAGCCTCGACAACGGTGCGCCGCTCTGGGAGGGGACAGTCGCGCTGCCGAAGGGAGCGACCGAACTCGACCGTGTCGCCGACGTCACCAGTGCGCCGGTGATCGACGGACGGATGATCTGTGCGGCAGCCTTCCAGGGGCGCATCGCGTGCTTCGATCTCGGCAACGGCAGCCTGATCTGGTCACGCGACATCTCGAGTGCTGCCGGTCTGTCGATCGACAGCCGCTACGTCTACGTCTCCGACGACAAGGGCGCGGTGCATGCCCTCGACAAGGGAAGCGGCGCCAGTCTCTGGAAGCAGGACAAGCTCTTCCTGCGTCGCCTGACCGCACCGCAGCCGCAGCGCAGCATGGTCGTCGTTGGCGATATCAAGGGCGTCGTGCACTTCCTGAGCCGTGACGATGGTTCCTTCGTCGCGCGTCTGACCACCGACGGCAGCCCGATCCGGGCGCCGCTGCAGCGTCTCGGCAGCAATTTGCTGGTGCAGACCAGCAAGGGTAGCGTCCTCGCGATCGACGCGCAATGAAGCCGAGCATCGTCCTCGTCGGGCGCCCCAATGTCGGCAAGTCGACACTCTTCAATCGCCTGACGCGAACCCGTGACGCACTCGTGGCCGACATTCCCGGCCTCACGCGCGACCGCCACTACGGGCACGGACGGCTTGGCAGCAAACCCTATCTGGTCGTCGACACCGGTGGTTTCGAACCGCTCGCGCGCGATGGCATCGTGCACCAGATGGCACGACAGACCGAGCAGGCGATCGACGAGGCCGACGTCATCGTGTTTCTGGTCGATGGCCGCAGCGGCGTCACTGCGCTCGACAAGGAAATCGCCAACCGCCTGCGACGTTCCGGTCGCAGCGTCGTGGTGGCCGTCAACAAGGCGGAAGGTCTCAGTCACGGCATCGTCGCCGCCGATTTCCACGAACTGGGTCTTGGCGAGCCGCTGCCGATTTCGGCGGCGCATGGCGAAGGGGTGCGGGCGCTGATGGATCAGGCCCTGCAGCCGTTGCCGGAGCCCACGCCGGAGGAGGCGACCGGCGATGTGATCCGGGTGGCGATCGTCGGCAGGCCGAACGTCGGCAAGAGCACGATGATCAACGCCCTGATCGGCGAGGAGCGCGTCATCGCCTTCGACCAGCCGGGAACGACGCGCGATGCGATCGAAGTCGAGTTCGAACGTGGCGGCCGCCGCTACAGCCTGATCGACACCGCCGGTCTGCGGCGTCGCGGCAAGGTCTTCGAGACGATCGAAAAGTTCTCGGTGATCAAGACCCTGCAGGCGATCGAGGGGGCGCAGGTGGTGATTCTCGTCCTCGATGCCCGGCAGGACATCGCCGATCAGGACGCGCACATCGCTGCCTTCATTCGCGAATCGGGGCGTGCGCTGGTCGTCGCGGTGAACAAATGGGACGGACTCGATTCCTACGCGCGCGAGCAGATCAAGGGCGCCCTCGAAAGCGGCATGTCGTTCATCGACTTCGCCCGCTTTCACTACGTCTCGGCGCTCAGGGGGCAGGGGCTCGAGCCGCTCTTCCGCTCGGTCGATGCCGCTCATCAGGCCGCCACCGTCGATCTGCCGACGCCGCAGCTGACGCGTGCGCTGATCGACGCCGTCGCCCGGCAGGCGCCGCCGCGCAGCGGCCAGTTCCGCCCGAAACTGCGCTACGCCCATCAGGGAGGCAGGAATCCGCCACTGATCGTGATTCATGGCAACGCACTCGACAAGGTGCCCGAGTCCTATCGTCGCTACCTTGAACACGCCTTCCGGCAAGTCTTCAGGCTGCAGGGGACGCCGCTGCAGATCCAGTTCAACGTCAGCACCAACCCCTTTGCCGACAAGGCAGCTGCGGCGTCGGGCCGACGCAGCCCGCCACCCGGCGAGCGACGCAAGGCAGCGGCGGCGCCACCCCGAGCGAAACCGGGGCCAGACGCACGGGCGCAGGCCCGGCGCAAGATCCCCGGCGACCGTAGCTGACAGACGGCGCTGGCCCGCTCGTTCACGCGTCGCCCGTCAGGCGGCCATGACGCGTCGCTGGCTACGCGCGCCTTGCGGCTCGGCAGCTCGCGACGATCATGGCATGGCCCGGGCGCTGATTGATCAGCCCTTGGCGGCGGTGTCGCTGCCGGCAGGGGTCTCGGGATCGCTGCCGGCACTGCTCCCTGGGGAACCGGCACTGCTTTCGGAGCCGTCGCCGACGATGCTCTCGCTGGCGCGGGCGAGGGCGGCTCGCGACTTGTCGAGCAACTCGCTCGCCTCGCCGATCAGCGTCGCACCGAGTTCCTTGCCGCTATCGGCCGCCTCGGCAGCCAGTTCGATGGCCTTGCCGGCCGTCGCGCTGACGCTGTCGGCGACCGCGGCGCCGGCTTCCTGGGCGAGTTCCTTCGCCTTTGCGCCAGCCTCTCCGACTGCTTCCGCCGCCGAGCCTGCCACTTCCATTGTTTTTTCGAGCGCTGCCGAGGCAGCTTCCTTGGCCTGATCGAGAATGCTCATCGTGACCCCC
>DDUX01000064.1:0-15188 GCA_002345025.1 Candidatus Accumulibacter iunctus | reverse complement strand
GCCTCTCTGCGCCGACGGCGAAGCACTGTGCCGCCCCACCCGCGCAGGCCGAGTCGATTGCGCCGCGTGTTGGCCGACAGCCGCAGGAGTCCTGCGGGGTGCTACGCCTTCGTGAGTACTCGCCCGCGGCTCGCCGGCGGCTGCGGATCGGCGTCGCACGGGTGTCCGGACTGCCTCGCGGAGTGCGGGAATGCGGCGCCAGAGTTGCGCTGGAGCGCGTTTCCGTCGATGATTACGCCTTGGCCAGTCGCGCCTGCATCCGGGCGTGCGTTCCTCTGCTGCCGCCGTTCGGGCTGCATCGACCTGAGGCAGGCTTCACGGCATCCGGAAAACTGAAGGTGATCAAGGTTCTGTTCGTCTGCATGGGAAACATCTGTCGCTCACCAACGGCAGAAGGTGTTTTTCGCCACATCCTGCGACAGAAGAATCTCGAGGACCGGGTCGAGGTCGATTCGGCGGGGACACATGGCTACCACGCTGGCGAGGCTCCGGATCAGCGTACGCAGCGCGCGGCTGCGGTGCGCGGCTATGATCTCTCGGAGATGCGGGCGCGCAAGGTGGCGTCGCAGGATCTTTCCTATTTCGACCAGATCCTCGCGATGGACCACAACAATCTCGACGTCCTGAAGCGCATCTGTCCGCTGGACAGGCACGACCGGCTGGGTTTGCTGATGAGCTACTCGAAGAGTTTCGACGACGACGAAGTGCCCGATCCCTATTATGGACTCGGTCATGGTTTCGACCTCGTCCTCGACATGATCGAGGATGCGGCGCTCGGGCTCGTCGAGAGCATCGAGCAGCAACTGCGCGAAGGCACCGCTGCGGAGCCGTCGACCGAGGCAGACACCGCCCGCCCGCCGAGCGACTGAAGGCTGTGCGCGGGAAACGCGCCGGCGCTGCAGTCGTTCCTCAGCCGCGGGTCTTCGCGGCAGGCGGCAGCGCTTGCGGATTGCGGATCGCCGGTGCCGCCGGCCGCCCTGCGCCGAGTGTCCGCAGGCAGTCCGGACAGACGCCATAGACCACATTCAGGCTCGCGGCAGTCGGTAGGCTGGCGGCGCGCAGCGCTTGGTCTAGCTCGCACCACTCTTGACGAACGCGAATCCGGTTGCACATGCTGCAGCGCTTGATGAAGGTCGTCGCGGCAGCGTGCGCTGGCCTGACGATCGGCACTGGATGCGGCCACGGATCCTGGCGAAGCTGGCGATGGCAGACATCGAGCGCATCGTCGGCGCGCGGCGTGATGGTCATCTGCAGCAGGCGCTTCATCTGCGGCGAGTCGCAACGATACGGGCGCTGCACCTCGCGCCGGAGAGTCCTTGCCGACATCAGCATGGTGCGTACGAACATCCGGGTGACGTCGCCGGCGATGAAATCGTCAAGCCGGCGGCCGATGATCCGTGCCGCCAGAATCGCCTCGCCGCCATTGGCCAGCGCGAAGCGATCCCAGTCGCCGGCGACCGCAACGATCGCGTCGTTCGCATCAAGGGTGTAGCGCAACGGGGTCGCGGCCGGCGCCGCAGCCGGCGGCTGAGCGGTGTCGCAACTGCTGCCGGAGCACCGGTCGTCCATCACTTCACCTGGCGTGCCTGTAGCCACTGCGCAAAGTCGTCGGCTGCCAGTGGCCGGGCATAAAGAAAGCCCTGGCCGTGATGGCAGCCCGAGGCGTCGAGTTCGGCATGCTGGTCTGCCAGTTCGACTCCCTCGGCGACGACGCTCATCCCGAGATTGCGCGCCAGCGCGATGATCGCCGAGCCGATCGCGCGGTCGTCGGCGCTGCTCGAGATGCCATCGACGAAGCTGCGTGCGATCTTCAGTTCGTGGATCGGGAAGCGCTTGAGGTAGGACAGCGACGAGAAACCGGTTCCGAAGTCATCGATGCTGATCGTCAGGCCGCAGGCCACGAGTTCCGCCAGCATCCGCTGTGCGCGCTCGAAGTCCATCAGCACGCCTTCGGTGATTTCGATGCACAACCGCTGCGGAGCGATGCCGTGCGCGTTGACGATCTGCATCAGGTCGCCAGCCATGCCTTCCTTGCGAAAATGGCGCGCCGAGATGTTGACGCTGATGCGCACGGGCGCCACTCCGCGCTGGTCCCACGCGGCGATCTGACGGCAGACCTCGCCGAGGACCCATTCGTCGAGCGCAATGATCAGGTTGCTCTGCTCGGCGACCGGGATGAATTCCACGGGTTCGACCACGTCCCCGTTGCTGTTCCAGCGCACCAGTGCCTCGGCACCGATGACCCGCTGGTCGGCGAAATCGATCTGCGGCTGGTAGTGGACCGTCAGTTCCCCGCTCTCGATCGCACGCCGCAAGCCAGCCTCGAGCGTGAGTCGGCGTGCGGCATGTCTGGCGAGATCGGCGGTGAAGAAGCGGAACGCGTTCTTGCCGTGGTCCTTGGCACGGTACATCGCCGAATCCGCGTTGCGCATCAGCGCGCCGGCATCGGCGGCGTCTTCGGGGAACATGCTGAGGCCGATGCTGGCACTGACGAAACACTCGTGCTCCTCAAAATGGTAACTGGCGCTGAGTGCACTGAGCAGGCGTTCGGCAGTCCGTGTCGCCTCCCGGCGGTCGGTCGTTTCGAGGAGCACGACGAACTCGTCGCCGCCGAGTCGGGCCACCGTATCTTCGGAACGAACGCAGTCGAGAAGCCGCATCGCCGCCTGTTTCAGGAGGCGGTCACCGGTGACGTGACCGAGCGTGTCGTTGACGACCTTGAAATTGTCGAGGTCGATGAAAACGACACCCATGTTCTCGCCCGAGCGCTCGGCGCGCGCCAGCGCGAGGTGCAGTCGGTCGTTGAACAGCGCCCGGTTGGGCAGCCCGGTCAGTTCGTCGTGTGTCGCCAGGTATTCGATTCGCTGCTGCGACTCGCGCGCCTTGGTTATGTCGCTGAACATGCCGACGTAGTTCACCACCTTGCCGTTCTTGTCCTTGACCGTGTTGATCGACAGCCACTCGAGGAAAGGTTCGCCATTCTTGCGCCGGTTCCAGATTTCGCCTTGCCAGACGCCGAGCCGGTTGATGCGGTCCCACATGTCCTGGTAGAGCTCGGGCGGCGTCAGTTGGCATCGCAGCAGGCTCGGTTTCTCGCCGATGACTTCCTGTCGGGCAAAGCCGGTAAGGACGGTGAAGGCATCGTTCACCGTCAGGATACGCTGCTCGGTATCGGTGACCATGACCCCTTCGGAGGCGCGGTCGAAAACCATCGCCGCCAGCCGCAGGCTGTCTTCGGCCTGCTTGCGCGCGGTGATGTCGGTCGCCTGGAAGCAGAGGCCGGTGATCGCGCCATCGTCGTCCAGCAGCGGGAAGCGCACGGCCAGGAAATGACGGGGGCCGTCGCTCAGCGGCAGCGCTTCCTCGCGCTCGATCCCCTGCCGCAGGCGCATTGCCTCGAGTTCGCTCTCGCGGAAGACCTCGCAGACCTCGGCCGGGAAGAGCTGCAGGTCGGTCTTGCCAATCAACTCGCCGCTGGCAAAACCGAAGGTCGCCTCGAATTTCGGATTGGCGAACTGGTAGCGCCCGGAAGCGTCCTTGACGGCCATCAGCGAGACCGAGTTGTTCATCACGGCGAGCAGCCGCACCTGCGTCTCACGCGCCGAGCGCTCGATCTCGTAGAGGTTGGTGTTGTCGGCGAAGAGCAGGATGACGCCGGCGATGCGCTGCGTGTCGCGCAACAGCG
The DNA here is from genome assembly GCA_002345025.1 of Candidatus Accumulibacter iunctus. GTDB lineage: Bacteria > Pseudomonadota > Gammaproteobacteria > Burkholderiales > Rhodocyclaceae > Accumulibacter > Accumulibacter iunctus. The sequence goes on along the minus strand of DDUX01000064.1, from coordinate 11,503 downwards.
GCACGATGTGCAGCGCATAGTGCCGGCGGTTGGCGTTGACGATCTGGCAGTCGAGTGCGTTCTGCGTCTCGATCACCTGCTGACTGTTCGTCACCAGATCGGGCATGCCGGGCGGCAGCGGCAGGTCGCGCAGGTGGCGGCCGCTCTGCGCCGCACCGAGCTTGAAGAGCCGTGCCGCGGCGCTGTTGAAACGCTGCAGGCCGAGATTGCGGTCGAGGACTAGCAGCGGGTAGTCGACGCTGTTCTGGATGCACTCGAGTTCGATATTGAGTTCCTGCGTCTCGGCCGTCTTGATCTGCAGTTCCTCGTTGACCGTCGCCAGTTCCTCGTTGGTCGACTGCAGTTCCTCGTTCGACGCCTCCAGTTCCTCGTTCGACGCCTGCATTTCCTCGTTCGACGCCTGGATCTCCTCGTTCAGCGCCTGCATCTCCTCGTTCGAGGTCTCGAGCTCCTCGACCAGCGTTTGCAGGTGTTCGCGGGTTGCCGCGAGTTCGTCCTCGAGTTCCTTGTCGGTGGCGTTGTTGCTGTCCTCGATCGCGTTCTTGCCCGCTGCCGGCTGGATCCATTCGATGCAGACCATGAACAGGGCTTCGCTGTCGATGGCCGCCAGCGGGTGTACCGACAGGCGAACGCCGCGACCCGGGTCGAGCGCCTTGATGTGGCGCGGACGTCCGTAGGACACGGTCTGCTTCACCTGTGCCTGGCGCATCAGCACCTGCACCTCGGTGCGCAGTTCGCGCCGGATGAGCGAGATCAGGTCGAAGGCCGGCTTGCCCGGCGAGACGTTGAGCAGGCGGCTGGCGTCGCCGTGAATGTGGCGGATCTCGAACTTGCCGTTGATCAGGATGCTGGTCGGGATGAAGTAACGCCCGGCGGCATCGAGCAGGATGTTCTCGAAAGCCAGTGGTGTCGTTGGTTTGACGACCCTCTGATGCTGGTTGAGACCGGCGGCGGGCGGCTGCATCTCCGAGCGCAGCAACGGCAGCCGGGCACTCACCCCATGTCGGCGGTACAGGCGCCCATCCTTGTCGACGACTCCGAACAGCGCTTCCTGCTGAAAGATTCCCTCCGACTTGCCGAGGAAGAGATAGCCACCGGCGTTGAGCGCGTAATGGAAGACCGACAGCAGCCGCGCCTGCAGCTCGCTCTGGAAGTAGATCAGGACGTTGCGGCAGCTCACCAGGTCGAGCCGCAGGAACGGCGGATCCTGCACCAGATCCTGGCGGGCGAAGATGACCACGTCGCGCAGGTTCTTGTTGATCTCGTAGCGATCGCCGTGCGGCGTGAAGTGGGCACGGATGCGTCCGCGGTCCATGTGCGCCAGGCTCGATGCGGCGAAGACGCCACGGCGGGCGAGCGCCATCGCGTCGAGATCGATGTCGGTGGCGAAGACCTGCAGACGGTACTGGTCGAACGCGGCGCCGAGGCGCTCGGAAAACAGGATGGCCAGTGAATAGGCCTCCTCGCCGGTGGCACAGCCGGCAACCCAGACGCGGATGTCATCACCCGGCTGCTTGCCGGCAAGGATCTCGGCGACCACCTTGTCGAGCCGGAGAAAGGCATCGGTGTCGCGGAAGAAGGCGGTGACCGAGATCAGGATGTCCTTGCACAGCTTGTCGAGTTCGACCGGCGTCTGGTCGACGACCTGCAGATAGTCGTGCAGCGTGCTGACGTGGTTGGCCGCCATCCGCCGCTCGATTCGCCGCCACAGGGTGGGCTCCTTGTACTGCGAGAAATCGACCTTGGTGCGGCTGCGCACCTTGCCGAGCAGCGTCTTCAGCGTCGCTGGAGCGCTCGCCGCCTGCGTCGCTACCGGAATCAGGCCACGGTTGAGGACGATCAGGCTGATCTCGGCACCCATGTTCTCGGGCGGCAGGATCCAGTCGACGCTGCCGGTATCGATCGCCGACTGCGGCATTCCACTGTACTTGGCGGTCTCGGGATCCTGGGAGAAGGTGAAGCCGCCCGCCGCCTTGATCGCGTGGATGCCGGCGGCGCCGTCGGAACCGGTGCCGGAGAGGATGATGCCGATCGTCGATTCGCCGATCTCCTCCGCCAGTGAGGCGAAGAAACGGTTGACCGACGGCTTCGGCAGCGATTCGCGGGCCGGTTCGACGAGGCGGAACTGGCCGGACATCAGCGTCAGGTTGCGATTCGGCGGCGTGATGTAGACGGTGTTCGGTTCCGGCAACATGCCGTCCTCGATATCCCTGACCGGCATCGTCGTCTCGCGACCGAGCAACTGCGACATCATGCTGCGGTAGGTCGGCGAGAGGTGCTGCACGACGACGTAGCTGAGCCCGAGGTTCTTCGGCAGGCCCGGCAGCAGCAGGCTCAACGCCTCGAGGCCGCCGGCCGAGGCACCGATGCCGATGATGAACGGCCGCTCGTCGGCGCGTGCATGCTGCCCCTCGCTGTCGGCGGGCTTGCTGCCCGGCGCCGCGCGTCGCGAAGTCGAGCGCCTTTTCTTCGGTTGTTCTTCGTTGGCGATACTCATCAGCTTCTCTTTCGGTTCCGGCAGGTGCCGATGGGCTTGCGAGCTAGCCCATTGACACGCGCCTCAGGTGGCCGGTTCCCTGCCGCTGCGGCGCGACGCTTGTCGCCACGTGCCGGTGCCAGGTTTCAGTGCCGGCGATTGTACTTCGCACGCGCGCTCCGCGGTGTCGCATCAAGGTCGGAATCCGGGCCCCTGCGGGGGGCAGAGACCACCGGCGGAGCAAGCCGCCCTTGGGCAGCGCACGCACTTCTTGCGACGAAAGCCGTTCCGCCACCCGGACTGCCGGCGTGCCGGAACGCTTGCCTGCTCTTCCCGTGCGCACTGCCCGGACGGCCGTCGGCGACTCCCTGACGACGGCTCAGGGCGCACCAAGGACGAGCCGGAAACCGGTGCTGCGCGGACGGTAGGCGGGCTCGATGCGGCTGCGGGTGGCGGCACGCGCGTAGCGCGCGGGGTCACTCCAGGTACCGCCGCGCAGCACGCGCATCTTGCCGAAAGCCGGTCCGCGCGGATCGATCTGCGGCTCGTGCGGGTAATCGGCGTACCAGTCTTCGCACCACTCCCAGACGTTGCCGTGCATCTCGTAGAGTCCCCACGCGTTCGCCGGCAGCGTGCGGACCGGCAGTGGGCGCTGACGATAGGCGCCCGGCGCGCCGCCCGCGTAGGGGAAGCCGCCATGGTAGTTGATCTCGTCGGTGGTCACCGTGCTGCCGAAGGAGAACGGTGTCGTCGTGCCGGCGCGGCAGGCATACTCCCATTCGGCTTCAGTTGGCAGCCGCGCGTGCACTCCCGACAGCCGCCGGTTGAGTTCGCCGATGAAACGCTGCGCGTCGTGCCAGGCGACGTTCTCGACCGGATTGCGGGGATCGTCCTGGAAATGACTCGGATTGACCGGCCAGACCGCCATCCAGAGTGCCTGCGTGCAGGCCGTGTCGGCGATCCAGAAGCCCCGACTGAGGGTGACTTCGTGCAGCAGTTCGGCACTGCCGCGCTGCGGCTCGTCGGCGGGCGACCCCATCAGGAAGCTGCCGGGGCGAAGCCAGCGGAAGGTCTGCCGTGCGCGGCCGATGGCGAGGGTCAGGGAGAGCCCGAAATCGTCCTCGACATGCCATTCGGCGCCGGGTACGGCGAAAGGTACTCCGGCTGCGTCCGGGGTGCTCGCGGAGGGAAGTTCGGGGGAGGTCATCGTTCGGCGTCGCTGCGATTGGCGGAGCTGCCGACCCGGCGGGTGTTCGTGGCCGGGCCGCAACGCGCACTATACCTGAAGCACTCGCGCGTGGTCCGGGCATTTCTCACGGCCGGCCCGTCGCCGACGCGCCGGCGGCCGATCTGCTGCGCCGGCGGTGCCTGGCGTCGGCCGCTGTCGCCGGCTGCGGCGGGGCGATGTCAGGCGGCCGTTGTCGCTTGTGCGTGCCGGCGGTCCATGTCGTCGGCGCTGCGTTAAGATGCGGCCCGTGGAGGATGCACCGATGAACATGCCGCGTTTTCGCAGCGCTGCCGCAAGCGACGAACACCCCGGCTCGCCGCCCGCCGCCGTGACACGGCCGGCTAGCCCCTGGCTGTCGGTGATCGTGCCGGTGCTCGACGAGGCGGCGACGATTTCGGCGCACCTGGCGGGGCTGCGCGGGCTGCAGCGGCAGGGGGGCGAGTTGCTGGTGGTCGACGGCGGCAGTGTCGACGAGAGCGCCCGGCTCGCGCGCATGCTGGCTGACCGGGTGCTCGAGTCGGCGCGGGGCCGGGCGGCGCAGATGAATGCCGGCGCCGATGCCAGCAGGGGCGAGGTGCTGCTCTTCCTGCATGCCGACACCGTCTTGCCCCCGGTGGCCGCCGAGCTGATCCGGGCGGCTGTGGCGGCCGGCGCGACATGGGGCCGCTTCGACGTGCGAATCGACGGCCGGCAGCCGCTGCTGCGCGTCGTCGAGTGGATGATGAATTGGCGTTCGCGGCTGACCGGAATCGCCACCGGCGACCAGGCCGTTTTCGTCCGCCGCGATGTCTTCGAGCACGTTGGCGGCTTTCCCGACCTGCCGTTGATGGAGGACATCGCGCTGGCGAAGCGCCTCAAGCGTGTTGGCCGGCCGGCGTGCCTGCGCCCGCCGGTGCTCACTTCCGCCCGCCGCTGGCAGAAGCACGGGGTCGTGCGAACGATCCTGCTGATGTGGCGGCTGCGCGCGAGCTACTTCTTCGGTGCCGATCCACGGCAGCTGGCGGTGCGCTATGGTTACTCGCCGCGACAGGATTGAAGCAGTGGCGATCGCCGTCTTCAGCCGTGCGCCGCTGCCCGGGACGACGAAGACGCGATTGATTCCGGCGCTCGGCGCTGCCGCTGCGGCACGGCTGCAGCGTCGTCTGACGCTGCGCACGCTGGCGGTCGCGCAGCAGGCGGCGATCGGCAGCGTGCGTGTCTGGGCGGCACCAGACGAGCGGCAGCGCTTCTTCCGCGCCCTCCACCGGCGCTGCGGCGTCGATCTGCGGCCGCAGCCGGCCGGCGATCTCGGCGAGCGGATGGCGGCGGCCTTTGCCGACGCCAGCGGCCCGCTGCTGCTGATCGGCTGCGATTGTCCGGTGCTGCAGCCGGTGCATCTCGTTGCTGCCGCTGCCGCCCTGCGGGACGACGCCGGGAATGACGCGGTCTTCATCCCGGCCGAGGATGGCGGCTATGTCCTCGTCGGGCTGCGCCGTCCGCAGCCGTCGCTCTTTGCCGGGATCGACTGGGGCAGCGAGCGGGTGATGGCGCAGACGCGCCACCGTCTCGCCGGCGCCGGGCTGAGCTGGCTTGAACTGCCACCTCTGTGGGATGTCGATCGGCCGGGCGATCTGATGCGCCTGGCCGGTTTCGCCGGGTTCCACGAGTTCGCCGGGTTCGCCGCATGGAGCGGGGGAACGGCCGACGGTGCCGCGACGGGCATGGCTGACGGGGCAGGGGCAGCGGCAAGTGGGCTATAATCCGCCGCCAGGGTTTCCTCCCCCTTTCTCTTCGCCAGGGCACGCCCGCGGGAGTCTCGCCGATGCGCAATGAACCACTGCCGCCAGATGTCATTGCCGGTTCGCCGGCCGGCCGCGCGACCTTCTCCTCGCGCGAGGGGGCCCTGGACTTTTCGCGGCAGGCGCCGGGAAGCCTCATCGACAAGTACGGGCGGCGGGTCAGCTACATCCGGCTGTCGATCACCGATCGTTGCGACTTCCGCTGCAACTACTGCATGGCCGAGGAGATGACTTTTCTGCCGCGCGCGCAGGTGCTGACGCTCGAGGAGTGTCTGCGTGTCGCCAGCACCTTCGTCGAACTCGGTGTGAGCAAGGTGCGGGTTACCGGCGGCGAGCCGCTGCTGCGGCACAATGTCGTCTGGCTGCTGGAGCGGATTGCGCGCCTGCCGGGTTTGCGCGAACTGGTGATGACGACCAACGGTTCGCAACTCGAGCGTTTCGCGCCGGCGCTGCGGGCGGCCGGTGTCGGACGGATCAATATCAGCCTCGATACCCTGCAGCCGGAGCGCTTCCGGCAGATCACCCGCGTTGGCGACCTGACGAAGGTCCTGCGTGGCCTCGACGCGGCGCAGGCCGCTGGCTTCGATCGCGTGAAGATCAATACGGTGATGATTCGCAAGCTCAATGACGACGAAGTGATCGATCTCGTCGATTTTGCCGTCGGCCGCGGCATTGACATCTCGTTCATAGAACAGATGCCGCTGGGTGACGTCGGCGATGCGCGCGACAACCGCTTCTTCAGCAGCGACGAGGCGCTGGCGCGACTGCAGACGCGCCACGTTCTCGTGCCCTCGGCCGAGAGCAGTGGCGGACCGGCCCGTTACTGGCGCATTCCCGGCCAGCAGACGCGCGTCGGCTTCGTTTCGCCGCACAGTCACAACTTCTGCGATAGCTGCAACCGCGTCCGCATCACCGCGCGCGGCGAGCTCTACCCCTGTCTCGGCAGCAACGACGCCGTGCAACTCCTGCCGGTCCTGCGGGCACATCCGGCCGAGCAGCAGCCGCTGCGGGCGGCGATCGTCCACGGCATGGGGATCAAGGCCAGGGGCCATGATTTCGGCAGCCAGATGAACTCGCCGCAGGTGGTGCGCTTCATGTCGATGACCGGCGGCTGAGCGCGCGTGACCGGATCGTCACCGGCAGCGGCTGCCGCGGCCTGCCGCACGCCACTGTTGGCGCCGCCCGGCGGTCCGTCGAATCACCCTTGCCAGTGGTCAGGGAGTTTGCCATGAGCCTTTCCTCCCGTTTCAGTTACCTCGATGGCCACGACCCGGACGCCCTGTCGGTGGAGCAGGCGCGCCGCTTCATCCGCAGCCAGTTGCGGCCGCTGTCGATGTGCGAGCGCGTCGCTCTGCGCAGCGCCCTCGGTCGTGTTCTCGCGCGTGACCTCATCGCGCCGTGCAACGTGCCCGCTGCCGCCAACTCGGCGATGGATGGCTACGCGCTGCGCCATGCCGACCTCGAGGCCACCGGCGCGACGTCGCTGCGGGTCGTCGGCACGGCCATGGCCGGCAGGGCCTGCGCCGATGTGCTGGCAGCCGGCGAATGCGTGCGCATCATGACCGGCGCGGTGCCGCCGGCTGGCTGCGATACCGTCGTGATGCAGGAGGTCGTCCGTGTCGAGGGTGAGCGCGTCGTCATCCCAGAGGGCCAGCTCAGGGGGCAGAACATCCGCCTGGCGGGTGAGGATCTGGCCGTTGGCCGGCCGGCGCTGCGTGCCGGACGACTGATCGGCCCTGCCGAACTCGGGCTGATGGCTTCGCTCGGCTTCGCCGAGCTCAGCGTCTTCCGGCGATTGCGGGTTGCCTTCCTGTCGACCGGTGACGAGTTGTGCTCGATCGGCACGCCGCTGGCTGACGGGGAGGTCTACGACAGCAACCGCTACACGCTGTTCGGCATGCTCAGCCGGATCGGCTGCGAGCTCCTTGATCTGGGCGTCGTCCGTGACGATCCCGTGTTGCTCGCCGAAACCTTCCGGCAGGCTGCTGCGGCGGCAGACGTGGTGATCAGCAGCGGCGGTGTATCGGTCGGCGAGGCGGATTTCGTGAAACCACTGATGGCGGAACTCGGCGAAGTCCTGTTCTGGAAGATCGCCATGAAGCCCGGGCGGCCGCTGGCCTTCGGCCGTATCGCTGCCGGCGGCGGTGGCGACGGCGGCGCCTGGCTGTTCGGTCTGCCGGGAAACCCGGTGGCGGTGATGGTCACTTTCTACCAGTTCGTCCGCGAGGCGCTTCATCTGCTGATGGGCGCCGATCCGCCGCCCGTCGTGCCGCTGCTGCCGGCGGTATGCGAGTGCAAGCTGCGGAAGGTGCCGGGGCGCAGCGAGTTTCAGCGCGGCATTCTCAGCCAGACCGACGGTGGCTGGCGGGTGCGGCCCGCCGCTGCGCAGGGCTCGGGAATCCTGCGCTCGATGGCGGAAGCAAACTGCTTCATCGTTCTCGGGCATGAACGCGGACCGGTCGCTGCCGGTGATGTGGTCGAAGTGCAACTCTTCGACGGGCTGGTCTGAGGTTTTCTCGACGTCTTTTGGCGCCGCTTGCGGCAGCGAGGCAACGCGGCGGGGCGACCACTGCGCGGGGGAAGGTGAGCGATGGATAGCGTGCTGCACAGAATTTGGTCCTACTTCTGGTTACCGGAGACGAAGTACCTCATCGCGGCTGCCGTCATCCTGACGTTGCTGTCGCTGCGACTGCTGGCCAGGGAACGACAGCGCGTCGCGGCCACCTTCGTCGCCTTCGTCCTCTGCCTGCTCGGCCAGTTGATCGGCGCCGTGCTCGAAGCGCTACAGTATTCGCGGCTGGCGGTGATGGTGCACGAGGTCTTCGTCATCGGTTCGGGTATGGCGCTGTTCCGGCTGGCGGCGATCTTCGTCTTCCGGGCGATCCTGCCGCGCGTCGGCATCGTCGTTGCGCGCATCGCCGAAGACATCAGCGTGCTGCTGCTGTACGCGCTGTTCATCATTGCGCGACTGCACTTCGTCGGCCTCGACCCGTCGAGCCTGCTGACGACGTCGGCGGTGATCACCGCCGTGCTCGCCTTCGCCATGCAGGATACGCTGGGCAACATCCTGGCCGGAGTCGCCCTGCAGCTCGACAACTCGCTGCGCACCGGCGACTGGATCCGCATCGACGACCTGACCGGCCGCGTGGCGCAGGTCCGCTGGCGACAGACGACGATCCGGACGCGCAATGGCGAGATCGTCGTGGTACCCAACAGCCAGTTGATGCGTGGCCGTTTCACGGTATACGGTCGGGCCGATGTCGCGAGCTGGCCGTGGCGGCGCTGGGTGTGGTTCAACCTGACCTACGATTCGCCACCGACGCAGGTGATCGCTGCCGTCGAGGCGGCAATCAGCGCTGCCGAGATTCCCAACGTTGCCGATGACCCGCGGCCATCGTGCGTCCTGATGGAGTTCGGTCCGGGTTACGCGCGTTACGCTCTGCGCTACTGGATGCTCGATCCGCAGGCCGACGATCCGACCGACTCGGCGGTGCGCGTGCATGTGCTCGCCGCCCTGCAGCGCGGTGGCATGGAGCTGGCAGTACCGGAGCAGTCGCTGCTGGTGACGAAGGAGAACGAGGCCCATCGCAAGTCGATCCGGCGGCGCGAAGGCGAGCGGCGGCTGGCCGACCTGCGCCGCTTCGAGATTTTCTCCAGCCTGCAGGAAGACGAGCTGCTGACCATCAGCCAGCACCTCATCCATGCGCCCTTCGTCAGTGGTGACGTGATCTACCGGCAGGGCGACGTCGCGCACTGGCTGTATCTGTTGACGGCTGGCGAGGCGGAGGTCTGGCTTGAGTTTCCCGAGCAGCCGCGGCAGCTTTTTCGCACCATCGAGGCCGGCAGCACCTTTGGCGAGCGTGGTGTGCTCACTGGCGAGCACCGCCGCGACACGGTCACCGCGCGCAGCGACCTCGTCTGCTATCGACTCGACCAGGCGACGGTCGAGCAGCTCATCCAGTCGCGGCCGGAGATCGCCGAGGCCTTTGCCCACATCCTCGCCCGACGCGAGCAGGAGATGAACGAGTTCTCGCAGCGCTACGTGGAGCCGCCGCCGGGCGGGACGAAGGCCGACGCTGGCATGCTCGACAAGATCCGCGACTTTCTCGGGATCTGAGAACCGCTGCTGCCCGTTCCTCAGGCCGGCAGGCGCCCGCCGGCTTCGCCACCGATCCGCATGCGCGTTGCGTAGCCGGTCATTTCGAGGTAGCCGCGGCCGCTGAGGCTGCCGTCGACGCGGACCAGCCCCTCCCAGTAGGCGACCGGCGTCGGCTGGCTGGTCGATAGCTCCTGGTCGTCGACGATCGGTCGCGTGCGGATGCTGTGCTCGCCGAAAGCGACTTCGATCTGCACCGGATAGGCGGCGCCGTTGCGCGGCGACCGCCAGCGACGTTGCGGCGTGAAGCGGACGCGGTCGCTGGCGAACTGCTGCAGGTGCCCACTGGCGTTGCGCCAGGCGGCGTGCGCGTAGAGCGTCTCGCCGGCAGCGTCGCGCATGCGGAACGCCATCAGCGCGCCACCATCGTCGAGGTTGATTCCCAGCCAGTCCCAGCCGACCGCGCCGTCGCCGAGCAGCGCGGTAGACCACTCATGGTCGAACCAGGCGCGGCCGTCGACCGGTTGCCGGCGACCCTGGCGGAGCAACGTTCCGGCGACGAGCAACTGCGGCCAGCTGACGTAATGGCTCGCCAGTCCTTCAGCATGCCCCTTGCGCGAGTAGCCGGCAGCGCCCTGCAGCAGCAGCGGCTGCGATGGGGTCAGCGACAGCTCCCAGGAGAACTGCGGACTCTGCATCCGCAACTGCAGGCTCTCCCGGCCGTCGATCTCCTGCCGGAACATCCGCCAGGCACCGATGCTGACATCGAGATCGTCGGTGGCGAAGCGGGCACCGAGATTGGCGCGGGCGGCGCGCTCGGCGTGCTGCAGGCCTTCGCCGGGAACGGTCAGCGCCGCGTGCGCGAAGACGATCTGGCGCGCGGCAATCGGCGAGCGCAAGCCTTCGGCGATTCCCGGCCGGCTGCGGAAGAAGGTGAGCTGGAAGCCGACATCGGCTTGCGGCGCGTCAAGGGCGCCGGTGACGTACCACCATTCGGTGCGAAAGTCCGGGTGGGCGCCGTGATCGCGCGGGAAGCGCAGCTGCACGCCGGCTTCGACCGGCGGATAGGCGATGGCGGCCGCGGCCGGTGCAGCGCTCGTCAACGTCGGCAACAGCAGGGGAGTGGCGAGGAAGCTGCGGCGGCGCATGCGGTGGCTGTTCCAGTCAGGGGGCCGCCAGGAGCCAGCGGAACGAGGCGCCAAGGCGATAGCTGCCGTCATCGTACCGGAAGGGCGCCAATGCCGCTGCATCCATTCCTTGCGGGCTGCCCCAGGTCAGGACGACGATTCGGCCATTGGGCTTCGCGACTCGCCTGGCTTCGACGAGAGCGGCCACCGGATTGGCGGCAAGCTGAAAGGCGTTGAAGCCAGTGACGAAGTCAAAGCGGCCGTCGGCGAATGGAAGTTCTTCCAGGTCGTCAAGGCGGAAATCCCCGACGGCCACGCGTTCACGGGCGATTGCGAGAAGGGGTGCAGCGGCATCGACGCCGGCAACCTCTGCGCCGCGACGTGCAGCAAGCTGGGCCGCCATTCCGGCGCCGCAACCGACATCGCAGTAGCTGCTTCCCGGAGCCAGGGAAAGCTGGTCAAGAACAGCCTCGTAGGCCGCGCTGCACTGGCCCTCCTGCACGTCTGCCCAGTCCCCGGCCCGCGCAGCCCACAGCCGGCCGTTCGCGGCGGAGCTGCGGATCGCATCGCAAAGGTTCACGCTCGACTTCTTCAAGAACCGGGATCTGGGCAGTGGTCTCGTCAAGAGCAAGACCGTGGCTCGTCCGCTATTGCCAACTGCTCTGGCCCTTCCTGCCCGAAGGCAGCGAGAGGCAGGACTCTGATTGCCGGTGCATCCATTGGTTGTGCTTCGCCAACTTGTACATTGCCTCCAAGAGGATCCAATCTCTCCGCTCAGCATCGCAGGAGTGCGCAGCC
>DDUX01000032.1:7653-9898 GCA_002345025.1 Candidatus Accumulibacter iunctus | reverse complement strand
ATCATACCCAAGAGATTCCACCCAAAAACCACATCTATCACACGCTTACAAGAAATCGGTATGACCATGTTCTGTTAGCTTGAGAGCATTGCGCCAAAGACCCCCATCCAGGGCATCAAATCATGTGGCACGGCTATTCGGTCCTGCAATCGCTGCGCGAAGGGCTCTCGCTCCGACACTGGACTTCGGATGACAACAAGACTTGGGGGTAAAGGGCAGGGCTAGCCCAGATGGGTTACCCCCCACAAACGTTCCGCGGCGTGTTCGTAATCGGCATAGACTTTGAGACAGGCCAGTACCTCGGGCCAGCGCTCGGGGTCGACGACGGTGCCTGCCAGGGTCTTGACGATCTCCAACTCGGCGGCGTCGACGCCGCCACAAAAATCGGCGACGACATAGGCGTCGTGCAGCAGGCGCACGCGCATCTTTTTCTCGAGCGTTCCCAACTGTGCCACGGACGGGGCGTTGTGCGGGACGAACATCGCCTCCTGGACGCGATGGTGGTCGACGTACTCCATCCGGTCGATCAGATCGATCACCTTCTCAGCTTCGGCCACGCTTACCTCGCCATCCGCCCAAGCAATGGCGGCGAGCACGTCCATGCACAACTGGTCTTCCTTGGTATTCATCCCTGCTTCCTTTCGGTTGTTGAGAAGGGCATTTTAACGGACACCGCAAGAGCTTGCGCAAGGTGATGATGGGAGATTCAATACCTCGTGCCACTCGACACACACGTTTCCCGGTTCATTCCCCGAACCATGGGGTCGCAGTCTTTCAACAACAGCATTCACGTTCATCCCACCCGTTGATCAAAGTGAGCAACGGGGTCCACCGTCGAATGCTCTCTCTTGAGAAATGCAATGCGATGCTGACCCCGATGACACTGGTCAGATCAGTGCCGCTGGCGGATTACGCGGCCCGCCGCCGTGAAACTGGCCGAGGAGCCATAGCGCGATCAGGGTGACAACGCAGATCATCATCAGGCGCAAGGAAGGTAAAGGGGATCGAATTTCTGCCAAACTCCACCCATGCCGCGCCGCACTCGCTTACAGCTCTCCGGCTTGCCGCGGCACATCATGCAGCGTGGCCACAACCAAGACGCCTGGTTGATCTGGTATCCGATCATCTACTGGGTCATCACGGCCGCCACCTCGGTGGTGGCCGTACCGAAGATCCTTTTTCGTGACAGCGAGAAACCCGCCCGATGGACGAGTCCCGACCGCGGCATCGAGCCCGACGCCTCCCGCTGATCATCGAGCGGCCCGACCTGGCGCACCCGCTGCGGCGGGTGTCGGCTGTCGTCATCACTGCGCTCGCCTGGCTTCTCTGGCTGGCCATGTGGGTCCCTTTTCTTTTCGCCCTCGGCCGGCATTTCGGCTACGACCTTCCGGAAATCCTCTTCCCGAGTCAGATCAGCCTCGCCACGTTTCTCTCGCTGGTGCAGGTGATGCCCTACGTCGTCGGCGTCGCCGTTCTCGTGTTTCTCGTCGGCGCGCTGCGCGAAAGACTGAAGGCGCGCATCGGCACGGCCGACGACCGCTGGCGGCCGGTCGGCATCGACCGCCTCGCCACCGGCGCCGCCCTCGACCCGGAGCAGCTTGCCGCATGGCAAAAGGCGCAGATTCTCTACGTCGAACATGGCCCGCGCGGCCGCGTCACCAACGCCGGGGGATGAGAAGTCGAGCGGTCCCGACGAGAGTCCCTGAGCCTGCAGCAGTTCGTTCGGCGCCAACCCGCGCGGCGACGACCACCTGCCGGAGCGTCATCGGGCCAGCGAATTCAGTCCGTTGCAGTCGAGTGGCTGGCGCAATTCCACCGCCGGCTCGCGAAGCTGCAACTCGCACAACAGCGCCCGGATGAACTCGCCGCCTTCGCGTTCGACGCGCGTCGGGTCGACGAGGCGCTCGCCGGAAGCGCGCCTGCCGTCGAAGCGAATGAACCACAGTCCTTCCATCAGCCCAGGGTTCCACAGCGGCGCCTTGCGGATCGCCAGCCGGCGCAGCGCCTGCTCGAACCAGTCGGACCACATCTCGCCGTCTTCCTTGCGCGCCTTGTCCTCGACCACGTCAAGCAGCACGACGTAGCCGATGACGATCTCGGAGCGCAGCTGCTGCACGTTCGCCAGTTCGCTCTGCAGGTCGTCGATGCGGTTGGGGACCGAGCCGCTGATGTTCTTCAGCATCGACTTCAGCGAAACCAGCAGACGGAACTTGCCGGCGAACTCGTAGGCGATGTCCCAGTTCTT
>DDUX01000032.1:0-7330 GCA_002345025.1 Candidatus Accumulibacter iunctus | reverse complement strand
GCGATCGAGCAGCGACTTGAGCAGGTCGGCGAGGTCCTGCAGACGGAGCGTCGAGGTCGCGGGCCGCGACAGCAAGCCGTCGATCGCGGCTTCCAGATCGCGGATCACGCCGCCGCCTCGCGCGCCCGGGCGGGCTGTGGGTCGACATCGGCAGTCGCCAGCTCGGCGACCGAGAACAGGTGGTTCGCATCGCGCTCGAAGCGGCGGCGCGCCAGTTCCGCGTACTCGCGGCTGATCTCGACGCCGATGCTGTTGCGCCCCCCACTTCGCCGCTGCCACCGCGGTCGTGCCGGTGCCCATGAACGGGTCGAGCACCGTGTCGCCGACGAAGCTGAACATGCGCACCAGCCGCTCGGCGAGCTCGACCGGATACGGCGCCGGATGCTCGCGGGTCGAAGCGCCGGTCAGCCCCGTCCACACCTGCTGGAACCACGCCCGGTGCAGCGCTTCGGGGATCACCGAGAGCAGGCGCTTGGGCGCCGTCGGCGTGCGGTAGCCGCCGGGCTTGCGCAGCATCAGGATGCACTCGATGTCGTTCTTGATCACCGCGTTGGGCTCGTAAGGCTTGCCGAGAAAGCCGCCGCCGTTGCCGCTGCTCTCGAAGGCCGCGTTGGCGATCTTGTGCCAGATGATCGGCGCCAGATTGGTGAAGCCGATTCGCCGGCAGCGCTCCTGGATCGACGCATGCAGCGGCACCACCTCATGCACGCCGAGGTTGCGGCGCCGCGACAGGCAAACATCGCCGACCACGCAGATCAGCCGCCCGCCCGGGACCAGCGCGTCGAAGCAGTCCCGCCAGACCTTGTCGAGCTCGTCGAGGAAAGCCTCATAGCCCCCGATGTCGCCGAGCTGACCTTCCGCGTCGTCGTACTCCTTGAGCGTCCAGTACGGCGGCGAGGTGGGCACCAGATCGACGCTCGCCGGCGTGAGGAAGTCCATCTTCCGCGCATCGCCATTGCGCAAGTGATGCCGCGTCGACACCTGCTGCGCCGCGTGTTCGATCTTGCGTGTCAGGGCCGCCCTTGGCAATCGCCGGGATCAGTTGCTGCGTGACCGTGCGCTCGACCAGCTCTTCGGGCAGCAGCCGGGTGAGGTCGGGGGTGATGCGATCAAGCTTTTTCATCATTGACTGGCTTCCGGTCAGACTCGATGGGCATGCTGTGGTGGGCCAAGCCTCCGCCGATTGTAGCGACGAGTCGCCCCCCTCCTGACTCGCCTTTTCGACTCCAGCCGAATTCACTCCTCGAGGCGCAGTCCGGTGGGGTCCTGCAATACCGGACTGGGTCTCCGTACCGCTGAACGATGCGTCGAAGCCATCTCGGGACGCAGCACGATTCGACCTTCGACGCAGACGCGGCGATCGTTGAGCCGAACGATCTCGTCGCTCGGCCGTGCTGCCATGCCGAGCCCGATGCGTGCCGGCGTGTCGCCGGCCGCCGGGTCGTAGGCCGCGGCACTGCCCTCGATCTGAATGACGACCTCGCCCAGGTCCACGTACTCGGGCGGCCGGCCCGGACGGGGCATCTTCTTCAGGCTGGGCACGGACAGGTAGGTCCCCACGACGCGGACCCGCTGCCCATCGAGCCACCTCAACTGCTCGGCGCGATCAAGGCGCGGCGGCAACTCGTGGCGCCCGGCCTCCGTTTTGGTCATTGGTCGGTCCTGACCGCAATGGACGTCGCGTGCGAACCATGCGTCTTGCTGGCCAGGTGCTCCTGGTGGAACGTCTGGCTCTTGTCCACCGTCCCGTACATCGCAAAATTCCACTGGCGGTCGATGAAATCATATTGGCTGACCCCCTTGCTCGCCGCGTACTTCTCGGTGACGGCGTAGTTTTCGAGCGTGATGTTGTCGGCACCATCCTTCATCACGACGCCGGCCCAGTGGTAGTTCCATGTGTCCCTGCCCGGATAGGACTTGAAACCCGGCATGTCGCCCTCGGTCGCCATCGAGTACGACTCGCCGATCTCCGGATTGGCATAAAAGTTGATCCCCGCCTCCTTGTCAAACTTGTCCATGCCGGCGTTGCCCAGCGCCAGGTACATCGCCTTGGCTTCGGCAATGCTGGCGGGCTTGCGAAAGACCTTGCTGCGGGCCCGCGAACCGACGATCGCGCCGCCGATTGCGCCTGCCACGCCGCCGATGACTGCCCCGGGAGCCGCGCCCAGGCCGCCAACGAAGCTGCCAATCAGGGCACCGAGCCCGGCGCCGACGGCCGCACCCGCCAGGGCGCCCGATGCCGTGTTGCTTTGCCAAGCGTAGTGCACACCCTCGACGACGAATGCCGCGTTGTCCGAGCGCTCGATGAAGCGTGGCATCAGATCCATGTAAACCTGGTTCGCCATCTGGTTCGGCTCTCCCTTGAGCCAGTCCGAAACCGTCGAGTCATCGACGCCCTTGCCGAGCTTGGCGACGCCGTTGTCGAGATAGACGACACTGCGGTCGCCCCCGCCGGAAGAACCGGTCACCGCCGCCGACGAACGGCCGCAATCGGTCCACAGGGCCATGGGACCATTGGCTGTTCCTTCGGTGTCCATGCCGCCCGGCGCATTGGCCTTTTCCACGCCCGAGTGTGGGCTCCCCGGCTTGGCGAGGAATTCCGGTTGGACGCCGGTCAGCGAGTTGCCATCGACGCTGACCGAGCCGCCGACCGCTTTCAGCTCGATGGACGAGCCCTGTTTTCCCGCTGCCTGAAGCTTGGAATTCGCTCCGCTGATGAGTCCCGATGTCGCATAAAGCGTCTGCGACCCGAACAGCGCCGTCTGCTTGCTCTCGCCAACCTGCGCACGTCCTCCTGCAAGCGTTTCAATCGTGTAGCGCTGGACCGCGCCTGCACCGCCGGCGGCCCGGCGCTCACCGCGCGGCAGCAGATCCCTGGCGGACTTCCCCGCCACCACCCGATCGGCCACTGCGCTCGCCGCGCGCTCGTGGCGGTCACCTGGCGAGTCGAGCCCGGCGGGCGGCCCCTCGCCATGGCGCTGCTGGATCACATGCGCCGCCTCGTGTGCGGCCAGCCACAGGTCGGGGTCGGCACGAAACGCGATCGACGAGCCGGTCGCAAACGCGGCAGCACCGAGCCGGTCGCAGGCTTCGCCCGAACTTCGGCCGACGTGCATCCGCACCGAGGACAGATCGTGCCGCGATCCGAACGAATTCTGGATGCGCTCGCCGTGCGCCAGCGCCCGGCCGGGGCCTTGTTTGCCGTCGCGCGCGACATCGTTCGCCGATTGCCGGGCCGAGCCGACCCCGAGAAACCTCGGCACTCCCTGCACTGAAGGCACAGCCCCCCGCTCGGAGATCTTCGGGGTCGTGCGGGATTCCTCCTGGCGCCGCTGCAACGCCGTCGTCGTATGGACCATGACGCTTCTCCCCAGACGCCGGGTTTTCGGGAAGCGTCAAGACAGACGTTCCCAGCCGGCAAAAGACTCAGGATAGAGGAACGGGCACCGCTTCCGCAAGCATTGACCACTTGGACATTCCAGCAACGCGGCGCTGCAGCGTCGCGCGGTCGACGGCGGCGATCCGCACGGACGCATGCTATCCTCATCGCCTTTCATCGGTCGGCCCGCCCCGCATCTCCGGGGGAAACCACGCCGCCCGCCTGCGCTCGCGCTCGCCGCGAAAAGGAAGCAACCATGCCCGATGAGGCGCTGTAGCCATGCCGAACTGCCCGACGATGCTGATTGCCGCCGCCGCTTCCGGCCAGGGCAAGACGACCGTGACGGCGGCCCTCGCCCGCCTGCACGCCCGCCAGGGACGGCGCGTCACCGTCTTCAAGTGCGGCCCTGACTTCCTCGACCCGCAGATCCACGCCGTCGCCAGCGGACGCGCGTGCTACAACCTCGACCTCGGCATGTGCGGCGAGGACGACGCACGCATCCGCCTGGCGCGCGCCGCTGCCGATTCGGACCTGATCCTGATCGAAGGCGTCATGGGGCTCTTCGACGGCGAGCCGTCGGCGGCCGACATCGCCTGCCTGTTCGGCATTCCGGTGCTGGCGCTGATCGACGCGCGGGCGATGGCGCAGACCTTCGGCGCCGTCGCGCACGGACTGGCGACCTACCGCCCCGGGCTGCCCTTTGCCGGCGTACTGGCAAACCGCAGCGGCAGCAGCCGCCACACCGAGTTGCTGCGCGACAGCCTGCCAGCGGGAATGGGTTGGTTCGGCGCCGTGCCGCGCAGCGACGCCAGCCTGCCGGAGCGCCATCTCGGACTGTTGCAGGCGGCCGAGATCGCCGACCTGGCGGGCCGCCTCGACCGTCTCGCCGACGCTCTGGCGGCCTCGGCGAGCGTCGGCCTGCCGCCGCCGGTGCACTTCGCCGCCCGCGCGGCAGCCCCCGTCCCTGCCCTGCTTGCCGGCCGCCGCGTGGCGATCGCGCGCGACGCCGCCTACGGCTTCATCTACCCGGCCAACGTCGACACGCTGCGCGAACTGGGGGCCGAGATCCGCTTCTTCTCGCCGCTCGCCGGCGACGCGCTGCCCGTCTGCGATGCGATCTGGCTGCCTGGCGGCTACCCCGAACTGCATGCGGCGACGCTGGCAGCTCGGGGTGACCTCTGGCGATCGCTCGCCGGTCACGTCGCCGCCGGCAGGCCCCTGCTCGCCGAGTGCGGCGGCATGATGAGCCTGTTCGACGAGGTGGTCGACCGGGAGGGCGAGCGGCACCCGCTGGCCGGCCTGCTACCCGGGCGGGCGGTGATGCAGCGACGCCTGGCGGCGCTCGGGATGCAGGTCGCGGAACTGCCCGAGGGCACGCTGAGTGGCCACACCTTCCATTATTCGAAAAGCGACACCCCACTAGCACCGCTTTGTCGCGCGCGACGTCCGGCAGGTGGCGACGGCGAGGCGATCTATCGGCAGGGTTCGATCACCGCCTCCTACGTCCATTTCTACTTCCCCGGCAATCCGCCGGCGGTCGCCCGCCTGTTCGCCGGCGCCGCCGCCTGATCGCCGCAGCCGCCTCGCAGGCGGCGCTGTCGACGTATGATCAGGGCGGCCAGCGCCACGCCGATGCCGTTGTCCGCCCCCAGCGAGGTGTGCTAGGCCAAAAGCCAGCGGTTCATGAGCATCGGCCAGATCGGGTCGCGCTCGAACTCGTTCGCAGTGCCGGCGTTCTGCTGCAACACATCTGTTAGTGGCAACGTTCCCGGGTCAAAGTGCAGCGAACCGCTGCTTCAGGCCCGTGAAACCAGTTCCTCGGCCCAGCGCAGCGTTCGTGTCGCCATGTGGTCGGTCTCTTCCAGAGTGATCAGCGGAACGACCCGATCGTCATAACGGATCTCCACCGCGAAGGGGTTGAGCAGGCCGTATTGTTCCGCCAGGAAAGGCGGCGTGATATGAGCTTCTGTCAGCAGGTTGGCGATTTCTTCCAAGTCGTGAACCCTGCGAAAGAAGACCTGGCGGGCGGTCAGTACCGCTTTCAGGGCTTTCTCCACGCATTGCTGCGATGGAAGCAGGTAGGGGCAAGCGGCATGCTGGGGTGGGTGCGAAGAACGGTGAACGCTTCGTAATCGCCCCGAGCCAGACTTAGCAGGCGCTGCGCTTCTTCAATGAAGGGCGTCATGCAGCACCTTGCCTTCGACGCGCGCCTCATAGAGGACTGTTCCCGGAACCTGGCTGCGTCGCTCGAATTCGGCCAAGGGGTAGATCAACAGATCAACTCCAACGCCGGGCGCGACTCGACCAAGCGCGCCGCGCAGGCGCAGGTATTCAGCCGCCTTGTCCGGCAGTTCCTTCTCGATGACCATCAGGTCAAGGTCGGAATCTTCGGTCGCAGTACCACGCGCATGGGAGCCGAACAGGATGACCCGACTTGGCGAACTGGCAGCAGCGGCCAATCTCTGGGCAGCCGCCAGGATGTTTCGCATGTCGATCATGGCGCTACTCTCTCCATCAAGTGCGGCGGTCCGGTGTCCGGTTCATTTCACTTTTGAGGACAAGAAGTCCAACTGCAGCGACGAGAGTATAGGAGCCGTCATCAAGCAGCGTCAATGTCGAACGTGGCCCCGGAAGCCCCTGAAAAGTCGTCCGAATCCCGCCCCGCGCAGTGCCTTGGGCGTATAATCAAGCCTGTTTCGGGTGCCTTGCTCCGTAGCCACGGGGCGGGTGAAACGGGAAGCCGGTGAAGTTGGCCGTCCATGGTGACGGTCATCGATTCCGGCGCAGCCCCCGCTGCTGTAAGCCTGACGACTCCGCAATTCGCCACTGTGCCCAGGCACGGGAAGGCGCGGGGAAGGTCGAAGGCAAGCCAGAAGACCGGCCCGAAACCGGATTGCACGATTCCCCGGGGTGACGGGAAGGCGTCTCTGGTCGCCCCCTGCGCATCCAGGCCACCTTCCTCCTTCGGGGTTTTCGGCTGACGGGTCTTCAGCCTTCGAAAGGGGGAACGCGATGCACATCATGGAAGGCTTCCTGCCGGTCGAACACGCCCTCGGCTGGACCCTGGCGTCGGCGCCGTTCGTCGTCATCGGCGTGCGGTCGCTGCGCCGGCGACTGCACGAGCGACCGGAGCAGCGGATGCTGCTCGGCGTCGCTGCCGCCTTTTCCTTCGTCCTCTCGGCACTCAAGCTGCCCTCGGTGACCGGTAGCTGCTCGCACCCGACCGGCGTCGGCCTCGGCGCGCTGCTCTTCGGGCCGACGGCGATGGTGCCGGTCGGCCTCGTCGTCCTGCTCTTCCAGGCGCTGCTGCTGGCCCATGGAGGCTTGACGACGCTCGGCGCCAACCTGTTCTCGATGGCCATCGTCGGTTCCTTCGTCGCTGCCGGGCTGTTCCGCGCCGGTCGCCTGCTGCAACTGCCGCTCGCCGTCTGCGTCTTC
The DNA here is from genome assembly GCA_002345025.1 of Candidatus Accumulibacter iunctus. GTDB lineage: Bacteria > Pseudomonadota > Gammaproteobacteria > Burkholderiales > Rhodocyclaceae > Accumulibacter > Accumulibacter iunctus. The sequence goes on along the minus strand of DDUX01000032.1, from coordinate 513 downwards.
GCCGCCACCTTCTGCGCCGACCTCGCCAGCTACGTGACGACCTCGCTGCAGCTCGCGTGGGCCTTTCCCGATCCGGTTGGCGGCTTTGCTGCCTCGGCCGCCAAGTTTGCCGGCATCTTCGCCATCACCCAGATTCCGCTGGCGATCAGCGAGGGCCTGCTGAGCGTGCTGGTGGTCAACGCCCTGCTGCGCTTCAACCGCGACGAGCTGAAAGGCATGCCGCTGTTTGCCGGTCGCGAGGTGCGGGCATGAAGCGCACAAACTGGTTGCTCATCGCCGCCGTGCTGCTCCTGACGGCGTTGCCGCTGTGGCTGGTGCCGCGGCCGGCCCCCGGCCCGGGCGGGCCGCCGCCCCTGAACGGCGACCCCGGAGAGCGTCGTGTAGGGGAAAAGGGTAGGTCTCGGTGGTCGCCGGATCATTAAAAAAAAAAAAAGACTTCGTCATCATAGGTGTCTTGGCATCGCTGCTTTACGGCATGTATGGCGGGGATCTTGGGGCGGGGACACAACGGCA
>DDUX01000108.1 GCA_002345025.1 Candidatus Accumulibacter iunctus | reverse complement strand
GTCGGCCTCGTCGAGCACCAGCACTTCGACTCCGGAAAGATCGACGTTGCGCTGCTGCGCGTGGTCGAGCAGTCGGCCGGGTGTGGCGACGAGAATGTCGACGCCCTTCCTGAGGGCTGCAATCTGCGGATTGATGCTGACGCCGCCAAAGATCACGAGCGACTTGAATGGCAGGTGCGCGCCGTAGGTGGCGACGCTGTCTTCGACTTGGGCCGCGAGCTCGCGCGTCGGCGTCAGGATGAGTACGCGAATCCTGCGCGGCCCGGCGGCCTTGCTCTGGGCCAGGCGATTGAGGATCGGCAGGGTAAAGCCGGCGGTCTTGCCGGTGCCGGTTTGCGCGCAGGCCATCAGGTCGTTTCCCTGGAGGACGACGGGGATGGCTTGGGCCTGGATCGGGGTGGGTGTTTCGTAGCCTTGGTCGGCAATGGCGCGAAGGATCTCGGGTATGAGACCCAGTTCAGTGAATTTCAAGCGTGAAGACTCCATGCGTTCGCCCTGCGTGCGTGACGAATCACCAATGCACGAACCAGTCTGGGCAAACAATCGGGTATGTGTGGGTAAGGCAAGGCAGAGATGCCGGGCCAGATCGGACAAGCGCCAAGACTGATGGGTGGCGCTTCGAGGAGGGCCCGATGCTAGCACGTCTGTGCCCGAACGTGTTCAGTATCGTGACCGGGCGTGATCGTGCCAATTCGCCGGACCGCAGAAGGTTTCGCTTGTGGAGTCGACGAAAGCTCTAATGTGAAAGTCGCGTCAGCGACTCGCGAATCTCCCTTCTCCCGTGCGCGGGAGAAGGGCCGGGGACGAGGGAAACGGTCATGACTTCCATCATCAGGGGTGTCTCGACAGTCATGACCGCTACTGCCGCTCACGGCCGTTGCCTGCCGGACCCGTCGGGAAGGCTGCGGCGAGACCTCCGCAATGATCACCCGCCCGGTTGCCAAGCTGGCGGCGGCAAAGCAGGAGCACGGGGGCTGCTCGATGATCGGCAACTCAGTTTACTGTCACCGAAATCGCAGCGTTCCTGACGACGTCAAGGAGAGCTTCAACCAGACCTTTGCCAACGAAAACAGCAGCGCCATCGTGACCCGCCTGTTGCGGGAAGCCGTCGCACAGGCTCGGCGCAAGGCGCAAAGTGACGCCGCATTCATGCGCATCCTCGCCCGCCGGCAACAGGCGCCGCATGTTTCCAGCGAAGAGATCCTGCAGATGCGCGACGACATCCGGGTCGAATCCGACAGTCCCCACGGCATCGCGGCGCGATGACCCGCTATGTGATCGACGCCAGCGTCGCCATCAAATGGTTCCTGCCCGATGTGGCGGACGAAGCCAACGCGCTGCAAGCACTGGATCTGTTTCTTCGACTGCGGGCGGCGGAAGTCTCACTGGTGCAGCCGGCGCACTGGAAAGCCGAAGTGGCCAGCGTGCTGGCGAGACGTGTGCCGGCCACTGCCGCCGCTGACCTCGACGACCTGAATCTGCTCGAAGGGATCCAGATCATTGATACGCCGTTGATTCATCATCGCGCCGTGGAGCTTGCCATCGGCTTGTCACACCACCTGTTTGACACGCTGTACCACGCCACCGCGCTCGAAAACGAAGCAGTCATGATTACAGTCGACCGCCGGGTGCTGGCGCGCTCATCTGGCGGTCGGCATCGACTCACTGCTCGTGTGCCGCTTCATCTTCCTCATCGATGTCTTTGTCCTCGTCCAGGCTTTCCTCTTCGCGCAGGTCTTCGACATCGAGGCCCGGCGCCGCGGGCAGGAGGACTTCCTGCGGCCGGGGAGCGAGCTCGACGGGCTGCGGCCGCGCTGGCGTGAGCTCGTCATCAATCCTGGTCGACAGGTAATGAACCGGCGCCAGGACACTGCTGGCGCGATTCTCGACCAGATTGAACCACATCTCCTCGAGCGCGGCGTCGAGATTGGCGCGCAACTGGGCCTCCATTTCGGGCCGCTGCTTCTCGTGCGTGGCCAGTCCGGCGCCGAACGCGCCGAGCGAGATCACCATCCCGGGCACGCCGCCGATGATCGCCGCCGCGGCGCTGGCGGCGCCGCTGGTGGTGAGGCGCGCCACCGCCTGCTCGCTGGCACGGCGGGCCGCCGGTGACAGACGGGAATCCCCCGCGCCACCGCCGCTGCCGGCAGCAGCGGCGCGAATCCTGGCGAGCAGGGCGCCGTAGGCGGGCAGCGCGGTCAGCGGCTCGGCATGGATGAACTGGTAGAGCGACGCGTTGTGCGCCGGCGGCGGCGCCAGCGAGATCGCCGGAATCTGCTGCAGGCGCCGGTCGAACTGGTTGGCGGGCACGGCGTGGCGCTGCCGGATGCCGGTCAGCGCTGCTCCGAGAGAACGCTGGTAGATGCGGGTCGCCGTCTCCCGGACCACCGCCGGATCGACCTCGCGAGCGACCGGGTCGAGGACGCGCTCCTGATACTGCTCCTGCAGGTAGGCTGCGAGTCTGGCGGTCGCCGGATCCGTTGTGGCTTCATTCCCCAGCCGGTACCACGCGACCTTGATCGCCAGCCATTGCTGTGTTCCGTAGCTGGTGAACCATGGGATGAAGTCCGCTTCGCAGTAGTGCTGCACACGCTGGCGCCACTTCGCCATCGCTCCGTCGGCATGGTCGCCGGCTGGTACGGTCGCTGCGCGTGCGGCAGCGGCGATTTCGCGGTCGACCTGCGACCAGGTACTCTCGGCGACAAGCACCGGCGGTGGCGGCGGCGGGCCGGGGGTGGCGCATGCGGCCAGCAGGAGCAGCAGGACAAGAGCCAGCCAGCCGGGCACCGCAGCGGCCGGCCCGGCGTTGTTCTGGCGACTGCTGGCTGCGGGTTGGCGCGGCGTGCGATCGATGCCGTTCATGCTGCTCCGTCCGGGTGACGCAGCAGCATGCTAGCACCCGCGGCCGGCCAGTGGTACCGTTCCCGCAAGTGGCCGCCGGGCAGATCGGCCGCGCTGTTCGTCGGCGTGCCGGCGGCGGTCGGCACGCCACCCCCGGGCTGTGCGGGTTGTCGCAGGCGGGCACACGCGGCATCATTCGCCTTTGCCCGCTTCGACTGCCCTGCATGCCCTGGAAAGACTGGTCCGCCGAACGCGTCGGCGTCGTCCTCGCGATGCTGGCTGCGCTCGGTTTCTCGCTGAAGGCGATCTTCGTCAAGCTGGCGTACGCGACGGCCCCGGTGGACGCCGTGACGCTGCTCTCGCTACGGATGATCTTCGCCCTGCCGGCCTTCCTCTGGGTGGGCTTCGTCGTCAGCCGCTCGGCGCCGCCGCTGCGGCGGAAGGACTGGTTGGCGGTGTTGCTGCTCGGTCTACTCGGCTACTACGGCGCGAGCATGCTCGACTTTCTCGGCTTGCAATACATCTCGGCCGGACTCGAGCGGCTGATCCTGTTCACCTATCCGACGCTGACGTTGCTCATCGCCGTGCTGTGGATGGGGAAGCGGCTCGGATGGCGCGAGATCGCCTCCCTGCTGCTGTCCTATGCGGGTATCGCGCTGGCCTTTGCGCACGACCTGCGCGTCGCCGGGGAGAGCGATGGCGTCCTCGTCGGCGCCGCCTTCGTCCTCGCCTCGTCGCTGTGCTACGCGATCTACGTCGCCGGCAGCGGTCCGGCGATCGCCCGTCTCGGCGCCGCGCGTTTCACCGCGCTGGCGATGCTGGTGTCGACGCTGGCGACGCAGTTGCACTTCCTCGCCACGCGGCCGCTGTCGGCGCTGTTGCAGCCGCTGCCGGTGCTGCTCTACGGCGTCGCGATGGCGATCGTGTCGACCGTCGTTCCGGCCTTCATGCAGTCGTCGGCCGTCCGCCGTATCGGTCCGGAGCGGATGGTGCTGATCGGTACGCTGGGGCCGATGCTGACGATCTTCTTCGGTTGGCTCGTCCTCGACGAGCCGCTGTCGCCGGCACAACTCGCCGGTGCCGCCCTCGTTCTCGCCGGCGTGCTGCTGGCTGGACGCGGATAGGCTCACGACGGCAGAGCAACGCCCTCGCCGACCAGGGTGCGCCGGGCGCTGCCTGCGGGCGTTCAGAAGGCGCGTGAGCGGAAGGTGTCGAGCAGGCCGATGAGGCTCCAGACGAGGAGCGCCGGCACCCCGGCAACGATCGCCGACTTGGCGGCAACCAGCGAGAAGTTGGCCTCGTCGAGTACCGGCAGGCGACCGGCGACGATGGCGAAGACCGCGACGAAAGCGGCGATGAAGAGGATGCTCAGGCTTTGCATGATCGGACTCTCGGTTGCAGGGACAACTCGTCGGGAAACGGCAGAACACTGGCAGTGCGGCGTTCGCGGCTGTCGACGCGACATCACCGCGACAGTTCCATTGTCGCGATCGCCCTGGCGCTGGCGAGGAAATAGTTCTCGAAGGAGTGTCAGCAGCAGCCCTGCGGGTGTCCCGTCATCCCTTGGCGACAGTGGCTGCCGCCGGGCGCGACAGCCTTCCGGCAAGGGGCAGCGCCCGCAGTGCCGTGGCTTTTCGGGAGTTGCCGGCTGTGGCTTGGCGGCGGTGGCCTGCGCACCGTATACTCTGGCGCTTTTCCCGGCCGAGGCAGTCATGGATGAAAAAGGGGTAGCACTTCCTGCAGCAACGGTGGCCGCGCCGCTGCCCGTCGCCGGCACGCCGGTGGCGCTGGCGCGCGCTTGGCTTTGGCTGGGGGTGATGGCGCTGATCGGCTCCGGTCTGCTGGCGGTGCTGCTGGTGCTGTCGCGGACGCCGGGCATCCAGGACGTGTTCCCGCTCAAGGACCTCTTCCGCGCCGCGCTGGTGGTGCACGTCGACCTGTCGGTGGCCGTCTGGTTCATGGCCTTCGCCGTCGTCATCTGGTCGGCACTCGGCCGGCCGGGGCTTGCCTGGCTCGGCTGGAGCGGTTTCGTTCTGGCGGCGCTGGGTACCGCGCTGATGACGGTGTCGCCGTTCTTCTCCGGCGCCCACCCGGTCCTCAACAACTACATCCCGGTTCTCGAGCAGCCGCTGTTCTTTGCCTCGCTGTGGATTTTCGGCGCCGGCTCGCTGCTGGCGGTCCTGCGTGCGCTGCTTACCTCCTGGCCGCGGCCGTTCGCCGCTGACCCGTTGCGCCTCGGTTCCTTCCTGGGCGCGCTGGCGGCGCTGCTCTCGCTGGCGGCGTTCTTCGTCTCTTGGCTGCTGGTGCCGTGGGTCGAAGGGCAGATCTACTACGAGGTGATCTTCTGGGGAGGCGGGCACACGCTGCAGTTCCAGCATTCGCTGTTGATGGTCGTCGCCTGGTTGTGGATCGCCGCAGCGCTCGGCAGACCGGCGCCGGCTTCGCCCCGGGCGCAGTCGCTGATGTTCATCGTCGCGGCGCTGCCGCTGCTGGCCGTGGTTGCCATCTACCTGCTGGTGCCGGTCGGCTCGCTGCCGCATGTCGAACTGTTCGCCAAGCTGATGATCTGGGGCCATCCGTACATGCTGCCGCTGCTGCTGGTGGGAGCGCTGGCGCTGTGGCGCTTGCACGGCGCGGCAGCCGATCCGGCGAAGTCGGCTTTCGTTTCCTCCTTCGTCCTCTTTGCGCTCGGCGGCGCGCTCGGCTACGCGATTCACGGCGTCAATGTCGTCATCCCGGCGCATTACCACGGGTCGACGGTCGGTGTGACGCTGGCGTTCATGGGACTGGCCTATGTTCTGCTGCCGGCGCTCGGCTTCGCTCGTGCCGAGGGAGCGATGGCGATCTGGCAGCCCTATGTCTATGGTGCCGGGCAACTGATCCATGTCCTCGGTCTCGCTTGGTCGGGCGGCTACGGCGTGCAGCGCAAGGTTGCCGGCGCCGACCAGTTCCTGACGACGCTGCCGCAGAAGATCGGCATGGGAATGATGGGACTAGGCGGACTGATCGCCGTCATCGGCGGCCTGATGTTCGTCCTCGTCTGTCTGAAGGCGATGTCCGCGGGGCGCCGGCAATGAGACGACAGACTGCTCTGCTGCTGGCGCTGGCGGCAGGCGTGGCGACGCTGGCGACGATTGGCTGGCTCGGTTATCGCCTGCTGCAGCCGGCACAGCCGCTGGGCGCGATGCCGCCGGGACTGATCTCGGCGTCGAAGCTGCCGCCGGAGCAGGGGCAGGCGACGGTCGAAGCGATCATGGCGCTGACGCTGCCCGATCTCGCCGGGAAGCCACAGGCGATGGCGCAGTGGCGCGGCAAGGTGCTGGTGGTCAACTACTGGGCCAGCTGGTGCGCGCCGTGCATCGAGGAAATGCCCGCCTTCTCGCGCCTGCAGGAAAAGTACGCCGCACGTGGTGTGCAGTTCGTCGGCATCGGCATCGACGACGTGGAGAAGATGCAGGCCTTCGTCCGCCGGACGCCGGTGGCCTACCCGCTGCTGGTCGGCGACGCGGCTGGCAGCCAAACGCCCGCCCTGCAGGTGCGCGGTCTGCCCACCACCGTCGTCATCGATCGCGACGGGCGGCTCGAGGGCAGCCGTCTCGGGCGGCTCGACGAGGCGACGCTGGAACCGATCCTGTTGCGGCTTATGGGCCACTGAGCTTCTTCCCGAGATGGACGATCGGCATCGGGGTGTGACTTTCCGCACACCGGAGCGTGCCGCAGTCATCAAGAATGTGTCGTAGGGGTGTTCGCACTGCTCGCCGCGGCGACTATCGACCCCACTTCACCCTTTCTGAGTGTCGGAATTTTTTACATCACCGCCTTCGCCGGGCAGTTTGTTGTCGGTCACAGGCTCCTCTGCGCACTGTGAACGACAGAAGTCGCTCGCCTTGTCCCGGCACGCTGCCGGTGACCTGCCGCGTCCCTATGGCGGCGTTGCCGAACGCCTGATTGCACGCGCACTGTCGCGAGTCGCCGCCGGCAGTGGTGGCCGTGATGGGGTGCGCCGCCGGGCGTCGGCTGGGGCATCACGTTTCTCGGCATCACGCAGCAGCCTTTGACATTGCCGCAGGCTCAGATACAGGCCATAGCACCGCTGGAGCCATGCAGCAACCAGCTTGCCTTGCCATTTTGTAGCTGTCGGAAAACCGCTCTCGGCAGGTGGTCGCCGCAGGCACCGCTGCAGTTCCGCCAGTTGCTCCAAGTCCAGAAGCGAGGGGCGCCCGGCGCGCTCTTGATCGAGAAGTCCTTGCGTTCCCAAGCGCTCGAAACGCCTGCGCCAGCCGGCCACGGTCGTTTCGTCATGGAAGAACCATGCAGCGACCTTGGCACTTGACAGGCCGTGCAGCATCAACAGGACACAATGCAGCCGGTGCAGATAGCGACTCTCGGCAGCGGCGCGATACGCCCGGGCCAGCGCGGTGCGAAGCGGGTCGATGCCCGATGGCTGGTCTTCGATGGTCATGATACCCCCCTGAGAGTCTCACTATCAGTGTAGTCCCTTTCCGATGAGATGCCAGTCGAAACACCCGCCCAAGCCCCGGGAGGTGCTGGGGTTCCCCGAGAATTAGTTTTGGCGCCGTTGGAATCGCCTCAAGAAATGGTCCTGATCTTGCTTATAAATCAGTCGGGGAGAATCCTCGATGTAGATGCAACGCTCGCGGCTTGACGCAGGCCTCGGGCAAACCTTGATCAACATACCCTGGACTTGGAGCTGGAGATGAACATGAAGATGGAAGCCGCGGCTTGCCTCCGGGCGGCGGGCGGGCTTGTCGCGAGCGGAAGCGCGTCGGCGCCGAACTTGTTCTTAAGCGCCACCCTTGCAGGTTGGGCTGCCTCCAGCGACAGAACCGGTGTGATCGTTGGCGGAGATGGGAACGTTCCGGGGAATGTTCCGATGACGACGGCGGTGGCTGCTACGACCATCCCGAACGGCGTAAACGGTGCCTTCCCCCGGTGTCGTGACAGCGGTTTAGATTTCCTATCCCAGAAACATCTTTGAAGGGAACGCAGTTATGTTGAAGCAAACGTTAGTCAGAATGAACTTGGCGACCGGAGTCACTCTTGCGTTGTTTCTCCCGGGCGTTTTGAACCATACGCATGCCGCCGAATTGACATGCACTCAGGCCGCCCCCTGCACGGTTGCCGAACTGCTGATTCCAGGTAACTACTTTGTCGCCTCCCGTCCGCTTGGCGTGAATCATAAAGAAACTATGAAGTTCCACAACTTCGAGGCCCTTGTCGGCGACTTCGGCGGTGCAGGTATATCAGCATGGGGAACTACTGGGACGCTGGTCCTGGAGCCGCGACAAACCGGGGGCATTAATCCTTGGCGAATAGAAAGTAGCCCGCCGCTGTTCGGAAGCATAAGTTACACGGACGCCTTGAAATACGACGTTGAATATAGCGGCTTCTACATGGATGTCCATGGTGATTTCCATCCGGTAGGTCTGGGCACCGCTGCGCTCAAGGTTGAGTTCGGTCAGTTCGCGAACTCCGGTGGGTTGGCATTGACGGGGGTTGTCGAAAAAACCCTAGCTACGCCGGATGGGTCCTCGTTTCACTTGGGCATTACCTGTCAGGAACTTGAAGTCAATGTATTTCTTGGATGCGGGGATCAAGAGGGCAGAAAACAAACTCCGTGGGACTCTTTCCACGTTGATAATCTGACCGTTGTGGACGTTATCAGCCTCGACTATGTTGAATACCTCCCTACTGGTGGATATCTGGAAGTGGTGCGGATAGAGAACACATTCATGAAAGCGATGGTTACTCCAGAGCCGGGATCTATCCTCTTGGTTTGTCTAGGGTTGGGAATCATTGGTTTTCGTCGCAGGCTCTCTGGTAACTTGCCCTGATGATCCGACGCATACGAATCCCCGAAAAGTTGAACAGGTCGGCAGGTGAGGCAGCGGTGACTTCGGAGCAACAAGGCTGGGGCCACGGATCGGGTCTTCAGGGGACAGAAGTGCCGGACTGTCGTTGCCCAGTACGCCCCTTTGACCCTGAGAGAAATATGGTTGTGCAGTGGAGCATCGGGGACTTGACGCCGAGGTGCGCTTTCAGGAAGGGGAACAAAACATTCTCGGCAAACCACTACGCCCGGAGCGCGGTGCTGATTGCCCGGTGCCGCTCCCGGAGCGTTTTGCGATGCCCCTTTACGTGTGCGCTCAATATCAGCAATCCGGGGTACGAGTCGGTCCGGAGGGTCACGTTGGCTTGCTGGGTCGAGCCGCCAAAATATTGCGCGACCTCTACCCGCCGCTTCCCAACCCGCATCTTCTTTCATCATCCCGGGCGGCCGCAACTTCAATGACCGTTAGGTTCCGGTGGATTTCCGCCAACCTGGCAGTAGGGGTCACACGTTAACACTAGAACCACACGCGGAGGTCTTGTGAGCGGCATGTTATTGAACTTGATGGAGATTCGAATCGGCAACTGGGTTAAGCAGAGAGGTTGGCGCTTGGGGCCTACCGTGGGCATCCTGTTGCTAACCACTGTACCGGCCCCTGCAATGGCTCTCGAAATCATAGGAAATTACATTCAACCGGGGCAGCACTTTCCGCACTCCGGCGAGGTGGCATTGAATCCTCCGACGACCGTTGTCGGAACTGGGAACATACAGGATGTCTTTGCGGCGGCTGCGGCGGCTTGGGAAAGCCGTTTCACCGACCCTTACACGGTAACGATCAATTACGGATGGGGTCATACCCCTGCGTCAGATGGCGTTACTTATGCAAGTCGTTTTGATGCAACGACAGGACGAGTCGCGGAGGCTGAAATACGTTTTACGAACACTTTGAACAGGCCAGGTCGTGTATGGTTTCTGGATCCCACTCCGCGACAAGGCGAAGAATATGGGCCCATCAAATCGGTTGCCGCTGATCTTGGCGGTGGCACCCTGAATACGGGTCGATGGGCTTACGCGATCAGTCAGCCGCCGGGATTTCCCGGGACTCAGCAGCCTGGGGGTAGCTATAGTGGCAGCGATACCAGCCTTCTGGACAACGCGGTTCATGAAATCGGTCATGCCCTGAATATCTACTATAGCCGGCTTCAGTCTGCAGATATCGGCAACGACGGCGACGTGGACATCCTCCATGGTCCGTTTGCGGGTACCCAGATACCTTATTCAAGTGCTGGCGGTGGTCACCCCGTGCTCCCATACCCGCAAGGTGCCATGGTGATGCATGGCTACCAGCCATCGGTTGGCATGCATCATGGTGTGCTTTCTGATGCCGATGTCTTGCTTGCCGCCGAAGTCAGCGGTTTCAAACGAGTGAATCTCGACAGCGTCAGTTACACATCCCTGGCGGATTTCAGTGACCACTCGATCCTCACCCTTAACGGGGATGCAAGGGTTGCGGGCAATGTCCTGCAACTTACTCCCGACCAGCCGGGTAGGGCGGGTAGTGCTTTTCTGACAGTGCCGTACCACATCACACCAAAGACGAGCATCGAGACGGCCTTCTCGTTCTCGACAGGTGGCGTCAATGGAAATGGAACGAAGGGCGCTGACGGCTTTGCTTTTGTGATTCAAAATGACCCTCGGGGTCAATCAGCGCTCGGCAATTCGGGGGAGGGACTTGGTTTCGGTTTGAGCAAGACCGGAAGTAATCTCGTGCCCCCGATCAGTCATAGTCTTGCCATCGAATTCGATACGCACCAGAATGCCTTCGATGGCAACGGCAATCATGTGGCTTTCGTTGCTGATGGCGACGTAGCAAGGCATGGCAATTTGGCAAGCCCATCGTTCTCGCTGAATGATGACGTGGTACACTACGTATGGATCGACTACGACCCAGTTTCTCGATTGTGGGAGGTGTTTCTGAATGCCAGTAATACCAAGCCATCAACTCCGTTGATTTCGGACTCAATTGATATTCTTGGCTTGCTTGGTCCTGACGCATACTTTGGTTTTAGCGCCGGCACTGGTGATCAGGGCCTCCGCACTCGGTTGTCATAGCGGTCTGAGGCCAAGAATCCTGAGCCGAGCGTCGTCGTCCCAAGCGGCTCCTTTGCGCC
>DDUX01000030.1:16845-64363 GCA_002345025.1 Candidatus Accumulibacter iunctus | reverse complement strand
CAACAGTCAACCATTCTCCGCCATCTTTGCGCGCCAGATATCCGCGGTTCTTCGCAGCCACTAACACCAGGAGTAGCCGTCGTTGGCATTGGTCGTCGAACTCAGGCCAAAGAACAGACGCACGACGATGATCGTCGCCGCGATCGCCATAAACACGCCACAGACGAGCTTCGTGGCGTTGAACAGGCTGCCGCCGACCGGTGGCGGCCCGGCATGCCGACCTTCTCGAAATCGACCGCCGAGAGCTGCAGCACCTGTGTGCCGCCGGACTCCGTCTCGCTGCCGCTGTCGCGGGTCGGAATCGCCCCTTCGACGACGAGCACGTAGCCTCCCTTGTTCTCGGCCATCGCCGTCTTGCGCGCCTGCTCGGCCTGATGACCGGCAGCGGCAAACAGCGTTTCGTGATAATCGAGCGAAATCACATCGAGAATCAGCTTTTCCAGCGTCCGATGCTCGGCTCGCAGCATCGACTCGCTGCAGCCTGTGCACTCCTGGAAACGCAGCCAGATCACCGACTGCCGCTTCTTGCTCGCCACCGCCTCGGCGACCGCCGCGTCGGCGCCTGGCGGCAGCCCGAGACTGGCCGCCAGGGAGCCGCAGAATTGCAGAAACTCGCGTCGCCGCATGCCGAGTCGTTCGCTTGCCGCGGCGATACGCGAGTCGCCTTCGAGCTGCAGCAGACTGCTGTTTGCCATCTTGTGGTTCCCCTCTCTCGTCGTCCGACCGCCGGTCGGGAGCTTGACACCGCTTGCGTCCGGAACGCCGCAGCGCATCCTGCAGGAACTGCACACAAGAACTTTGCCAGGGGAGGAAATACGAACAAAACAGAAGGACAGCCCGTTTCCACCGGTTCTTTCCGGGGTGGCTGCCTTACACTTCGCTGCCGAACTGGAAAGTTTCTTTCCACCCCGATCTGCCCGAAGCCGATCGCCAGCCGCTCCTGCCGCGTGGCGGCGGGCGGTTGCCGAGAAACCCTTATGGCGAGACTTCATGGGGGCGTTGCAGCCGTCGACGATTGGCTCTACGATCAGCGCATGTGCTGCGTTGTCCTTCGGGCCAGTTTCCGGAATGTCGTGCCGCTGCCGACCGGAGGCGTCGCGCCGCACGGTCGCGCTGGCGGACGAACGGACCTGGCGGACGAACGGACCTGACGCTCGGCGGAGCTGCGGTACACCGCTGCCGATCGGTCGATGGCCGAGCCTGAACCACCGCCCGCGCGTCCACTGCGACGCCCGCTGCTCGGACCGGAGTCGATCGCCGATGCGCAGTCGGGCCTTGAGGAAGTCGGTGAGGCGGTCTGGGTCGAGGTGATCCACAAGATGGACGAGGTCTACAACGACCTCCTGCAATACGAGGTGGTGCTCGAGCAGAAGAACGCTGCCCTCGAAGACTCGCAGCAATTCATCGAGAGCGTTCTTGCGTCGATGTCCGACATCCTGATCGTCTGCAACCGGCACGGTGCGATCCAGGAGGTCAACGACTCGCTGCGGCGCTGCGTCGGCCTCGACGAGAGCCACTTGCGGGGGCGACCACTCGCCGACCTGTTTGCCGACGAAGCTTCGCGGCAGCGTGCGCGCGATTTCTTCTCGGCGGCCCGTCCGCTGGCGGTGCAGGATTGTGAACTGCTGATCAGCGGTCGTGATGGCAGTCCACTGCCGGTCTCGCTGAACTGCACGCCACGCCTTTCGGGCACCGGCAAGCTGTGGTCGGAATGGTCGTCACCGGCCGCCCGGTGGGGGAGTTGCGGCGGGCTTACCACGCCCTGCGACAGGCGCACGAGGATCTCAAGCGGACGCAGCAGCAACTCGTGCAGGCCGAGAAGATGGCCTCACTCGGCTGTCTCGTTGCCGGGGTGGCGCACGAGCTGAACAATCCGATCAGCTTCGTTCTCGGCAATGTACTGGCGATTCGCCGTTATGCTGCGCGCCTGCAGACCTATATCGAGGCGGTACATTCGCAGGAGTGCCAGCGCTCGCCTGAGCTCGATCGGTTGCGCCACGAGTTGCGCATCGACCGCATCATGGCGGACCTCGAGTCTCTGCTCGACGGCATGATCCAAGGTGGCGAGCGAACACGCGACATTGTCGATGGACTCAGGCGCTTTTCGGCGATCGACCGCCGTGCGGACGAGCCGTTCAATCTCGCCGACGTCGTCAGCCGGGCGGTACGCTGGGTGACGCGCTCGGGGCCGCGCAACTTCCAGATGACGGTCGATCTGCCCTGTTCGATCCCTTCTTCAGCACCAAGCCCGTGGGGCAGGGCACCGGGCTCGGCCTGTCGATCAGCTACGGCATCGTCGAGCGGCACGGTGGCCGCCTCCAGGCCAGCAACCGTGAACAGGGTGGAGCGCTGTTCATCCTGAGCCTGCCATTCGCGCAGTCGCTGCCCTGATCCGGGGGGGGCCGCACGTGGCCGCCGCCGGTCGCCGGTCGGGCGGCGGCCTTTCAGGTGCCCATGACGCGGTTCTTGCCGGCGCGCTTGGCGAGGTACATCGCCTGATCAGCCCGCCGGATCGCGTCTTCACCGGACTCATCCGGGAGCAGTTCGGCGACACCGGCGCTGAAGGTGATCAGGATCTTCTCGTTGCCGGCGAGGAAGAAGTTCCGCGTCAGTTCCCGCTGCAGGCGTCGCATGGTCGTCATGCCCTCGTCGAGGCGGGTGTCCGGCATCAGGATCACGAACTCCTCGCCGCCGTAGCGCGCCAGCGTGTCGACCGGTCGCATGTACTGACGGACGACCTGCACCAGGTGGATCAGGGCGTCATCACCCGTCGCGTGCCCGAGGCGGTCGTTGATCTGCTTGAAGTTATCGACGTCGAGCAGCGACAGCGAGAGTGGCTGCTCGGCCTTGCGACGCATGCTGGCAATCTCGCGCGCCAGCGCCTCGTCAAGGCCGCGCCGGTTGAGGACGTCGGTCAGCGGGTCGTGGCGCGCCGACGCGCTCGCGTGCTGCAACTCCTCGTGCAGTCGGGCGAGTTCGGTGTTCGTATCGAGAACCCGGGTCTGCAGCTCGCCGAGCTGATCACGGGCAGCGGCGGTTTCTGCCGCCATCGAGCGGGTGGCATTGAGCACTCGTTGCAGCAGCGGCGTCAGGTCCTCGAGCGTCTGCGCCTCGGCGATCTGCAGCGCGCTTTCTTCGAGGTTGTTCTGGAAATCCGTGCTCGACTGGTTCATCGTCGCGAGCTGGTCGATGAACGCCGCCAACATCGCGCGCATCGCCTCCTGGGCCGCCAGCGTCCGCTCCTTCGCTGCACGCTGGCGGCCGATGACGTCCTGCAGGCGGCGCTCGGCGTCGTCGAGGCGGCGCAGGGTGAGCGGCGGCAGCACCGCTCTGGCGAGTGTATCGATCTGCCCCTGGAGACTTCGCTCATCCACGCTGAGCGCGGCGATGTTGTCGACGATCAGTTGCAGCAGCTTGAGCAGGGTCAGCCGGACTTCGTCCTGTTCCTCGGCGATCAGCGACATGCGTCGGCTGAAGGCAGCCAGCCGGCTCAGCAGCTCATGGCCGTCGCCGCTTACTTCCTGGAGAGTCTGCAGGAGCTGTTTCCCCTGCTGCAGCAGGGAGTCATCGTCATGACACAGGGTCGGCAGGAGGCTCTCGATCAATCCGACCAGAGGCGGCAGAAGACTTGTGAGCAGTGCGGGGGGGCTGCCGCTGTTCGCTGGCGATCCTTCGCTCTGGTCGGCGGGTGCCGGCCCGGGCCTGTTCCTGGTGGTGACCGCGACCAGCGCCTCCTGAACGCCCTGCCAACTGCGCTTGCCGATCGCCGCCTCGAGTGCCGCGAGGTGCTGCTCGTCTGCATCCGGACGCAGTCTGCCGAGCGCGGCCACGAGCTGGCGCATCGGTGCCTCGGGAAAACCGGCGACGTTGGGTAGTTTGGCGACCTCGTTGTAGCAGGCCTGGTAGTTTGCCGGCGTCGGCAGCAGCCTGCGCAGAGACAGCAGTCTGAACGTCTCGCGGGCCACTTCGAGGGGATTCTTCGGGTCGATCATCCTGACAAGAGAAAAAGCGCGGCAGTGCTTCTCGGATCCGGCATCATTCTGGCAGCCACGGTGGCTGCTGCGCAGTCGTGCGAGTGTATCGCCAAAAGGCGCGCAGCGGGAACCAATTGTTGGCTGCGCGTGTCGCCGTGCGGAGGTCCGTTGTCTGCGGCCGCAGCGGTGACGGCAGCGGCCGTGTGCGCGGCGCCGGCAGAGAGCGGTGCGGTGGCGTATCGCGAAGCGTGGGCGGACGCCGCTACAGGGTACAATCCGGACCGGAATGGCGGGAAGAGATGGCGCGATTGCTGCTGGCACCGATGGAGGGTCTGCTCGACGACGTACTGCGCGATGTGCTGACGCGGGTCGGCGGCTATGACCTGGCGGTCAGCGAGTTCATCCGCGTGTCGGGAAACCTCTTGCCACAGCGAAGCTTCGTCCGCGTTTGCCCGGAGCTCGCGCGCGCCAGTCGCACACGTTCCGGGACGCCGCTGGTCGTGCAACTGCTTGGCAGCGACCCGGCCTGTCTCGCCGACAACGCCGCGCAACTGGCCCGGCTCGCACCCGCGGGAATCGATCTGAACTTCGGCTGTCCGGCGCCAACGGTCAATCGTCATGGTGGTGGAGCGACCCTGCTTGCCGATCCGGAGCAACTCTTCCGCATCGCGTCGTCGGTACGGCGGGCGGTACCGGCAGAGATTCCGTTTTCCGCCAAGATGCGGCTTGGCGTCAGCGATACCTCGCTGACGCTGGATTGTGCGCGGGCGCTGGCGGATGGCGGTGTGGTCTCGCTGGTGGTGCATGCGCGTACGCGGGCCGAAGGTTACCGGCCGCCGGCGCACTGGGAGTGGGTTGCGCGTATCGGCGAAGTCATCACACAGCCGGTGGTGGCAAACGGCGAGGTGTGGACGACTGCCGACTATCAACGTTGTCGCGCCGTCAGCGGCTGCCGGGACGTCATGCTCGGGCGCGGCGCCGTCGCCGATCCCTTCCTCGCCCGGCGCATCCGCCGGCTGGCTGCCGGTGACGAGGTGGACGACGATCGCAGCGCCGACTGGCAGGAACTGCTGCCCCTGCTGGCGTCCTACTGGCAGCAGGTGTGCGGCAAGGTCGCGCCGCAACATGCCCCGGGACGCCTCAAGCTTTGGCTGGCGGCGCTGCGGGCCAACTTCGTCGAGGCCGAAGCGCTGTTCGTCGCGATTCGCCCGCTGCGCACGCTTGCCGAGGTCGGCCGGCGGCTGCAGCAGCACGGCGTCGTGGCTGCGGCGAGAGCCGATCAACAGGCCGATGCAGGCTAACTCGCGCCTGCCGGTCAGCGGCCAGACGGTGGTGCACGAGCAACTGTCACGACTGCTCGATCGCCATTGCCGGACGCCTTTCCGCAAACCCTGTGCCGACTACAACCGCGTCGCCTTCGCCGACAGCTTCGAGCGCTATCAGCGTCTGGCGGGCGCTGCCGAACTGATTCTCGACTCGGGCTGTGGCGTCGGCGAGAGCAGCATCGCGCTCGCCCGCGCGTTTCCGGATCGCTACGTGATCGGCGTCGACCAGTCGGCAGTGCGCCTGGCGCGCGCCCGCCGGGGCGCGGCCGGCTGGCCGGAGAATCTCGATCTGGTGCGCGCCGACCTTGTCGATTACTGGCGCCTGTTGCACGACGCCGGTGGGCGTCTCGACCGACACTACCTGCTCTACCCGAACCCATGGCCGAAGAGCTGCCACCTCGGCCGGCGCTGGCACGGGCATCCGGTCTTTCCGACGCTGCTCGCTCTCGGTGGGGTGCTCGAATGCCGCAGCAACTGGCCGCTGTACATTGCCGAGCTGTGCTTCGCCATCGAGACGCTGCGTGGGCACACCGTGGCTTGTGAGCGCTACCTGCCGGCGGCAGCGTTGACGCCGTTCGAGCGCAAGTATTTCGCGTCAGGGCATGCACTCTGGCGCTGTCGGGTCGATCTCGGTCGCCACTAGGGGCTGTGTTCTTCGCCAACTCCCGGCACGCCCGGCGATCGGCCCGAAGCCAGTGGCTGATGAGTTCGGCAGGCCTGATCGCGGCTTCAGGGCGTGTCGCTGCCGTTCCGGGAACTCGGGCGACGAGGCGGCTGGCGAGGCACAGAGCGTGAAAGCACGATTCGCGCCAGGCAAGACGAGCTGTGTCGGGAGCGGACGGTGGCACGAAGCGCAGGGGCCGGCAATGGCGACGAACCGCCGGAACGTAGCCAAGGACCGCCAGAAGCGTCGAGGCAATCTCATCCTCGATCGGCTGGCGGCTGGGGATCTGGAGCGGGCGAAGGGAATCGAACCCTCGGCTCTAGCTTGGGAAGCTAGGGTATTGCCATTATACGACGCCCGCGCAGGCCGCCATTCTACGAGCTTGTCGGTCCTTGCACAACGCTTGCGGTCGCCCGGCAGCCCTGACCACATGAGCCTGCCGAATCGGAGCCGTCTGCCGGAAGTCTTCGTGTTCGCCGCTGAGGAGGAGAGGGGTCTGGGGAGAGGGAACGGTCTTGGCTTTCATGCTTTCCGGGGTGGCTCAGGAAGCCACGTCCTCGGGGTGCTTCCTGGCGCCCTCCTGTCAATCGAAGGCAAAAATCCTCTTCCAGTCGTTCTTCATGCTGACCACCGTCCACCCTTGTTTCTCCGCCTCGTCGTGGAGGGCCTGAGTGAAGGGGCCGACTTTGGTTGCCGGCAAGCCCTGCGCCGGTCCGTAGGCGTACTCTCGTCTGGCATCGTCGTGCAACACGAGCATCGCCAGACGGGCGCCGCTGCCGGCCTTGGTGTATTCGAGCATCTGCTGGTCGCCGGTCGAGTTCCCGACGGCCATGGTGGGACGGCGGCCGATCATCAGGTGGATGCCTTCGGGCTTGCCGGCATTGTTGTCGTTGAGCAGCAGCCGAGGTTCCTTGGTCAGGAAGGGCTTGCCGTCCTTCGCGTAGCCGTACCTGGTACCGCCCGCGGTGCCGATCACTTGCTCGGGGGGGACGCCGTAGGTCTTCTCGGAATACTGACGAACAAAGTCCTGACCGCCGCCGGTGACGATCCAAGTCTTGTAGCCGTTGGCGCGCAGGTACTTCAGCAACTCCTGCATCGGCAGGTAGGTGAGTTCGGTATAAGGTTTCTTCCAGCGTCCGTCGCGGGCCTCGGCAAGCCACTTATTCACTTCTGCCGCGAAGGTGTCCACCGGCATCCCGGTGAGCGTGGCGGCGGCGAGTTTCTCGAGGTCGGGCAGGGTCAGCCTGGCGATTGCCGCACGATCGCCCTTCAGTATTGCGAGCACCGTCGAGTATGGTGCCACCTTGGCCAGTTCCGGCTTGGCCTTGACCAGCGCCGGCACGCGCTCGAGAACGTACATCACCTGTGTGTACATCGGGTGCTCGGCCCACAGGGTACCGTCCTGATCGAACGTTGCGACGCGCTCCGCCGGTGCAACAAAGTGCGCGCTTCCCTCAGCCGTGGTGGTCTGTACGAAGTCGATGATCGCCCGCTTGGCGGCACCGTCGTTCCATGAGGGCAAGGGGTCGGTCTGCGCCTGCAGGGGCCCACTGAGGGCGAGCAATGCAGTCACAGCCAAGCCGCGGGCCAAGGTGAAGAATGTGTGAAAGGCTCTCATGCGACCCTCCAGAAAGATGGCTCAATCAACGCGGGATGGACGGCCCGTGCGGGCCGTCCATCCCGCTCGACGGTCACTGCCCAAGCATCGAGCCTATTGGCTCGGATGCTGCTGTCCCATCTTCTTGACCTGCGCCAGGACCGAGTCGAGGTTGTAACTCGCCGGATCCTGCATCGGCGGAAACTGAACGTAGGACTCCAGCTCCTTCAGCCACAGCAGCTGGCCGATGGGCAGAATGTTCCAGTTGTAGAGGTAGGCAGTGCTCGGTGCAGCGAGTGCGCCGCCGTAGCCGATCAACGACTTCGCATCGGCACCGACCGTCGTTTCGAATGGATCACGCAGGATGTTCTGGAGTTGGGTCCAGTGGAACGTCTGCGCTCCGAACAGTCCGCCCGTGGGGGTGTCCGGCACCATCGTGTAGTAGAACTTCCAGTTCTTGTAGCGGACGGCTGACGGTTGCGCGCCCGTGTAGTAGAAGAACGTGTCGCGCGCCGACGTGCCCGACTTGCCTTCGAGGTAGGCGCGCTGGTTGACGCCGTCGAGCTTGGTCTTGGCGATCCCGGGGTACTTGCCGGCCATGATCTGCTCGTTGAGCGAATTGCCCTTGGCGCCGCCGGCAATGTCGACGAAGGTTGGCAACCAGTCCAGAGACGCGAACATCTCCTTCATGACCGTACCCGGCTTGATGACGCCCGACCAGCGCATGACCGCCGGCGCCCGCATGCCGCCTTCCCAGGTCGTCAGCTTCCCGCCTTTGAACGGTGTGGTGCCACCATCCGGGAAGGTGATCGTCTCGGCGCCGTTGTCGGTCGTGAAGACGACGATCGTGTTGTCAAGCTGGCCCATGTCCTCCAGCTTCTTCAGCACATAGCCGATGTTGTCGTCCATCTGCTTCATGCCGGCCTCGTTGATACCCCAGTCTTTGCCGCCCTTGGCCCCCAGCATCGCTTCGTACTTCGGCGAGAGCATCGTCGTGATGTGCATGCGTGCCGGGTTGTACCAGACGAAGAAGGGTTTGCCGGTCTTTTTCGGGTCGTTGCGGTCAAGGTAGTCAATGACCTTCGCCGAGATTTCCTCATCGACGGTTCGCGAGCGATCGAGCGTCAGCGGACCCTGATCCTGGCACTTCTGGTTCTTCGCCGTGCCGTCGGAGGACTTGCACCAGATGACGGGACGCGGCGGCGTCAGGCACGTCGTGGTCTTGGGATCCACGGCACCGGGGACCTCGGAGAGGCCGGGAACCGGCGTGTTCCTGCACGGCGGAGCGATGCCCTGCTGCGTCGGCGAGACGTTGATATCGTTGAAGCTGACGCCCTGCATCGCATCCAGGTGGTAGAGATAGCCCCAGAATTCCTGGAAGCCGTGCGCGGTCGGCAGTGAGTCGGTATGGTCGCCGAGGTGGTTCTTGCCGAACTCGCCGGTGTTGTACCCCAGGTCGAGCAGGAACTTGGCGAGCGCCGGAGTACCCGGACGAAGGTAGCTTGGGCTGCCGGGAAGTTGCGGTGGAATCATGCCGGTGCGCAGCGGATGCATGCCGGTGAAGAAGGCGTTGCGCCCGGCCGTACAGCTCTGCTCGGCGTAGTAATGCATGAAGATGGCACCTTCCTGGGCGATGCGGTCGATGTTCGGCGTTTCGCCGACCATCAGCCCACGGTGGTAGACGCTCGGCTGCATCCAGCCAATGTCGTCACCCATGATGAACAGGATATTGGGCTTGCCCGCGGCCGACGCCGGTGCCGCGGCAGTGGCTGGTGCCGCGCCGAGCAACGCTGTTGCCAGGGCCAGTGCCATGGCCCACAGACTGTTTCTCATCTCCATCTCCCTGACATGATCCGTGATGCGACAAGAGAAGGCGAAGCAAGCTGACGACTGGTCCGCGGAAGCGGCTGCACCGTCATCGGGGCATCCCGCTCGACGCAGGGAAAACCACTACCTCCATCCGACCGATGCGATCACGCTTGGTCGCCCGTCCGTTTGCCTTGCGCTACGCCGACGAGGTACCCCCGGCTGGCGTCATGATGCCACAGTCGGGTTCAAGGTGCCACTGGCCAAAGGGGCATCCGACCTTGCCCTTCGGGGCAGGGCGTCACGGGAAGCGGGCGTGCCGCGCTGACCTTCCTGGTCGCTGGGGGACCGCCTCCTGTTGGCCGTGGCAGTTGTCGGGACGGCAGCCGGAACGTTGCCACCATCTGGCTGGCTGCCGACGGCATGCCTGGCTTCGTCTGGTGTGCCGGCACGCTAGGTGCGCGCTACCCGTCCTTCGCCAACTGTCGCAGGCGCTCCGCCAAGCGGCCGAGATCAGCGACCGAGTGCGCTCCCAGCTTGTGCATCACTTGCGCCCGCAGTGCCTTGACCGTACGCTCGCTGATGGCCAGCTCAAAGGCGATCAGCTTGTTCAGGCTGCCCATGACCACGCGATCGAAGACCTGGCGCTCACGGCTGCTCAGGGACGCGAAGCGTGCCGTCAACTCCGCCGCCTGTGCGCGCGCCTGGCGCGCCCGCGCGTCACGGCTGAGAGCCCGCTGCAGCGCCTTGAGCAGCGTTTCACCTTCGACCGGCTTGCTCAGAAAATCCACCGCGCCCGTTTGCAGCGCCCGCACACTCGACGCCACATCCCCATAGCCGGTGAGGAAGACCACCGGCAGGGCAACGCCCTGGCGCCGCAAAGCGGCCTGCAGCTCGAGACCCGACGGGCCGCCGGGCATGTTCAGATCGAGCAGCAGGCAGCCGGGACGGTCGGGCAACGGCTGCAGCAGGAAGTCACCCGCAGACGCGTAGCCACGCGCCTCGTAACCGGCAGCCCCGAGCAGCCGCAACAGGGCGGTACGGAGCGAGTCGTCGTCATCGACGACGTGGACCAGAGGTGCTTCGCTCATGGGCTTCCCGCTCTCGCTTCCTCCGCAACAACGGCCAGCGGCAGCTCGACGCAGAACGCCGCGCCCTCGCCAACGATCGGGTCAAGCCAGATCCTGCCGGCATGTGTCTCGACGATGCTGCGCGCGATGGCCAGCCCGAGTCCCATTCCCTTCTCCTTGGTGCTGAAGAACGAATCGAAGATCCTGGGCTGGTCCTGTGGCGGGATACCATGCCCATGGTCACGTACGGTGACGGTGGCGCTTCCTGCATCGCTGTCGAGAGTGAAGACGACCGCACGCCGGGATGCGGTCGCCTCGGCGACTGCGTCCATGGCGTTGAGGATCAGGTTGATCATCACCTGCTGGATCTGAACTCGGTCACCGAGGACCCAGGCAGGAGTGTTCGGAAGCCGAACCTCAAGGCCGATGCGGCGCCGCCGAGCCTCGGCCTGCAGCAACGACGCGACGTCACGCGCCGCCGCGTCAAGGGCAAAGAGGTGTCGTTCGCATTCGTGCTTCTCGAGCAGCGAGCGCAGGTGCCGGATGACCTCGCCAGCCCGCAGGTCATCCTGCCGGATGTCGGAGAGAATCCGTTGCAGTTCGTCGCGACAGTCTCCTCCAGACTCCAGCATCAGCTCGGCGGCTTCCGCGTTGGCCAGAATCGCGCCCAGCGGCTGGTTGATCTGGTGCGCAATCGAAGCGCTGAGTTCGCCGACAACCGCCAGGCGTGACGCGTGCGCGAGCTCGAAGCGCTGTTTCTGGGTCGCCTGTTCGGCGAGGCGTCGGCGCCGGCGCTCGAATACGAGCCAACCGATCAGCAAGGCTTGCAGAAGCAGGACCGAGGTGGCTGCCAGCACGATCCCGCCGTGCTCCTCCAGCAAGGTGGGATCACGGAAGTGCACTCTCGCGGCCACCGGAATCATGTTCTCGTCGATTCGCCAACGGCGAACCTGCCGCCAGTCCACCGCGAGCGCATTGGGCATCACGGGGGGCAGGCGCAGTGCTCCGGGTTCAACACCGGCAAGCAGGGCACTGACGATCTCTGCGCTTTGCCGACCCATGTCGGCAAAGCTCGGCACGCGGCCGCCAACGACGCCGGTGCCGATGAAGGTGTCGAACGGCCCATAGATCGGAGCACTGGCGACGCGCGCCATGGCCTCGGCCGAGGATCGCGGTGTGAATTCGCGGCCGTCGCCATCCTCGAAATAGCCGGTGGTGAATACCACGCTGTCTCGCGGCAGCTCGGCGAGCCGCTGCAGCAGGACGTCTGTCGGCAAACCAGCGAGAAACTCGACCGCCGCCCGGCTGCGGAAGCGAGGCGCCTCGGCGCGCAGCCGGGCTTCGAACCGACGGTCCGACGTGCTGCTGCCGGTGACGATCAGCAGTCGTCGGGCCTGCGGATGCCAGCGCAGCGCCTGCTCGATGGTGCCGGAAAAGTCGTACTCGATCGGCACTCCGACCACGTCGGCGGGGAGGCTGGCAAGCGAGTCCAACACCGAGCGACTGACCGCTGCATGCACCACGGGAACCCGCGGGAAGAGTTCCGTGCGATGCTGCAGGAGGAAGAGGAGCGCCTCGCTGGCGGCAACGACGACGATGTCGGGTGGCTGTGAGGCGTACTTGTCGCGCAGGTAACGCGCGAGCACTCGTGCATTGGTCTCGTTGGCGAAGCGGGGCTGGTCCAGGAATTCGTCGAACACGCTGACCGGCGGCAAGCCCGTCGTGCTGATCGCTTCGCGAAAGGCACGATCGAACTCGATGTTTGCCGGCAGCAACCGGCCGAACGCGTAGAGCACCAACACGCTCCGCGCCTTGGCGACGGCTGCGACGGGCAGTCCGACCATCGTCAGCATGAGCAAGCCGACGAGCGCCGCGTGCGGCCGCAGCCAGGCCCGACGCAACGCGTGCCAAGAGGGGCCGCGGCACCGGGGCGTGTTCAATGGAGCCGCCGCACTCACGCCGGCTCACCGCCGTCCTGGTCGCCGCCATTCCACCGCATGCTCACCGCCGCGCGAGCAGTTCCTGCAACGCCTGGAGCAGCAGGTTGCACTGCTCGTCGCTGCCGACGGTGATGCGCAGGTACTGCTCGATCCGCGGCAGCCGGAAGTGGCGAACGATGATGCCGCGTTGCCGCAGCCGCGCCGCGAGTTCGCCGGCGTCGTGCTGTGGGTGACGGACGAAGATGAAGTTGGCGGCTGACGGCAGGACGTCGAAGCCAAGCGCCAGCAGGGCCCGCGCAGCGTTTCGCGACTGCGGTTGACCGCCTGTCGGGTCCTCTCGAAGTACTCCTTGTCGGCGATGGCAGCGACTGCACCGACGATCGCCAGGCGATCGAGCGGACAGGAGTTGGAGCTGTTCGTGACGCGCTCGAGCGCTTCGATCAAGTCTCTCTGGCCAATGCTGCGACGGGGCTTCGCGCGTCATGCTTCAGGGCTGCAGGGCTGCGCGCCCGGTCACCGGCTGCGGTGCCGGCGGAAGGGCCAAGCGGCCAGCCCTGCGGCCGGCGGTCGGGGTGTCCCGGCTGTGATCACTGCAGCAGCGCTGGCGGCATCGGCATCGGCATCGGGTCGTTGCTGCGAGGAACAGCGAGGATGCAGCGAATGGCAGCTGATCCCGGGTCGCTGGCAAAGGTACCAGCAAGTGCGTTGGCATAGTTCGCAGGCGATATCTGGCGGTGGAAATAGCGCGAAGTGAGGTCGAGAAAATACGAATCAGGACCCTGGATGAGGTCGGCGCCGATGCGCCGGTCGCCGACCTCGAGGTTGCCGCAGCGATCCTGCACCTGATCGAGAAACGCATCATAGCGGCTGTCCGGCCGCCAGGCGTCGGGCGCACAGGCGGTAGCGGCAGCGACCAGCAGCAGGGCAAGCGTGCGGCGGAATGTCGCGGGACGATGGCTCTGCCGTCGCCAACGCGGAGACACAGCCGGGTTGGGCGAAGCAGGCGCCATACCGTCGGCTGCTCCCTGCGCGGATCCCGGTTGCGAGCCTGACGGGATTCCGCCGGAGACCGGGATTCGGTCAGCGCGGCACGACACGAGCGTCTTCACCGCTACCCTCGATGAAAACCCGCTGTCCCTGGAACAGAGCCTGGTTTGTCGGTTGCGTGACCGAGACCAGGACGCCGTAGGACGTGCGGACGATGATCTGCTGCCCCTGGACTGGCCTGTCGTAGCGCTTCTGGATCTGGTTGCCGGCGATCGCGCCGCCTATCGTTCCCAGAACCATCGCCACGTCGCGTCCGCTGCCCCCGCCGATCAGACTGCCGATGCCGAGGCCGGCGAGGCCACCAACGACCGCGCCGACTCCCTGATGCTGGTTGCTCTGAAGTTCGACGAAGCTGATCTGCTCGATCACCCCGCTACGGATTTCCATCTCTCCGGGCTGCTGCCCGGGCGTAGCGCAGGCCGTCAGGAGAAGGGCAAATGCGAGGACCGACAGGTAGGAGGTGAATTGCTTGAACATGGTGGGTGAGCTCCTTTGCAAGCTGGTGAACCGGGCTGAACAAACAGGGAATCCAAGTGCCGCAGAGGCCGCATGATACCTCCATTTGCCGAGTTGCTGGCCGACGGCGGCAGTCGGCAGTGATGCCGGTGGCGCTTGCCTGGCGACTTCGCTCTGCTGGCGAGATGTCGCCGCTGCGCATCGGCAGATCTGTCAGGCTGCGCGGTGGCACACCGTGCGATCGGTTTCGGTGCAGGTACCTGCCCGGCGCGCCGCCAGCGGCGCCGGGACCTTGTCGGGGCGCGCCGGCGACCTCTACTGCGCCAGGTTGCGGCCCGAGACGGCGACGCAGCCCGGCGAGCCCAGCGGGCACACCGAGACGTAAGTCGCCTTCTGCCCACAGCCCTCGACGCCGATGGTGTACTCGGCGCGCTCGATGCCGTTCCAGAGGACCGGCTGCAGCATGTTGGCCGAGAGCACGACGCCGCGTGCCGTCGGGCAGGACATCTCGAACTGGCCACGACGCACGGCCGTGAGGAGCGCCTGATCCTGCTCGCTGGCAAGCATCTGCTGCTGACTGGCGCAGCCGGCGAGAACAAGGGCGAAAGCCGACAGGACGAAGATTGCTGCTGGGGTTCGTTGCATCACTACCTCCTCGATTGAACCGTGCTTATCCGGTTAGCTCCCACTGTATGCGGCTCACTCCACTTCTTGGCCGATTTCCCGGACAACGCTGCCATGCGGGCATGCATGAGGCCGGAAACATGGATGCTATCCCACTCTCCCACGAAAGACAGGCTGCCGTTTCGAAATTGGGAGCTAACCGGATAAGCACGGATTGAACAATGGTGCATGCGCCAGACGCCATCAACGGGCGCTGATCCGAACACATGTCCGGGGGGGGCGCGGTTGTCAAGGCAACTTGCCGGTCGCCGCCGTCGACGGTCACCCCGCCGCAGTTTCGCTGCCGCCGGCTAACGTCTGCCACCGAAGCCGCCGCGGAAGCCGCCACCAAAGCCGCCGCCAAAGCCGCCGCCACCGAAGCGGCCGGCAAAGCTGCTGCCGCCGCCGTAGCGGCTGCCCCAGTTGTCACCACCGCCCCAGCCACCGGCGGTACGGTCGCCGCCGTCCCAGCCACCCTGGAAGCTGCTCCGCGTCTGCTGCTCGCGGTCGGCCCACGAGGTATCGCCGCTGGCCGACTGCCAGCCACTGGCTCCGTGTTGCTGCCAGCCGCTGTCGCTGTTGCGGTAAACGTTGCCGTCGGCACCGGCATAGTGGGCGCCGAACAGCCCGCTCGAAGTGTAGCTCTTGCTCTCGCCAGTTCTTGCGTCGTAAGCACTGACCGTGTGCTGGGCATCGACTCCCTGCGGCCCCGCCGTCGCCGTCGCCGTCTTCGACAGCGTACTGCCTTGCGGGCCGGTGACCGTCGCGCTCGAGCCATACGAGCGCTGGCCGGTGTCGGCATTGTACGAACCGGCCCGCGCGACGTTGCCGGTGCTGCCACCGGCGGTGTCGAAGGTGCGGTCGTAGCCGCGCGTTGCCTGGCCCGTGTAGGGATTGTAGCTGCGCCCGGCAGCGTATGAACCGGTGGTGCCGCTGCGGGTGTTGGCGTAAGTGCCGGTGGCCGCAGTACCAACGCGACCGTCGGCGCTGGCGTACCAGCTGCGCGTTCCGGAATAGACGGTGTTGCCCCAGTGGCCATAGACGTTGGCGCTCGCCGAGCCGCAGCAGGGGTAGCCCCAGTAGCCGGGATGGTAGTAGGCGCCGCCCCAGTAGGGCGCGGCCCAGGCGGCCGTCGCCAGCCCGAGGCCGAAGCCGAAGCCGAAGCCGATGTAGGGGTTGTAGATCGGTGCAGCAGCCAATCCCCAGGTGTAGGGCGTCGCATACCAGACGGAGCCGATCCACGGCGCGTAGGTGTAGCCGGTGCCATAGACGACGACGCCGTCGGGGGCGACGACGGTTCCCAGATAGCCCGGCGTGTAGCCGACATACACCACGTCGCTGCTGCCGCCGTAGACCTGGACGTAGGTCACGTAGTGCAGTGCTGAAGTCGGCGGAATGCCGTAGATCACCGCTGGTACGCTGCTGGCGACGGTCCACGGCCCGGTCAGTCCGCTGGCGGTGAACCAGACGCCGGCCTGTACCGCGTAGTAGGCGTTCGGGCCGACCTGGATGATCGGTGTCGCGGCGTTGACGACGTACTGCAGCGGCGTGCCGGCGATCGGCCGCCATTGCGGCGCGCCGTCAAACGCCGGCGTGAAGGCCGGGCCGTTGCGCAGCGGCACGACTGCCGTTTGCGGGATCGAGTTGGCGATCAGCGCTTCCTGCGCCTGTGGCGTTCCCGCCACCGAAGCGAGGACGACCCCGGCGGCAACGTTCTTCGGAATGCGCGCGAAATCCGCCGGCAGCGAGTTGGCGGCGACGAAGGTCCAGGGCCCGGTCAGCGATGGCGCGCGGTACCAGCGGCCCGAAAGCAGGGTGTAGTAGTCGTCGTTGGCGGTATTGACGAGCACGTCGGCAGTCGTGTTGTCGGCCCAGAGCAGGCCGGTCCCGGTGATCGGAACGAAGTTCGGCTGCCCCTTGAAGACGATCAGTTCAGCCGGTGTCCGCGTCACGTAGATGGTTGGCACACCATTGGCGAGCGACGGCTTCGGGCTGGCTTTCGGCCCGCCGTCAAGCAGGTCTACGCTGCCCTTGGCGGCAAGCTGCTGCGCCAGGTCGGCGAGTCCCGGCGGTGTCTCGCTGGCCGGCAACCAGGGCCCGTCGAGCGACGAGGCGGCGAGCCAGCCGTCGAATACGTGCAGGTACCAGGTGCTGCCCTGGCGGGAACGGGCGATCAGCGCCTGCGTGTTGATCACGCGCTCGAAGCGCGAGCCGGCGACCGAACGGATGACCGGGCTGCCGTCGATCGGCACCAGGATAGCCGGGCTCTGACTGATGATCACCCGTGGTGGCTCGTTGCTCACCGCCAGGCTCTTCGGCTTCACCGTCTGCGAGGCGGCGAGCTGCCCCTGCAGCAGGTCGAGCGACATGCTGGCCATCGCCGCCGGCAGGGCGCTCTGCAACTGGTTGAGGTAGTCGACACCATTGTCGGCGAGGGTTGGAAAGCGTGCCCGTGTCAGCCGCAAGTCCTCGAGGGCGACGCTGCGCGTCGTACGATCGACAGCGGTGCGCGCGCTGCCCCAGATGACGCCGAAGGTCTGTTGATTCGCGTCGCTGCCGGGCAGCGAGATGGCGGCGCGGAAGTTGAGCGTGTTGCCCTGCCAGGCGTCGACCTGCGGCAGGTAAACCAGGGCCGTCGTGCCGGTCGCCAGAGCGACCTGGCGTGGCCAGGGGTCAGCCAGCGGTGGTTGCCCGGCAGGGTCCGCAAGGGCGCCTTCGGCTGTTGCCGGAGCGCCGGTCGGCATCACGGCGGGGCCGCTGCCGGGGATGACGTCGATCACCTGCATGCCCGGGCTCATCGCCTGCTGGCTGGCGCAGCCAAGCGGTCCGAGCAGGGCAATGGCGATCAGACAGGCGAGTCGGCGGGGCGCCGGCAAACGGGTCATCGTGGTCATCATCATCGGTCTATCCTCAAGCGGGAAGGGCGGGGAGACGAGGTGGCAGAGTATCGCGCCGGCGGTGACGCGGGTCAATGCCGGACGGACACCGGTTGTCCGACCCGACGACCCGACGCAGCTGCGTTGGCCAGCGGCTGCAGCGGTGCGCGGCTTCGGCAGCATGACGTTCCGCGTAGCGCGTTTGACGACGTCGCGGGGGGTCGCTATGCTGTCTCGCCTGCTGACGCCGCGCCGGAAAACGGCACGTGTCGCTGCGCTACCGGCGAGCAAGGCGGGTGCGGCACTCTCTCGCCGCAGGTGATGGTCGTTGCAGTCGCCGGCAAGGCCGGAAGGAGTGGCATGGGAAGGGTCGAAGTCTGCAGCCGTCGGCGCCTGCTCGACGATTTCTTCAAGGTCGACGAAGCCGAAGTGAGCTTCGAGCGCGCCGATGGCTCGATGACACCGCCGGCGCGGCGACTGGTATTCGAACGCGGCGACTCGGTCGCCGCCGTCGTCTATCATCGCGACTCGGACAGCCTGCTGTTTGCCGAGCAGTTTCGCTACCCGACTGTCGGCAAGGGTTCCGGCTGGCTGCTCGAAGTCGTCGCCGGGATGATCGATGCCGGTGAATCGCCCGAGACCGCCCTGCGCCGCGAGGTCGAGGAGGAACTGGGTTTCACGCTCGCTCGCTGCGAGGCGATCGCCACCTTCTTCGTCTCGCCCGGGGGTTCGTCGGAGCGCATCTGGCTCTATTACGCCGAGGTCACCGACGCCGACCGGGTCGGCGACGGCGGCGGACTTGCGGCCGAGCACGAGGAGATCCGCATCGTCCGCATGTCGCTGGAGGCGGCGAAGGCGGCGCTGCGTCAGGGCAGTCTGGCTGATGCCAAGACGATCATCGGTCTGCAGTGGCTGTCATCGAGGACGTTGCCGTAGCGTCACAGCCTCGCAGGCCTCACATCGGAAACGGGGGAACGACATGTCGACAGAAGATCTGGGGCGACTGTGTTTCGTGATCATGCCCTTCGGCGAGAAGGACGATCATGGCAAGCTGATCGACTTCGACGCCGTGTACCGGGAACTCATCAAGCCGGCGGTGGAATCGCTGGCGCAGGACAGAATCCAGATCAGGTGCCTGCGCTGCGACGAGGTCGAGAAGTCCGGCCTGATCCATGAACGGATGATCAACTACATCCTCGACGCCGAGGTCGCCGTCGTCGATATCAGCACCGCCAACCCGAACGTCTACTACGAACTCGGCGTTCGCCATGCCCTCAGGGATCGCGTGACCGTGCTCATTCGCCGCGAGGGGACGAGGAATCCCTTCAACATTGCCGGCATGAACACCATCGATTACGACGATTCGGATCCGGAGAAGGTCGCGCGCGCGCAGTCGATGATCCGCAGCTTCATTCGCAACGGTCTGCTGTCGAGCGTGCGCGACAGCCTCGTCCATGCCGCCGTGCCCGGGCTCGAGATCAGCTCCCGGCAGGGCTCGATCGCGGCGTCGCGGGTCTATCATTACGCTCCCGCGAACGCGCCCGGCAAGGAGATCCGGCTGGTCACCGGCAACCTCCGGAACGTCAATCTGAATTCCGGCTCGGCCGACGACCCGATCGACGTCTGGGTCAGCTCCGAGAACATCAACATGCAGATGGCGCGCGTCTTCGATGCCTCGATCTCGGCGCTGATCCGCTATCTCGGCGCGCGCCGGGACGACGTCGGCGACATCGTCGAGGACACCATCGCCGACGAGCTGCGCGCCAAGATGCGCGGTCGGCAACAGGTGAATCCGGGAATGGTCGTGTCGACCGGCAGCGGCTCACTCGCCGAGTCGCACCATGTGCGGCGGGTCTTTCATGTGGCGTCGGTCTACGGTGTCATCGGTGGCGGCTACCACCCGATCGCGCAGGTCGAGCACTGCGTGACGGCGGCGCTGCTGCAGGCAGACCGCGAATCGGCGCGGGCGGAGAAAGCCGGCGAGAGTCCCTATCGCTCGATCCTCTTCCCGCTGCTGACGACCGGCAGCGGC
Source organism: Candidatus Accumulibacter iunctus (assembly GCA_002345025.1). Taxonomy (GTDB): domain Bacteria; phylum Pseudomonadota; class Gammaproteobacteria; order Burkholderiales; family Rhodocyclaceae; genus Accumulibacter; species Accumulibacter iunctus. The sequence continues at coordinate 44,913 of DDUX01000030.1, read as the reverse complement.
TCCGGCAGCCTGGTCGACAGCGCCCGCAAGCAGCTCGACGCCGCGCGCAACTACCTCGAGGCGCGGGTCGCCGTGACCCGACTCGAGCGGGTGTGCTTCCTCGCACCGACGAAGCGGCACCTGTCGGCGCTGCAGGTGGCACTGGCCGAACTCGGCATCGCCGAGGCCGGCGCCAGCGCGCCGGTCGGTGGCGCAGCCGGCGGCGTCGGCTGAAGCGAAGCCCATGTCAGCGCGGAAGACCCCCGTAGGGGCAGCGCCGGTATCCGCAGCCGCTGCGGTCGAGCTGCCGATCCCGCCGCAACTCCTCGTCCACCTGCGCGAGGGCCGACTGCTCCTGTTCGCCGGCGCCGGGCTGTCGGCGCAGGCCGGGTTGCCGACCTGGAGATCGCTGGTGCAGGATGTCGTCGACGCGACCATCGCCGAAGCGATGCAGGGCGAGGAGTCCCGCGGCGAACTGGAGCGCATGATTGCCGCCGGCAAGTGGCTGCAGATCGCCGATCACTGCAAGGTCAAGCTTGGCCCCGGTGAGTACGCGCGGCTGCTCGGCGAACGGCTCAGCGACTCCGGGCGGCCGGTGCCCGACGCGCACCGATTTGCCGTTCGGCTACCCTTTGCCGCATGGATCACGACGAACTACGACAAGCTGCTCGAACGTGCCTACGCCGAGGAGCGCGGCGGCCTGCCGAAGACACTCACCAGCCTCGACACCGAAGCGCTCGGACGGCTGCTGTTCGACGGCGCACCGTTCGTCCTCAAGGCGCACGGCGACCTCGACAAGCCCGACAGTCTCGTCTTCACATCGCGCGACTATCGCGACCTGATCCACGGCAATGCGGCGTTCAGCGCCGCCTTTTCGGCGATCCTGCTGACCCACTCGGTGCTCTTCGTCGGCTATTCGCTCGCCGATCCCGATTTCAACCTGCTGCTCGACCGGCAGCTCCTCACCTTCCGCGGCTTTGCGCCCGAGCGCTACGCGCTGATGTCGGGAATCGGCAAGGTCGAGGAGGAGTATCTCTGGCGCGTCTGCCAGATCCGCGTCATCCCCTATCCCGACGGACGCCATGAGGCGATCCCCGCCTTCTTCCGGAACCTTGCCGATCGCCTCGGGCCGGAAGCCGTCACGCCGCCGTCGCGTGCCGCCCGTGCGGCTACGGTGGCGGTGGCGATGGCGCCGCGGCAGCTGCGCGCCGGCAGCGTCGCGCGGCCGGCAGTGGCAGTGGCAGCGCCGGCCGTCCTCGCCCTCGACTGGCGTGATGGAGCGCTGCAGACGACGCTCAGCGACGGAGGCAAGGTTGTTCTTGCCGTCTCCGGGCCACGCGAGCCCTGGGCGACAGCGGCCGCTGCCTCGCGAGCGCTCGAGTCGTCGAGTGCTCGCGACGGCTCGCTCGCCGACTGCAGCAATGCGTTGACGCGGATGCTCGGGGCGGCAGCGGTCAAGGCGCTGGGCAAGGTTCTCAAGGGGCAGGCCAGCCGGCTGCTGCGGCTCGAGTTGACGCGCGAGGCGGAGCGGCTGCCGTGGGAACTCCTCGGCTTCGGTTCGCAGACGCTGGCCGAACTGGCGGCCGTGTTTCGCGCACCCGTGGGCGTTTCAGAGAACGCGCGCGGCCTGCCCGCAGTCGGTTCGCCGTTGCGCGTGCTGGTGGTCGCCGATACGAAGAGCGCCGTGCCGGGAATGGCGTTGCCGGGAGCCGCCGCCGAGGGGCAGGCGGTCGCCGACGAAGTCCACAACGTCGGAGTCGGCGAGGTGCGCCTGCTGCTCGGCCCGGAGGCGACCTACGATGCCGTCGCCAGGGCATTCGACGAGTTCGAGCCGGACGTCTTCCATTTCGCCGGTCACGCCTGGTTCGACGAGCACGAGGCTTACCTCGAACTGGCCGACCGCCATCTGACGGCGACGATGGTGCGGCCGTGGCTCAGCCGGCGGTCGCCGGCGTTCATGTTCCTCAACTCGCATTACACCGCATTCATTCCGGCCGGCGTCGAAGGCACCGGCGGAGCGCATGCCGAAGCAATCAGCGCCGGCTTGCGCGGGCGCCCCGGCTTCGCCGATCTCGCCATGCGCAGTGGTGTCGGTGCCTTCCTCGGCACCTTCAGCGGCGCCATCGACGACAGCGGGGCCCGCGACTTCGCACGCGCCGTCTATCGCGCACTGCTGCACGGCGCGACCGCCGCCGCTGCGTTGCAGGCCGCACGCAGCCTCGCCCGCGAGCAGGGCAGTGCGACCGCACTGCTTTACTGCCTCTACGGCGAGGGCGCACTCCAATTACGGGGACAGTATACTTAATTCCCAGAAGTCCAGCAGTCGCCAGTGAATCCCCTCTGACGTCGGCTTCGCTGCCGGTCGTCCCGATGAGCGGTTGGCGCAGCACCAAGCCGCTTGGGCCTTCAGAAGTCGGCCGCAAGGTCGCTATCAGATGCAGCGGCGAACTGGGCACGGCTTTCTGAAGGGTCGTGCCTGCACACACAAGAAAGGAAAGGGTCGCAGGACCATGGCAACCATGAACATGCTTGCGAGATTCGCCAACCAGAAGATCTGGGTGCGCCTGATCGTCTCGATCAGTGCGATGACCATTGCGTCATGGGCTGCCATGATCCTGTGGACAGCGCACGTCAGCGAAGAGACGGCGATCGAACAGGCACAGGATTTCGCGCAGAGCGCACACGACATGGTGCTCGCCGGGCTGACCGGAATGATGGTGACCGGCACGATCCAGCAGCGCGAGGTGTTCATCGACCAGATCAAGCAGTTGCCCAGCATCCGCGAGGTTCGGGTTCTGCGTGGCGAGGCGGTCAGCGGGCCGTTCGGCCCCGGGGTCGCGGAGGAACGCGAACACGATGCGCTGGAGGCGCAGGTGCTTGCCACCGGGAAGGAGTATGCCGCGGTCGAGACGTCTGCCAGCGGTGAGGAAGCACTCAGGGTCATTCGGCCCGCGGTGGCGCAGGAGAACTACTTGGGCAAGAACTGCCTCGGCTGCCACGTCGTACCGCAGGGCACCGTCCTCGGTGCCGTCAGCATGAAGGTATCGCTGCAGAAGACGAAGGAGGCGGTTGCACGCCAGCGCATGCAGACCGTCCTCGCTGCGGTGCTTCTCACCCTGCCGATGCTGTTCATGATCTTCGTCTTCATCCGCAGAGTGGTCACGAAGCCGCTCGCGCACGGAATGGATGTGGCGCATGCCGTGGCCGGCGGCAGGCTCGACAACGAGATCGAGGTGGTCTCTGGCGACGAGGTGGGCGACCTGCTGAAGACGATGAAGCTGATGCAGGAGCGCCTGAATGTCGTCCTGCAGGAAGTCGAGAATTGTGGGCTGAGCATGGGCCAGTCGTCCTACCAGATCTCGGCGATTTCGAAGGAGATTGCGAGTGTCAGCCAGCAGCAGCACAGCCGCTCCGGCGAGGTCGACGGAGCGATGTCGCAGCTTGACGAAATCTCCCGGCAGGCGCAGGCGCAGGCTCTCGCTGCGGTCGAGCGCTCGAACGACGTCGAGGAGATGGCACGTGCGGGGATCGCCAGCGTCGAGAGCAGCATCGACGCGCTGAAGACGACTTCAGCCCGGGTTGAGCAGGTATCGAGTGAAATTCGCGACCTGCAGCAGTCGGCGCGGGAGATCGACGAAATCGCCGGCACGATCAAGGAAGTCGCCGGACAGACCAACCTGCTGGCACTGAACGCGGCCATCGAGGCGGCCCGCGCCGGCGAGCAGGGACGGGGTTTCGCGGTCGTGGCGGACGAGGTGCGCAAGCTCGCCGAGCGCAGCAGCAAGTCTGCCGAGCGGGTCGGGGCGATCATCGGGCATCTCTCCGGGCAGGTGGCACGGGTCGTCTCGACCATGGGCGCCCTGGTCGCGTCGGTCGGCCAGACGCGCGAGGAATCGCGCCGCATGGCGGAGACCATCGAGCGCATATCGAGCAACGTCGCGGAGACCGTGCGAGCGAACCAGAGCATTTCGACGGCCAGTACCCGGCAGCTCGATCAATCGAGGCTGCTGCAACAGACGCTCGACACGCTGTTTCAGACACTGCGCGAAGCGAGCAACAAGGTCGAGGTCACGGCCGCGATCAGCGACGACCTGCGTTCGGTCGCCGCCCGCCTCAACGCCATCATGGCGAGGTTCTCTTTCACCCATTGCGCGGTCATCGACAAGGCGCAGAACGAGCAGCGTCGCGCGCCGCGATTGCAGAGCAGCCTGCGAGTACTCGTCGAGCAGGGGGGTGAGACATTCGACGGCGTCACCAGCGACGTTTCGCTGGTCGGTGCGCGCCTGCGCCTTGGGCGGCCCATCGTTGCCGATCGGACATTGACCCTGTCGATCTACCTGCCCGCCGAGGAGATGGCGCTTTACGAGCAACAGACCCCGCTCAAGCTCAACGGGCGAGTTGCATGGCGCGAGGTCGCGACCGGTGGCGATTGCCTGTGCGGCGTCGAGTTCCTGCAGCTCAACGAACCGCAGCGCGCCGGCCTGGTGCGCTGCTTCGAGCACTTCGGCAAGCAACCCGCTTTCAGTTAGGGGGACAGTATACTTAATTCCGCCGGGCCGGGCGCGGGGGTATGAGGACGGCGGGGAGCGGCCTAACGGTCATGACTTGCGACACACCCCTGATGACGAAAGACATGACCGTCTCTCTCATCCCCGGTCCTTCTCCCGCGCACGGGAGAAGGGAGATTCGCGAGTCGTAGACGCGACTTTCACATCAAAACTTCGTCGGCGATGGCGAGTCGGCGAGCGGGACGACCGTAGGAACGGAACCCGCGGCCGCTACAGCGGAGTCGTGGCGCGACCGGATCCACCGCTCACCGCCCACGACGACTGCCGATGGCGCCGGCAGCAACTCAGAGCAGCGGACTCATCACCTGGATCGCGTTCTCGAGCAGTCGCCGCCAGAGCGGGCGGGCGCGCCACTGCGCGAGCTGCATCGCCTGCGAGCGCGATTCGTACTGACGCTGCAGTTCGCGCACGTCGGCCGAGAAGCGCTGGTCGTAGGCAATCAGCGAGACCTCGAAGTTCAGTTCGAAGCTACGGAGGTCGAGATTGACGGTGCCGAAGATCGTGATCTGCTCGTCGATCACCATGCTCTTGGTGTGCAGCAGTCCATCGCGGAAGCGCAGGAGGGTGATGCCGGCAGCCAGCAGGTCGTCGTTGTAGGCGTCGCTGGCGTAGCGCACAAGCCGCGAGTCGATGCGCTCCGGCACGATCAGGGTGACGGCAACGCCGCGCGTGGCGGCCGAACGAAGCGCGGTGAACAGCGTCTCGCTGGGAACGAAGTAGGGGGTGGTGAGGACGATCTCGCGTCGCGCCGAGTAGATGGCCGTCAGCAGCAGTTCTTCGATGTGGCGGGTGGCGGTTTGCGGCCCGGAGGGAAAGATCTGCACGCGGCAGTTGTCGGTCAGCGAGAGGATCGGCGCTTCGGGCGGGGCGAAGTCGTCGCCGGTCTGCAGGGCGGTGAGCGACAGCGAGACGGCTTCGAGGGCCCAGGCCGCGGGTCCCTCGATGCGTACCATGGCGTCGACCCATTCGCCAACGCCGGCATCCTGCTTGAAGAAACGCGGGTCGGCGATGTTCATGCTGCCGGTGTAGGCGACGCCGCGGTCGATGACGGCGATCTTGCGGTGGTCGCGCAGGTCGAGGCGGACGAAGAGCGCGCGCAGCGGATTCACCGGCAGGATTTCGACGATCTCCACGCCCGCGTCGCGCAGGCGCTCGATCGCGTCGGAACGGAAGAAGGGCCGGCTGCCCAGCGAATCCATCAGCGCCCGGCAGCCGACACCACGTTGCGCGGCGTTGACCAGCGCCGTCACCAGATCGTCGACGAAACCGCCCGGGCTCCAGATGTAGAACTCGAGATGCACCGAGCTGCGGGCAGCGTTGATGTCGGCGATCAGCGAGCGGATCACCGTCTCGCTGTCGGCAAGCAGGCGCAGCCGATGGCCGGCCATCACCGGCAGACCGGTGAGCCCGGTCGCCAGCCGGCTGATGCTTTCGGCGGCGCTGCTCAAGGTCGTCGCGGCGACGACGTCCGTCGCCGGAATACCCCGGGCCCAGCGCACGACTTGCGGTTGCAGGTTGATCGCGCGCTGCATCCAGGTTCTGCCGAGGCGCCGTTCGCCGATCAGCAGGTACATCAGGGCGCCGATCGCCGGCACCAGAATCACCAGCAGCAACCAAGCCAGCGCGGTTCCGCGCGAGCTGCGGTGGGAGAAGATGCGCAGGGCAACAGCCAGCGCCAAGAGTAAGTAAAGGACGTACAGGAAGTTGAGGAACATGCCGCCGAGTATGCGGCCCTGGCCCGCGACTGGTCAAGGCTGGTGGCTTGACACGCGCCGCAGGGACGTCGCCACGCCCCCTGCGGCGCTGGTCGGCGTGCGGCGGACGCTCGCCGTCGCGCACCAACTTACGGCTTAGAGCTGCTGCCGCCGCCTTGCCATCCAGCCGACGAGCCCGAGTCCGGCCATCAACATGCCGTAGGCTTCCGGCTCGGGTACCGGCGCGGTGGCATACAGCGCCGCGTTCGAAGAAGCCGTCAGGTTGTAGGTGACGACGTCGAGATTGGTACCGACACCGGCGTCGATCTTGTAGAAAGCCGTGCCATTCTCGCCCGTGCCGCCGCCACCCCGGTGTATGCCGAGGTAGGTGATGCCGTTCAGCGGGGTGCTGAAGTTGATCGAGCTCGAGCCGCTGAGGGGCGAAAGCTTCTCCAGCCAGGTGCCGCCGGTACCCGGGAGGCCGAGGCTGGTGAGGATCAGACCAACGTCGGCCAAGTCCTGCGGATTGTTGCTGATCAGGTTGCCCTGATAATAGCCGGCACAACCGATGAAGGTGGCGCCGCTGATGTCGCCGCTACCACAGGCTGGTGCGACCAGCGGCGGCAGCGCGGCATGCGCCGAGGCGCCGATGAGTCCGAGAACGGCAACGCTTGCCGCGGCAAGCGACGACTTGGCAAAATGAGAAAGTGACATGGAGACCTCCGTAGTGAGTGGTTTGATTGTTCGGACGGGCTCAAGGGTTGACCCGGAGCGCCCACCAGCTAATAAGCAAAACTGATGTCGACATATAAGTTAATGTTATTATAGATCTTCTTCTCGCGCATTCCGGCTGTCTGTAAAGTATCCCGACAGGTTACCGATGCGGCGCGACGATGGTGTCGTCGGGGCTTGGTGCGCGGGTTTCAAGGCCAACGGCGTTGGGCGATGGTCGGCTGCTGCGGGCCGCCGGACACTTGCTGGTGGGGGCTGGAAGCGATCAGCCGGCTCCTCCGGCCGCGATGGTTGTGATACGGTCGTCGCGCCGGCTCGTGGCGCTGTTGCCGCGATGCCGGCAGGCACCGTCTGCAGGCTTTGCTGCCGTCGAAGTTCGATTGCTCACACCTTTTCCGGGGAGTTGGGATGACACCCGAAGTCAGCCTCTTCATCAGCCTGTTCACAACCCTGCTGGCGATCATCAACCCGCTCGAGGCGATTCCAGTCTATCTCGGGCTGATCGACCGCAAGCCGGCTGAGGAGCAGCGGCGGGTGGCGCGCCAGGCTTGCCTGTACGCACTGCTGCTGTGCTTTTTCTTCCTGCTTTTCGGTACCCTGCTGTTGCGCGTCTTCGAAGTGCCGCTGAGCATGGTGCGGGTGGTCGGCGGCGTCATCCTGACGCGCGTCGGCTTCGAGCTCTTCAACCCGCCAGCGTCCGGCGGCATCATCCCGCGCGGCAACGACGATGACGGGAACATTGCCTTCGTGCCGCTGGCGATGCCGATCATGTTCGGTCCGGGCGCGATCGCGACGCTGATCAGCATGGCGTCGACGATCAAGCAGTCGCCCGGCGAACTGATGCACTTCGTGGCCGCCAGTGCGGCGATCGTCGCCTGCATGGCGATGACTTGGCTCTCGCTGACCTACGCCAAGCCGATCCTGCGCCGCATCGGCAGGCAGGGGATCGACGCCGCGACGCGAATCGTCGGCTTCTTTGTCGCGGCGATGGGAATGGGCTTGATCTTCAATGGCGCAGTCGAGTTCCTGCAGCCGTACCAAGCCGCCGGGAGAGTGGCACTCGCGCTGTGATCGGGTTATCCTTGGCGGCAGTGGCGGGTGCCGGTGTGCGGTCAAAGAAGGGTCTGTCCTTGTTCAACCGCTTGGCAAGTGATCCAAGTCTGGCTGCGGCCACCGCCAGGCAGCCGCAGTCCACATCAGGCCCAGGGGGGGAAGGGGAGAAGGAAATGATGCGGGATGGCCAAAAGACAGCCGGGCAGAGGCGCGTGATCAACGATCTGAAGCGGCTGGCGATCGTCGTCAGCCTTTCCGCGTTCGCCAGCGGCCACGCCGGTGCCGGCGGCCTCAGTCTCTACGAGGTCGGCACGGCGGATGTCGGCCTGGCTTCGGCGGGTTATGGCGCACGCGCGCAGGATGCGTCTACGGTGTTGACCAATCCCGCCGGAATGACGCGGTTGACGGGAACGCAGGTGCTGGCGGCGGCACAACTGCTCTACGGCGATGTCGATTTCTCACGCGGCTCCGGTACCTCTCGGGATCTCGGCAGCAACAATGGCGGCAACCCGATCGGCTGGTTTCCGGGCGGCAGCTTCTTCATTACGCAGCAGGTCTCGCCCGAGCTGACTCTTGGCTTCGGCACTGCCGGGAACTTCGGCCTGGCGGTGAAGTACGATTCGAGCTGGGTGGGTCGCTACTATGGCCAGGAGGGGACGCTGATCGGCATGTCGCTGCTGCCGTCGATCGCCTACAAGGTGAACGACCGGCTCTCGCTCGGCGCGACGGTCAACGCGATGTTCGGCATCATGAAGCAGCAGGTGGCGATCAACAATCCGGGTGCTCCGGGTCGCGCCGACGGCAGGCTCGAGCTGAGCGATCGCGAATGGGGCTGGGGGTTGAATCTGGGGCTTCTCTACGAGCTCGACCCGGCAACCCGCCTCGGGCTGACGTGGAATTCGCAGGTCAAGCTCGACTTCTCGGCGCGTCCCGATTTCTCCGGACTGTCGCCGGTCCTCGCGGCCGCACTGGCGAGTCGTGGAGCGTTTCGTGCCAACCTCGACCTCGGCATCTACGTGCCGCAGGGGGTGATGGCCAGCGCTTTCCACCAGGTCAACGACGAGTGGGCGGTGCTCGGCAGTGTCGGCTGGCAGCAGTGGTCGAAGTTCGGCAAGGTGGACATCGGCATCACGGATACGAGGAATCCGGCCAACCTGACGACCGACCTCGATTTCAAGGATACCTGGCACGTCGCGCTCGGCGGCCAGTACCGCATCTCGCAACCGTGGCTGCTGAATTTCGGTGTTGCCTACGACTCCGCTTTCCAGAGCGGTGACATCCAGTCGCCATTGCTCCCGGCCAACAGCGCCTGGCGATTCGGCATCGGTGTGCAGAACGAGGTCGACCGCAGCTTCAACTGGGGGCTGTCGGCCGAGTACGTCTATGGTGGTACGCTCGATCTGCAGAAGAGCGGTGAAGTCCCGGTCGTCCTCGGCGGCCGCGGCGACGTGGACGGAGCTTACCGGAACACCGGTGCCTTCTTCATGGCAGCCAACTTCAACTGGAAGTTCTGATTCCGGTCGGACCTGGCCTTTGCGGGCGAGCTTTGCCACCGCCGACAGGAGCAACCGGGATGTTCGAATGCGGGATGATTCCCTGACCGGGCGCCGGTCCGGGAACACGGCTGACCAGTTTCCTTTCTTGCGGAGAGAGTCGATGATCGATCTTCACCATCTGATGCGGCAGGCGGCGATGCTCGTTGCCGGGCTTTTTCTCGTCGCCGGGACGCAGGTGCAGGCGGCCGATCCCGTTGGCGGCAAGGCGGCCAAGCCGGTCAAGGCCGCGGCATCGACGAGCACAAAGGCTGCTGCTCCGGCTGCCGGCAAGCCGGTTTTCGAGCAGCGCGCGCTCGATCTGCTGAAGGCAATGAGCGACCGACTGATGGCGGCACGTTCGCTGTCCTTCACGGCGCAGGTCACCTACGAACATCCGAGTCGCCTCGGTCCGCCGCTGGCGTTCATGACGATCTCCGAGGTGCTCATGCAGCGCCCCGACAAGCTGCGTGTGCTGACCCTCGGCGATGGCCCCGCCTCCGAGTTCTACCTCGACGGCAAGACGATGACCGCCTTTTCGCCGGCCGAGAACTTCGTCGCCGTGACCGCCGCGCCGGCGACGATCGACGAGGCACTGAAAGTGGCATTCCGCGATGCCGGCATCTACTTCCCGTTCGCCGACGTGCTGCTCGCCGACCCCTACGCCAGCCTTGCCGCGGATCTCGTCAGTGCCTTCCACGTCGGCCAGTCGAAAGTCGTCGGCGGGACGACGACGCAGGTGGTGGCCTTCGCCAACAACGAGGTCTTCATGCAACTGTGGATCGGCGCCGAAGACAAGCTGCCACGCATGCTGCGCGCGGTGTACCGCCGCGACCCGTTGCGCCAGCGCCATCAGATGGAGTTGTCGAACTGGAAGATCGACCCGGTGGTCGCAGCGGCCGACTTCACGACGGCGAAGGCGGCCAGTGGGGTGGCCATCCCGTTTGCCCATCCGGCAGCGAAGCCGGCAGCCGCGGCAGCGGCCAGATCGCAGTAAGGGGAGGCGCGAATGAAGAATATCATCATCGTACTGGGCGGTCTCGCGGCGGGCCTGTTGCTCGCCGGCGAGGCGGCCGCCTGGGGCACTGCCAACCGTTTCGGCGGCAGTACCGAGCATGTCGCCGGCGTCGGCACCGAGCACACCAACGCCTGGGGTGGCAGCTCCGAACATGCCTTCGGTGGCGGCACCGAGCATACGAACGTCGATGGCGGCAGCACCGCCGGCCGCTACGGCGACGGCGTCGAGCACACCAACGTGGCGGGTGGCACGACCGCCGCCCGTTATGGTGAGGGCGCCTATCACGTTGGCCCCGACGGTGCGGCGGCGTATCGCCCACCGGCCCCGTACTATCCGTATCACCCGCCGGCAGCGGTGGCGTACTACCCGGCGACCGGGTGTGCGGGCTGTGCGGCAGCCGCCGGCGCCGTTGTCGGTGTCGCCGCCGGCGCCGCGGTCGCTTCGGCGAATACCGCGGCGGCGACGAGCAGCGCCTATGCCTCGGGCTATGCCGCCGGCAGCGCGACGACGGCAGCGGCCTACGCGATGGGGACCAGCTACGCGACGCTGCCTGCGGGCGCGACGGTGGTGCAGAAGTTCGGCACGACCTACTACCTCGCCGGCAATACCTGGTTCCTGCCCGCCTACGGTGCGAATGGCGTCTACTATCGTGTCGTTCCGGCGCCATGATGGGGGTGCCAGCAGCGGCTGACGGCCATGCCACATGAAGCACGCCGCGCTCGTCAAGCAGTCGCTGCGGCCGCACGTGGTCGCGGCCCGAGGCGAGCCGGTCCCATTTTCAGGAGAGGAGGTGAGTGATGGACTATCGCAAGCAGTTCATGGTCAACCCGGGCGAGAAGCTCAGCCTGGCCGGGATCGATCCGTCGCAGAGCGGGCCGCATGCTTCGGCCGAGGCGGCGCTGCCCGAGGTGCAAAAGAACGTGACGCGCATGGACGAGCTGCAGGCGCTGCTCTACGCCGATGGCAGCCAGTCGCTGCTGGTCGTCCTGCAGGCGCTCGACGCTGCCGGCAAGGATGGCGTCGTGCGTCACCTGTTCAGCGGCATGAACCCGCAGGGTACCCGCGTCTTCGGTTTCAAGCAGCCGAGCGCCGATGAGGCGGCGCACGACTTCCTCTGGCGCGCGCACCAGCGGACGCCGGCGAAGGGCGAGGTGGTCGTCTTCAACCGCTCGCATTACGAGGACGTCCTCGTCGTGCGCGTCCACGACCTCGTACCGAAGGCGGTCTGGTCGAAGCGCTACGGGCTGATCAACGACTTCGAGAAGATGCTCGTGCAGAACGGTACACGCATCCTCAAGTTCTTCCTGCACATCAGCCCGGAAGAGCAACTGGCCCGCTTCCGGCAGCGGCTCGACGACCCGGCGCGCAACTGGAAGATCAGCGAGTCGGACTATTCGGAACGCGAACTGTGGTCGGACTACGTCAGCGCCTACGAGGAGGCGCTGAGCCGGACGAGCAGCAAGGACGCGCCGTGGTATGTCATCCCGGCCAACCACAAATGGTTCCGCAACCTCGCGATCTCGCAGATCATCGTCGACACGATGGAAGCGATGGGACTCAAGACGCCACCGACGCGGGTGAACCTGCAGGAAATCGCGGCCAAGTACCACGCCGCCGAGGCGGCGCAGGAAAAGCGCACGGGCAAGGCAGCGAGGCGCGGCGCGAAGGCATAGGCGGCAGCCGTCGACCGGGACGCGTGCCCGGCAACGGTCGACGCGTTCGCTTTGCGGCGGGGGCGCCTCGTGGCAGAGGCGGCCGCGTCAATGTGAAAGTCGCGTCAGCGACTCGCGACAGGATACTTCCCTGAGGCGTCAGGGCAACTTCCTCGAACAAAAAAATGGGCTGCCGGCCGCCGCGATCAGTCTCAGCGCGCGAAGATCTGGCCGACTCGTCGGGAATGCGCCGCCAGGTCGAACGCGTTCGGGTCGAAGTCGTCGCCGAGCCATTCCCGGACGCTCTCGTACTCCTCGGCTGCCGGGTCGCTCCAGGTGGCGATGAGGTCGGCGTAGCCGTACACGCCGCCGCAGTCCTCGGGCGGACACGCCCCCTTGCCGGCGAGCAGCACCGCGCGTGGCGCCGCCGGATCGGCCGGCAGCCGCTTCTCGATGCTGATACTGTGCCACCAGTCGTCGCCGAAGTCGTACCAGTAGCGTAACTTCTTCTGACCCGACAGCCAGGCGGCGAGCGTCGCGGTGTCTTCGGGAAGCGCCGGTTCGTCGTCGTCGAACATGCCATCCGAGTCAACCGGCATTGCGATTCGCAGGCCGGCGACACGGAATTCATGCAGATGGGCATCGTCCCAGCCCATGGCCACCTGGATGACCTGGTGAAATTCCTCGAAACTGAGGTCGTCGTCGACCTCGACGCGGCGCCAGATCGCCGGTCGGAAACGTTCGAGGGTGATCTTCAGGCGCAGGCGTTCGCGCTGCGTGGTCGTGGGTGGGTTCATGGCTGCAATACCTTGGTCGATTCCTCGCCGAACTGGCTGACCACGCGCACCGCCACACGCCTGCCGGCCCGGAAAGGAATGGGGTGGGAAACGAAGCCGTAGAGGCGGTGGAAGGATTCGTCGCAGGGCGAATCCAGGATCGGGTTGTCGGCGGAGGCCATGGGCTGACGAGGAACCGGCGGGTGAGTGCGGGATTCTATCAGGCGCCGCCGGTTATCGCCCGGGCGACGAGGGCGGCCGGCGGTGCCGCCTCGGACAAACTGCTCTGCTACCCGTTCGGCAGCCAGCTTTCATTGAGCACTTCCGTTGCCAGCGCCCAGGGGCAACTGCGTGCGAACCGGTCCATGCCGATTCCCGTCTCGGCGCTGGCGAGATCGCAGGCATCGCCCCAGGCGTCAGCCCACCAGTCCGGGTCCTTCAGGCAGCCGCAAAGACTCGGTGTCTTTTCCAGGCGACGGCGAATTCGCTGTCGCTGATTGCCGATCGTCAGCTCCCAGCTGGTGCCTCTGCGCTCCGGCTGGTGCTGCCACTTCAGGAGATGGGCCAGGAGAACCGCCATACGGGCGGCCAACTCGCGTTGTTCGCTCTTGCCCACGTCTTCAATCTCCTCAGCCACATGTTCCCGGTCGAGCAGATCGAAACGCCCGGCGCGAATCAGGCGAGCCTGCTCGCTGGCCCAGGCCACCACGTCCGTTTCGTAGTCTGTTCCCATGCACACCTCGACAAATGCTCGTCACGGTCGAGACATCGCCGACCAGGTTACGGCGGAGTCCGTTCCTGCAATCGCGCTGCGCCAGGCTCAAACCGCCGTGACCGTCTCACCGCCATCATTCGCGAAAACGGCATCCGCCGTCAAGAACGCACGCATCCAGCCGTTAACCCAAAAGTCGCGTCAGCGCCGACGGGGGGCTCGCTCCTTGACGACGGTGGGCCCGGGCGGAGATACTCGCGCCGGTGCTCTCGTTTCCTGTTCGCCAGCGGGAGGACGCGGCGCAGTGCCTCGCTGCCGGGGCGGCACAGAAGCAGTCCACGGGCAAGGCCGGCGCGGCGGGCAGGCGACGCGGCAGCCACTGGCCGGGGCTTGTGTGGCGGCAACGGCCGGCGAACGGTCATGACTGTAGAGATACCCCGGATGATGAAAGTCATGACCGTTTCCCTCATCCCCGGCCCTTCTCCCGCGCCCGGGAGAAGGGAGATTCGCGAGTCGCTGCCGCGACTTTCACATTAACGGGCGGCTCGGCACGGCGCCGCGCGGCAGCGCCGACATGGATTGCGAGGGGACGATGACACAGGATCAGGATAGCGAAGGGCAGCGCTTTCGGCTGCCGCTTCTGCAGGGGGTTCTGCCGGTCGATCGCGCCGGCCTGACGCGCGACGTCCTTGCCGGATTGACGCTGGCAGCACTCGCCATCCCGGGCACGATGGGTTACACCAAGATCATCGGCACGCCGGTGATCACCGGGCTCTACACGATCCTCATTCCGATGGCGCTGTTCGCCATTTTCGGGTCGTCGCGCCATCTGTCGGTTGGCGCCGATTCGGCGACGGCGGCGGTGGTCGCCGCCGGTCTGGCCGGCATGGCGGTGCGTGGCTCGAACGAGTGGCTGGCGCTGTGCAGCCTGCTGGCGCTGATGGCAGGGGTTCTGATGTTCGCCGCACGGGTTCTGCGGCTCGGTTTTCTCGCCGATTTCCTCTCGCGTACCGTTCTCGTCGGTTTCCTCACCGGCGTCGGTGTACAGGTCGCGCTGCTCGAGGTGTCGGGCATGCTCGGCCTGCAGCGAACGAGCAACGATCCGCTGCTCGAGATCGTCCATGATCTGCGGCTGATCGGTGAGAGCAACGCTTACGCGGTGTGCGTCTCGCTCGCCGTTCTGGCGGTGATCCTCGGCTGCCGGCGAGTCTCGGAGCGGCTGCCCGGCGGGCTGATCGCGGTCGTTGGCGCCATCGGCATCAGTTGGGCGCTTGGTCTCGATGCCCACCTCGAGACGCTGGGTGCCGTCCCGAGTGGTCTGCCGACGCTCGGCCTGCCGCATGTCGAATGGAGCTGGCCGTTGCTGCAGAAGCTGCTGCCGATCGCCTTCGCCTGCTTTGTCGTCATCCTGGCGCAGAGCGCCGCCACCTCGCGCGCCTACGCCGCGAAGTACAGCGATCGCTTCGACGAGAACGTGGACATGGTCGGCCTTGGCATGGCCAACCTCGGTGCCGGTTTTTCGGGGACCTTCATTGTCAATGGGAGTCCGACCAACACGGCGATGGTCGATGGCGGCGGTGGCCGCAGCCAGGTCGCTCAGCTCACCACCTGCGTCCTCGTGCTGCTGGTCCTGCTGTTTCTCACCGGGCCGTTGGCGCACCTGCCGACGGCCGTGCTGTCCTCAATCGTTTTCCTGGTCGCGGTGAAGATGATCGATATCCAGGGGATGCGCCGGATCTTCCTCGAAGCACGTGCCGAGTTCTGGGTGGCCTTGCTCACGGCTGTCACGGTCGTCGTCGTTGGCGTCGAGCAGGGCATCCTCCTGGCGATGGTGCTGTCGCTGCTCGATCACGTGCGGCGAGGCTACCGCGGCAACAACTCGATCATCGCGGCGGACAAGAGGCACAAGGGTTGGCTGACGGTTCCGCTCAGCGAACCCCGTCAGATCGCGCCCGGGTTGCTCGCTTACTGGTTTACCAACAACCTCTACTACGCCAACGCCGGGCAGTTCGCCGAGGAGGTCCTGCGACTGGCAAGGGTCAAGGGAGAGGTGCCGCTGCGATGCCTGTGCGTGCAGGCGGCAGCGATCGGCGACGTGGACTTCTCTGCCGCAGCCATGTTGCGCGATACCTGCAAGCTGCTCGAGGCGCAGGGGATCGCACTGGTGTTCGCCCATGCTTCGCCTGCCCTACGCGAGCAGTTTGACCGTTATGGGCTGACAGCGGTCCTCGGTGCCGATGCTTTCTACGGTTCGCTGCGTGCCGTCGTGGAGGCCTGGGAGCACGTCCCGGATGCGCCCGAGGCAACACCGCCAAACTCGCCAGGCGGCACGTCGGCGGTGTGATCGCGGGAAGGTGGCCTGCTTGCGGCAAGCGCCGCAGCGCGTCGGCCGCTCTCACCGCGCAATCCGTCATTGCCCGTTGGTTGGGCGGGCAATTGGCGGCCTGCCGGCTTGCCGACTGTTCCGGTGGTGTCGTGTGCGGCGGACCCAATCCGGCCGGTTGCGCTTCAAATGCTTCCTCTTGCGGCGCCACGCCCCCAGCCATCCGAGGCTTTTGAACACCAGAAGAGTCAGGACGAGCGAAAACAGGGGTAGTCCGACGCCGAGCAGGAAGAAGGCGTCGCGTGTCGCCAGAAGCTGGTTGACCGCCCAGTCGAAGTTCATCCCGAAGTAGCCGGTAAGAAAGCTGATCGGCAGGAATACCCAGGAGATCACGGTGAGTCGGTTGATCTGTTCGGAATGCTGGTTCGACACGTTTGCCGCATAAGCCTCCATCGCGTCGGCGGTACGCTGGCGGTATTCGTCGATCAGCTCGACCAGGTCGGTGAGGCGTTCGCTGTAGGTCTGGAAGGATGGCCAGACGTTCGCACTGATGCCGGGAAACCCTCCGATCGAGGTGACCACGTTCTTCACCCGATCACGCAGCGGCACCAGCAGCCGGTGCAGTGACGACAGTTCGCGACGCAGATCGGCAAGGCTCAGCAACTGCTCGGCGACCGGGTTGAGGAAGATCTGGTCCTCGAGCCTGTCGAGCAGTTCGTCGGCGCGCTCGAGGCGCGGGTAGAAACCCGTCAGCAGTTCATTGAGGACGGCGAGCAGCGCGTAACCGGGATCCGTGGCGATCTTGTCGCCCAGCTCACGAAAGCGCTGGCGCGCCGCTTCCGTACACAGCGCGTCGCCGTCGAAGGCCGTGATCAACCAGGCCGGGGAGTACAGGATGTGCCCCTCGACGACTCCCTGCGCCCCGGCGTCCGCCCAGGCCGAGATGCGCAGGTGTTGTGGGCTCGACTCGAGGTGCGCCGATCGACCAAAGCGCGGCAGCCACGAACTCAGGGTGTCGTCGAGACGCAGCGCGGAGGCCACGATGGCCAATTCGTCCTCGCTGGCGTTCGCCAGGTCGAGCCAGAAGAAGCCCCGCGCAGGCAGCCGGGCGGCAAGTTCCTCGCCTGACGATGATGTGCACACGCCTTGCGCATCGATGAGCGTCGCCTTCAATTACGTTCGATCTCCTGGTTCTGACAACCCGCTGATCGTGATCCGCCGTCGCACCGTCGACACGATCGCGCCCCGCCGCTCCGCGATGGCAGTCACTGACGATGCCGATCGGCGAGCGTGAGAGTATACCCGGTTCCTCCTTGAGGGCCACGGCGCCAGAGAGGGCGACGGGGCGACACTGTTGGTGCCGCGATGGTGGCCGCGCGCTGCGGGGGGTGGCCGCAGGTATTCATTGACGACCTCCAGCGCCGCGCATAGGATGCCCGGGTTATCGGTCAACCGCTCACTGGCGAAGGAGCTGCTTGATGAAACTGTACAGAGTCAGAGTCCTCCGCGGCAGCATGCTCAGCCTGTCCCTGCTGTCCGGCGGTGCCGTGGCGGCCGACGACGGGGCAGCGAGACATGCGGAGATTTGCCAGGCGACCCAGGCTTCGCTGGCGGCGTACTGCCCGGCGCAGCCGCATCTCAAGGCAAAGGTGGCGAAGGCACCGGGCTACGGCGTGATCACCACCGATGCTCCGACCAGGAACGGCCTGCAGGCAGGAGTCGCGGTGCGCGGCCCCAGGTTCTGGCAGGACAGGATCTGACCAGCCCTGGCGTCCACGCTTCGAAATGGGCAGATCTTGCATGTTGCAGACGGTCGTCGAGGGAAGCTGCATCGTCCCGTCCGCGGCGGCGGCCGGGATCAGGCAGCGTGACGAATCGCTCCCGTTTCCGGGACAACCGTCGCCGGGCCGGGAGGTGGTGCCCGCGAGGGGGCTCGCGAGCATGGCGGCCGGCTGCGCCTGGTTTCCGGTCCGTTGGGCTGCGTCGTCGCATCGCCGGGCTGAGGGGACGGCGATGCATCGCTCTCCTGCGGCCACTTGGCAGAGGTTCCTGCGCCTCCTCGCCCTGTTGCTCGGCATCGTCGCCGGCAGCTTGGCCTGCGCGCAGGACATCGAGCCGCGCGCCTATTCGAACGCGCCGGTCGGTGTCAACTTCCTGATTGCCGGCTATGCCTACACTGCCGGAGCCGTCCCCTTCGACGGAGCACTGCCGGTCAGCAACGCCGAACTCAGGACATCGAACGCCGTTCTCGCCTACGCTCGGGTGCTCGATTTCTGGGGCATGTCGGCCAAGTTCGACGCCATCCTTCCCTACAGCTGGCTGTCGGGAGACGCCGAGCTGCGTGGCCAACCGGTCGAGCGCATCGTCGACGGGCTGGCGGATCCGCGTTTTCGCCTGTCGGTCAACCTCTACGGTGCGCCCGCCTTGTCGCTGAGCGAGTTCAGGGATTACGAGCAGGATCTGATCATCGGTGCCAGCTTGCAGGTGTCGGCGCCGGCCAGCCAGTACGACTCGACGCGGGTGGTCAACATTGGCACCAATCGCTGGTCGTTCAAGCCGGAAGTGGGGATTTCCAAGGCGATCGGCCGATGGACGCTGGAGTCGCAGGCGGCAGTGAGCCTGTTCACGGAAAACCGCGACTTCTTTGGCGGCAACAGGCGGCAGCAGGATCCCATCTACTCGTTGCAGGGGCACGCCATCTACAGTTTTCCTGCCGGCATCTGGGCGTCGCTCGACGTCACCTACTTCACTGGCGGTCGGACGACGATCAATGGCGTCGAGAGTTCGGATCTGCAGCAGAACTGGCGGTTGGGGGCGACGCTGGCACTACCCGTCGATCTCAACAATTCCGTCAAGTTCTACGCCAGCAGAGGCGTCTCGTCGCGGACGGGCAACGACTACGACCTGATCGGCATCGCCTGGCAGTACCGCTGGGGCGGCGGCCTGTGATGCAGAGCCATCCGGCCGCCGCTGTCAGGCAGTCGCCGGCGCATCGGGCGGCTCTCCTGTCCGCCAGAGACCTGTCCT
The DNA here is from genome assembly GCA_002345025.1 of Candidatus Accumulibacter iunctus. Lineage (GTDB taxonomy): Bacteria > Pseudomonadota > Gammaproteobacteria > Burkholderiales > Rhodocyclaceae > Accumulibacter > Accumulibacter iunctus. The sequence continues at coordinate 25,847 of DDUX01000030.1, read as the reverse complement.
GCAGCGGGCCGAGCGCATGACGCCGACGCTGCCATGCCGGCGGGTGGCGCGCGGCTGCGGCAGCCGGATCGTGCCGGGCGGCCGGCGTCAGGCCGACGACGCGGCGTGGGGCGGCGTCGTGCGTCTGCTCCTCGCCTGGCTGTGCGCGCTGCTGTCGGGCGCCGGCCTGGCGCAACCGGTCGATCCGCTGCGCGCCGTCGCCGACCGGAATGACAAGATCTTGGCCAGCATTGCCGAGACCGTGCACACGATCAGTGAACCGGCCAAGGCGCTTGCCGACCTGCGCCGGGAGCGCATCGATCTCGAACAGAGGATGCGCTGGGTCGAGCGTCGGGCCAGCGTGCAGGCGCTCGGACAGGAGTTTGCGCAGACACTGCGCGAGTATCTGCGCAGCCTGCCGACCGTCGAGCAGGCGGAGGCCAGCAAGCAGCGCCGCATGGAACTCCTCGCCACGGCCAGCGATTCCCAACTGGCGGTCGAGCGTGCCCTGCACCGGCTCGAAGATCCCGATGCGGTGATCGAGAAGCTGCTGGCGAAGGTGCAGCCGCCGGTCAGCGACGAGGAACGTGCGCAACTGGTGCGGGCGCTGGCGGCTGCCTTGCGGCAGCAGCGCGAGCTGCTGCAGCGGCTGGCGGCGGAACAGCGCACGCTGCGCCAGACACTGAACGAGGCGGGCGAGGTGGCGGAGGCGCTGCTGCAGGAGGCCGGTGCAGCGCGGGCGCAATTGACCGAGCTGCTGTTCTGGACGCCGGCGCCGCCGAGCACACGAACGCTCACCGAACTCGGGCCGGCGCTGCAGTGGACCTTCTCGCCCAGCCACTGGCGGGAGTCTGTCGAATCGCTGCGCTCGGAAATCGCTCGCCAGCCGCTCTGGCCGGCAGCGGCAGTGGTGACGGCAGGGCTGCTGTTGGCCCTGCGCGGCAGATTGCGGCGTCTGCTGCCGGCCCTGTCACCGGCGGCGTTAGGGGGCGATCGCTACAAGGTCCGGCATGCGCTGGCGGCGCTGGCAGTCACCTGCCTGCTTGCGCTGTCGCTGCCGCTTCTCATGTGGTCGGCAGCCGGCCCGCTGCTGGGCGCAGTTGACAGCCAGGAGTTCGCTGCCGCGCTGGGCGACGCGCTGCGCGTCGTCGGCCGGCTGCTGCTGGCACTGCTCATCAGTGCCTGGCTGCTCGACCCGAGCGGGGTTGCGGTTCGCCATTTCGGCTGGGACGAACGCCTGGTGGCGGCGACAGCGCGCGGTCTGCGCCGCCTGACGATCGTCCTGGTGCCGCTGATGCTCATCGCCGCGATGAACGGCATGGCGCATGCACCTTTTGCCAACGAAGAGAGCCTCGGGCGCGTGGCACTTGCTCTGAGTGCGCTGACGGTGGCCCTGTTCTTCTTCCGTCTCCTCCTTTCCCGCAGCGCGTTGATGCGCCGATTCCGCGAGTACGCGCCGCGCAGCTGGGCGGTGCGCCTGCGCCCGGTATGGATGCTCTTTCTCGTCGGCGTTCCCTGCGCCGTCGCGGCACTCGCGCTCGCCGGCTATATCGTCGCTGCCGGCTACGTCTTCTCCCGCCTCGTCCATTCGCTGTTTCTCGTGCTTGCGGCCGTTGTCCTCTACGGGCTGATGGCCCTGTGGGTACAGATTCAGCGGCAGCGGCTGGTGCGCGAGCAGACCGGCGCCGAGGGTGGTGAGCGGCGGCCACCGGACGCCGCCGGCTTGGCGGCTGCGGTCGCGCCGGACGCAGGCAGCTTGCAGCGGCCGCGTCTCGACATCGCGGCGCTTGGCGAGGAGACGCGCTCGCTGCTCGACTTCGTCGTCACCCTGCTGCTGGTCGGCGGGCTGTGGTGGGTGTGGCGCGACGCCGTGGCAACGCTCGGCGTGGTCACCGATTACAGGCTGTGGAGCTATACCGAGACGGCCGGCGGCAAGGAGGTGACGCATGCCCTGACCGTCGGTCGGCTGCTGCTGGCGATCGTCGTTCTGGTGATCACGACCATCGTCGTCCGCCGGGTCGGCGCACTGCTCGACATCATCCTGCTGCAGCGCCTCGCCATGCAGGCCGACGCCACCTATGCGATCACCGTCATGACCCGCTACGCGATCGCGGCATTCGGCATCGTCGCTGCCAGTCGTCTGCTCGGCGTCGGCTGGGAAGACGTGCAGTGGCTGGTCGCGGCCCTCGGTGTCGGCCTCGGCTTCGGTCTGCAGGAGATCGTCGCCAACTTCGTTTCCGGGCTGATCGTTCTCGCCGAGCGGCCGATCCGCATCGGCGACGTGGTCACCGTCGGCGACGTGTCCGGCAAGGTGGCGCGCATCCGCGCGCGCGCGACGGCAGTGATCGACTTCGAGAACAAGGAAGTGATCATCCCGAACAAGGCCTTCATCACCGGCCATGTGGTGAACTGGACGCTGTCGAACCAGATCATCCGCCTGCTGATCAAGGTCGGAGTCGGTTACGGCAGCGACATCGCGCTGGTGCAGCGGATCGTCCTCGAGGTCGTGCAGGGCAACGCCGACGTGCTGCCCGAGCCCGCGCCGTCGGTCTTCCTGGTGGCGTTCGGCGACAGCTCGCTCGACTTCGAGATCCGTGCCTTCGTCGACGCGCTCGACAAACGCCTGCGCGTGCAGCACGAGATCAACGAGGGAATCTCGCGCGCGCTGCAGGAACGCGGAATCGAGATCCCGTTCCCGCAGCGCGACCTCCACATCCGCTCGCTGCCCGAAGGCCTGGCGGTTGCTGCTGGGCCCGTTGCAGGGGGAGCAGGAACCGGCCGCTGACCGAGACAGGCGGCACTGGCCTTTGACGCACTGAGCACCAGCGGCAGGCGGGAGCGGCGTGGCGGCCCCGCTGTTCACCCGCGGCTATCGACGTCTTCGATCAGAGCGGGCGTTTGACCGTCAGCGCACCGCGGATCTGGCCCTTTGCGTAACCGGTGGCGCGGTCGTTCGGGTAGTGGTCGGCGAGCTTCCGCCGCAGCTCGGCATCCAGGCCGTCAACGGGACCGTGGCAGCCGAGGCAGACCTCGCTCACCGGCAGCGCCTTCATGTAGCGCAGCACGGGACGACCGTTGATCGAGACGATCTCGCTCTTCTCGATGGCTTCCGGCTTTTCGCCGCTCGCTGCGCGGCGGTCAAAGTCGGCGAGCTGGACGGCTTCCCAGGCATCCGGCGTACCGCGCTCGGCGTTGCGGGTTTTCAGGCTGACGCGCCGGATGTCCCAGCCGGTTTCGGCGCGCTTCTGGGCGATCAGTTGCGGTGCCAGATCCTTGCAGACTGGAATCGCGCCGGCGACTCCTTCGGTGGCCACGGCTTCCTGCATCGTCGCGATGACCTTGGGGATGACGGGCAGCACGGTCGTGCGGGTTTCGCCCGTGAGTGCAGCCAGGTCCTGGGCGCAGACGGGCAGGGTGCAGACGAGCAGGGCGATGCTGACGGTTGCTTTCATGGTGATGATCCTCGGCTTGTTCAGGAGACGGTGGCGGGTGTTTCACTGACCGAGAAGGCAATCTCGGCACCCGTCTGGACGATCTTTTTCACGGCACAGTCGTTGATCGCCTGGAGGACGCGTTCCCTCTGTTCCTCGGAGAAGTCTTCGGGAAAGCTGACTTCGGTGCGAAAGCGTGACAGCGTCAGTGGCCCGCCGTGGCCGGCGAAGGGCTTGCAGCCGATCCTGATTCCGGCTGCAGAGACCCCCAGGGCCTTGCACTCCTTCTTCGCATAGACCGCCGCGCAGCTTGCCAGCACAGCGTAGAAGGCTTCCAGCGGATTCATCAGCGAACCATCCACGGCGTAGCTCACCTTGTGCTTGCCGCCGCTGACGGTAATCACTTTCGAATCATCGACATCGACCGAATACATTCAACTCTCCTGATAAAGATGGACCGCGGATCACTTGCCCGGGTCTGACTGCGCCTGGCGCGCGCGCGAAAGGCGCTCGCTGGCGGTGAAGATGGCCATGCCGGCGAGCATGGCGAGGACGAAGACGAAGCCCTTGGCGGCACCGGTACCGAGCAGGACGAGAGCCGGCCCGGGGCAGATTCCCGCCAGACCCCAGCCGATGCCGAACAGCGCGCTGCCGGCCAGCAGCCGGCGGTCGATCTGGCGGGCCGTCGGCATCTGCAACGGCTTGCCGCGCAGCGAGGTCTGCCGTTGCCCGGCGATGCGGAAGGCCAGCAGGCCGACGGCGATCGCTCCGGCCATGACCAGCGCCAGCGAGGGATCCCAGTCGCCGGCGAGGTCGAGAAAGGCGAGCACCTTGGCCGGGTCGCTCATGCCGGAGACGATCAGGCCGCAGCCGAAGATGAGACCGATCAGCAGTGAAATCAGTACGCTCACGCGGGGCTCCTAGGCGAAAAGATGGCGACCGGCGAAGACGGTCACGAAACCGGCGGTCATGAAGACGATGGTGGCGACCAGCGAGCGCGGCGACAGGCGCGACAGCCCGCAGACGCCGTGGCCGCTGGTGCAGCCCGAACCGAGCCGGCTGCCGAAGCCGACCAGCAGGCCGGCGACGACGAGCGTTGCCCAACCGGTATCGATGCGGCTCTGCGGCATCTCGGCAAGCGCCTGGTACAGCACGGGTGCTGCCACCAGACCGAGGGCAAAAGCCAGCCGCCAGGCGATGTCGCCCGTCCGCAGCGGTTGCAGCAAGCCGCCGACGATCCCGCTGATGCCGGCGATGCGTCCTTCGAGAAGAATCAGCAGCGCCGCCGCAAGGCCGACCAGCAGGCCACCGGCAAAGGCGCTGGCGGGCGTAAAGTGCAGCCAGTCGATGGTGATCATGGGTTCCCGTTCTCCGCTTGCGGGCAGTACAGTTCATAGAGGGTGCCGAGCAGGGCGAGCACCCGCGCGTCGGCGACCGAGTAGTAGATCTTCTTGCCGTCACGCCGCGTGCTCACCAGCCCTTCGCTGCGCAGAACACCGAGTTGCTGCGACAGCGTCGGCTGGTGGAGGTCGAGCAGTTCCTCGAGTTCGCCGACGCACTTCTCCCCCTGACTGAGCTGGCACATCAGCAGCAGGCGGTTGGCGTTGGCCAGCACACCGAGGACGGCCGTCGCCCGGCCAGCCGCGGCGCGCATCGACTCGATATCCAGGGTCGTGGTGCCCATGACTCGATCTCTCCATCAAGTTCTACTTGACAATATTATGTAGTGACGTATTATGTGTGTCAACATATTGTTTGAGCTGGCCGATACGGGGCCGCTGCGCGGCGGTGGTTGCACGGCGGCCAGTCGCTCATCAGGGGAGACCGCGATGCACATTGAAGCTTTCTTTGATCCGGCGACGAGCAGCAACACGTACCTCGTCTTCGATGCTGACCGAACGCGTTGTGTCGTCGTCGACAGCGTGCTCGACTACGACCCGCAGGCGGCACGGATCAGAACCGACAATGCCGACCGACTGATCCACCGCGTCGCCGAGACCGGCGCCCGCGTCGAGTGGATCCTCGAGACGCACGTTCACGCCGATCACCTCTCGGCCGCTGCCTACCTCAAGGAAAAGCTCGGCGGACGGACAGCGATCGGCAGGCAGGTGACCGTCGTGCAGGGCGTGTTCGGCAAGCTGTTCAACGCCGGACCGGGATTCGCCACCGACGGCAGCCAGTTCGACCATCTCCTTGCCGATGGCGAGACGATCATGGTCGGCAGCCTGAGCATCACGGTCATGCACACCCCAGGACACACCCCAGCCTGTGCCAGTTACCTGTTCACTGACGGTGACGAGCAGGCGGTCTTCGTCGGCGACACCCTGTTCATGCCCGATACCGGCACCGCCCGCTGCGACTTCCCCGGTGGCGACGCGCGCACCCTCTATCGTTCCCTGCGCCGCCTGCTCGCGCTGCCGGCGGCGACCCCGCTCTATCTCTGCCACGACTATCCGCCGGCCGAGCGGCCACACTCCTTCGTCAGCACCGTTGGCGAACAGCGCCGCAACAACATTCACGTGCACGACGGCGTCAGCGAGGACCAATTCGTCGAGCTGCGGCGCCGCCGCGACGCGACGCTGGCGGTGCCGGTGCTGCTGCTGCCCGCGGTGCAGGTGAACATGCGCTGCGGCCGGCTGCCCGAACCGGAGGAGAACGGGACGCGCTACCTCAAGATCCCGCTCAACACGATCTGAGCTGACGATGCCGATGACGATCGATCCTGCAATCATGGCCCCGCTGCTCGGTGCCGTCGTCGGGCTGATCCTTGCCCTGACCGGCGCCGGCGGTGGCATCATTGGTGTGCCGCTGCTGGTCTTCGGGCTCGGTCTGCCCATTCAGCAGGCCGGACCGATCGGCCTGCTGGCGGTCGGCCTGGCCGCCGCTCTTGGCGCCCTGCTCGGCCTGCGCCAGGGGATCCTGCGCTACCGCGCCGCCGCGCTGATCGGCGCCTGTGGGCTGCTTACGGTGCCGGCAGGAGTCTTCCTCGCACGGCACATCCCGAATCAGCCGCTGACGCTGGGCTTTGCCCTGCTGCTTGGCTGGACGGGCTGGCGAGCGCTGCAGCGCGCGCGCCCACAGCCGGAGGTTGTCGCGTCGGCCAGCGAGCCCCAACCGTGCCGGCTGAACCCGGATGTCGGACGATTCGACTGGAATCTGCCCTGTGCCCGCGCGCTTGGCGGAACCGGCCTGCTGAGCGGTCTGCTGAGTGGTCTGCTGGGCGTCGGCGGTGGCTTCGTCATCGTCCCCGCGCTGAGCCGCTACTCCGATCTGCCGGTCGCGAGCGTCATCGCCACCTCGCTCGGCGTCATGACGCTGGTTTCGGTCGGCGGCATCGCGGCGGCCGCGGCGGCCGGCAGCATCCTCTGGCCCATCGCGCTGCCTTTTGGCGGCGGCGCGATCGCTGGCCTGCTGCTTGGCCGTACTCTTGCCGCGCGCTTCGCCGGCAGACGGCTGCAGCAGAGCTTCGCCGTTCTCTGCCTGGTCGTCGCGGGCCTGCTGATCGGACGCGTCGTCAGCGCCATCCTTTGATCGCCCGGCCGGACCTGCAGGGATCGCGTGCCGCGGGCGAGCCCCGCGTGCACGATGTTCCAGCCAGCGCGCAGCGGCATCGCCAGCGACGTACCCTCTGTCCGGCCGACGGCCTCCCGCTGCAGCGGCCTTACAGCGCCTGGCCCGTGGCGTCGAACATGCCGTCGAACAACACCGAACTCAGGTAGCGCTCTCCCGAATCGGGCAGCACGACGACAATGGTCTTGCCGGCATTTTCAGCCTTCCTGGCATGACGAAGCGCCGCTGCCACCGCCGCGCCGCAGGAAATCCCGGCGAGGATGCCTTCTTCCCGGGCGAGACGGCGGGCGTAGTCGACAGCCTCTTCGTTCGACACCTGTTCGATGATGTCAACCAGCGAGAGGTCCAGCACCTGCGGCACGAAGCCGGCACCGATCCCCTGGATCTTGTGTGGCCCTGGCTTGAGCGGTTCCCCGGCGCGCGTCTGCGTGAGCACGGGGCTGGCGGATGGCTCGACTGCTACCGAGAGAATGGGTTTGCGACGGGTATTCTTGATGTAACGCGAGACACCGGTAATGGTGCCGCCGGTCCCGACCCCGGAGACGAAGATGTCAATGTCGCCATCGGTATCGTCCCAGATTTCCGGGCCGGTGGTGCGCTCATGAATCGCCGGGTTGGCCGGGTTCTTGAACTGCTGCAGCAGCACATGGCGGTCCGGGTCGGACTCGACGATCTCTTCGGCTTTCGCAATCGCGCCACTCATGCCCTTGGCGCCTTCGGTCAGGATCAGCCGGGCGCCATAGGCCACCAGCAGCTTGCGCCGCTCGAGACTCATGGTTTCCGGCATGGTCAGCGTCAGGGGAATGCCGCGTGCCGCAGCGACGAAGGCCAGGGCGATGCCGGTATTGCCGCTGGTCGGTTCGACCAGCTCCTTGCCTGGGCCCAGCAGGCCTCGCTGCTCGGCATCCCAGATCATCGCGGCGCCAATCCGGCACTTGACCGAATAGGCGGGGTTGCGTCCCTCGATCTTGGCGAAGACGCTGGCCGGTGCGCCGTCGGCGAGTCGATTGAGCTTGACCAGCGGCGTGCGGCCGATGGCAAGGGAATTGTCTGCATACCACCTGGACATTCGGATCTCCTTGGCTGGCAATGGTGAAGGGATGGCTGGCCGCCGGGAATCGGCGGGCCGGCCACGGCTCGTTCAGCACGTAGCCGCCAAGCTTAGCCGCGGTACCGGGCTGCGCAAAGACGAAGTTCTTCTGTACTTATGCGCGGAAGGTGGGTTCAGCCGGGTCGTCTGGCCAGCACCTCGGGCACGCTGGGGCGCGGACTGCCGTGAGGGGTGCCGGCGTCGCTTGTTGGCCGGAGCTACTTCACCGCTTCAAGCGGAAACCCCGCACCTTTCCAGGCGAAAAGGCCGCCGGGGAAGCGATAGACCTGCGTATATCCGAGCTTGCGCGCCCACGCCGCAGCGTTGTCGCTGCGCGTGCACTTGACAAAGCCGCAGTAGACCACCACCGGCTTGTCTTTGTCCGCACCGAGCAGGGCAGTGAAATCAGCCTCCGTTCTGCCGTCTGTTTCCTTCGTGTCCCACGCACTCATGCGTGCTATCGGGAAGAGGAACTGCTTTGCCCCAGGCAGGTGTTCCTTTCTGTAGCTGGCGTCGTACGGCATCGTATCCACCAAGACCATCGGTTTTCCCTCATCGAGCATCTTCTTCAGTTCGGCCGCGGTCAGCAGCTGATATGCACCAGCCTGGGTGTCGCGGGCCAGCTTGATGGCTTCCGCTTCTTTTGCAGTCTCGGCTTCGAACTTGTCATCGGCGATGGCCGGGCCTGGCAGCAGAAAACAACACAGGATGGCGGGGGCGAGTTGTCTGATCTTCATGTGATTCGTTCTCATGTGGGGTTGGACGGCCAGGAATCTGCACTGCGTCACAAACGCGGGGTCATCCACTCCTGACCCTGGTTGCGAGTCCATGCCTAAACCTGCAACGGCGGCAGATGATACAGGCTCTGATGGTCACCGTGTGCAGTGGTCGGGGATGGCGCTCCCTGACTCCGATCACCCGCCAAGAGGGAA
>DDUX01000030.1:11341-16506 GCA_002345025.1 Candidatus Accumulibacter iunctus | reverse complement strand
CAGGCAGCGGTGGACGGCCTGTCGCGAGCAGTTGGTGCGCAGGCGGGTGCTTCCTTAGCTTGCGACACAGCGATTCGCTATCTGTCGACGATGTAGAATGACTGGTCGCTGGTCGCCCAGTTCTTGCTGCGGGGGGGGGGGGGGGGTTGCGGTGACCTGCGTGATCAAGTCGCTCGCCGCTTCGCGGACGGTGCCGTGGTCAGCGTCACTCTCACCGATAGCCCCCTGCAGGCCAGCGTTTTCAGCGAGTTCGCTGCGTGGAAGTCTCGCAGTTGCCGGTGATTGATGGCGGTTGCAGCCATGGCCCAGTCCCGGAAGAATCTGCCTCCGGAGGCGGGGTCCGACACCTCGTGGTGAGTGCTCGAAACGGGGCTGGTGGCCATCATCGCCGACGAAGGGTGTTTCCACGGTCTGCGCACCGGCTGTTAACCGAACAACCACCAGCGAAGGAGCGCTGCATGACGGACCACTACAGCAAGGATGTTTCGCGCCCCGGCTTCGGCACCCGTGTCATCCATGCCGGCCAGAATCCCGACCCCTCCACCGGCGCGATCATGCCCCCGATCTACGCCAACTCGACCTACGTCCAGGAAAGTCCGGGCGTGCATAAGGGGCTCGACTATGGTCGCTCGCACAACCCCACGCGTTGGGCGCTGGAGCGCTGCCTGGCCGATCTCGAGAGTGGCGGCGCGGCCTTTGCCTTCGCTTCGGGACTGGCGGCCATCGCCACCGTCGTCGAACTGCTCGATACCGGAGCGCACGTCATTGCCGGCGACGATCTCTACGGCGGTACCTATCGCTTGCTGGAGGGAGTGCGGAGGCGCAGCGCCGGGATCGCCTGCAGTTTCGTCGATCTCTCTGATCCGGCAGCGCTGTCGGCGGCGATCCGGCCCGAGAGTCGGATGCTGCTGGTGGAGACGCCGACCAATCCGCTGCTGCGTCTGGTCGATCTACGGGCACTCGCCAGTCTTGCCCACGAGCATGGCCTGCTCGCAGTGGCCGACAACACGCTGGCCAGCCCGTGGATACAGCGGCCGCTGGAACTCGGCTTCGACATCGTCGTCCATTCGAGCACCAAGTACCTCAACGGTCACTCCGACGTCATCGGCGGCATCGCTGTCGTCAGCAGCGACGAGCGCAACGCCGGGTATCTCGAACGTCTCAGGTTCCTGCACAACGCCGTCGGTGCCATCGCTGGGCCTTTCGACAGCTACCTGACGCTGCGCGGCGTCAAGACGCTAAACGTGCGCATGCAAAGACATTGCGAAAACGCGCAGGAACTTGCCGCCTGGCTGGAGCGGCAGCCGCAGGTGCGACGGGTAGGCTACCCCGGCCTCCCTTCGCATCCCCAGCATGCCCTGGCGCGGCAACAGATGCGTGGGTTCGGCGGCATGATCGCCGTCGTGCTGGCGACTGATCTCGCCGGCACGAAGCGCTTCCTGGAGGGTTGCGAGTTGTTCACACTGGCAGAGAGTCTGGGCGGTGTCGAGAGTCTGGTCGAGCATCCGGCAATCATGACCCATGCCACCATCCCGCCAGAACGGCGCGCCCATCTCGGGATTGGCGATTCCCTGCTGCGGCTGTCGGTCGGCATCGAGGAGGTGGGAGATCTCAGGCGTGATCTTGCTGGCGCGCTGCAGCGCATCGGTCGGGGTCCCGTCTAAGCCAGAATTCACGGCTGTCGAGACACCACCGGCCACGAACGTCTGCCCAGGTCACGCATGCCAAAGTCTTCTCCCGCGCAGGGGAGAAGGCAGATTCGTCTGTCGCACCAGAGCCTTCCACATCAGGTGACGGTTCTACCCCTCCCATTGGCAAGGCGCTGCAGTACCGAGACCAGCAGATCGACTTCCGCGCAGGTGTTGTAGAACGCCAGCGAAGGACGGACCGTGGCTTCGACACCGTAGCGGCGCAGGATCGGCTGCGCACAATGGTGGCCGGCGCGCACGGCAATGCCTTCTTCATTCAGCGCCGCCCCGACCTCTTCCGGGCGGTAACCGGCGAGGACGAAGGACAGCACGCTGGCCTTGTCGTCCGCCGTGCCGATCAGCCGAATGCCGGGGATCGGCCTGACCCGCTGCGTCGCGTAAGCAAGCAGGTCGTGCTCGTAGCGCGAGATGTTCTCGATGCCGATCCGCTCCACATAGTCGATCGCGGCGCCGAGGCCAACGGCATCGCCAATGTTGCCGGTGCCGGCCTCGAAGCGCGCCGGCACCCCCTGGTAGAGCGTGCGCTCGAAGGTGACGTCGGCGATCATGTTGCCGCCACCTTGCCAGGGCGGCATGTCTTCGAGAATGTCGCGCTTGCCGTACACGACGCCGATGCCAGTCGGCGCGAAGACCTTGTGACCAGAGAAGACGAAGAAATCGGCATCGATCGCCTGCACGTTGACGCGCATGTGCGACACCGACTGGGCGCCGTCCACCAGCACCCTGGCGCCCACCCGGTGCGCGAGTGCAACGATCTCCTTGACCGGCGTCACGGTGCCCAGGGCATTGGAAACCTGGCTGATGGCCACCAGCTTGGTACGGTCGTTGAGTAGCCGCTGGTATTCCTCCAGCAGGATCTGGCCCTTGTCATCGACCGGGATGACCCGAATGTGGGCGCCACTTTCCTTCGCCAGTTGCTGCCAGGGGACGATGTTGGCGTGATGTTCGAGCAGGGAGACGACGATCTCGTCGCCTGCGCCGATGTTCTGCTTGCCCCAGGTCTTGGCTACCAGGTTGATCGCTTCGGTGGCGCCGCGAACGAAAATGATCTCCTCGGCGGAACTTGCGCCGAGAAAGCGCGCCACCTTGCTGCGGGCGGCTTCGTAGGCGTCGGTGGAGCGTGCCGCCAGTTCGTGGGCGGCACGGTGGATGTTGGAGTTCTCGTGCTGGTAGAACTGCACCAGTCGATCGATGACCGCCTGCGGCTTCTGCGTCGTCGCCGCATTGTCGAACCAGACCAGCGGCTTGCCATTGACGCGCTCGGTGAGAATGGGGAAATCGCGGCGTATGGCCTGCACGTCGAAGGCCGGGAAGCGGGCGGCATCGGCCCGTGGAACCGATACCGGCTGGTCGAGGAAGTAGTAGCCGCTGTGGCCGGGTGCTGGCGGCGGCGCTGCCGGCGGCAGCGAGCGTTCGCGGGCGAGTTCATCGAGCACGCGGCGCAGGGCGACCTCACCTGGCAGTTCGAAGGGATGGGCAACGACGTGATTGTCAGCGCCTGCTGTCGGTGCCTGGTGAGCAGACGAAAGCGCCGCTGCTTCGCCGAGGAAGTAGTACGGCGATTCTGGGACACCCGCGGGGGCGCTGATCGGGGCGGTCATCGGCAAGGCAGCAGCGTAGGCTTCGGGCACCCCGAACTCCGGCGCGACTGGGCCTGCGTCGACCGGCGTCTGGCCGACCGATGGCGCGGCAACCGGCTGCAGCGCCGGCCCCGGCTCGCCGATGGCCAGGCGATTGAGCCCAGGCGCCGATGGCGAAGACGAGGCCTCGCCCCCTGGCAGTGCCCGGAACAATTCGCCGGCCAGGCGCGCAAGCACCGCTTCGTCGGGCAGTCCCGGGATCGCCGGGACGCTGAAGGGCAACGCGCCGGGTAGCGAATCAGCGGTAGGTGTGAGCGTAGTCATGGTATTTGTCGATCTCCACGTCATCGAGCACGGCCAGTGCGTCTTCCGTATGGATAGCCAGCGAGCAATAGAGCGAAATCAGGTAGGAGGCGATGGCATTGCGGTCAATGCCCATGAAGCGCACCGACAGCCCGGGGCTCTGTTCCCCCGGCAGGCCGGGCTGATAGAGGCCGACGACCCCCTGGCGCTTGTCGCCGACACGCAGGAGCAGGACCTTGGTCTTTCCTTCCTCGATTGGCACCTTGTCCGAGGGGATCAGGGGGATGCCGCGCCAGGTCAGGAACTGGGAACCAAACAGAGAAACGGTCGGCGGCGGAACGCCGCGGCGGGTGCACTCGCGGCCGAAGGCGGCGATCGCGAGCGGGTGGGTGAGGAAGAAGGCAGGCTCCTTCCAGACCTTGGTCAGCAAGTCATCGAGGTCATCCGGCGTCGGCGCGCCGCTCAGCGTCGTGATGCGCTGACTGTCGGCGACGTTGGCCAACAGGCCATAGTCGTCGTTGTTGATCAGCTCGTTTTCCTGCCGCTCCTTGATCGTTTCGATGGTCAGCCGCAGTTGCTCCTTGATCTGGTCGTGCGGGCTGCTGTACAGGTCGGAAATGCGCGTGTGGACATCGAGGACGGTGGTGACTGCACTGAGGAAGTACTCGCGCGGCTTTTCCTCGTAGTCGACGAAGGTCTGTGGCAGTTCGGACTCGTCGCGCTTGGCACAGGCGACCTGCACGTCGCGCGGGTTCTTGACCTGGTTGAGGCGGTAGATGCCGGCTTCCACGGGTAGCCACTGCAGCAGGTGCGTCAGCCAGCGCGGGGAAACGGTCGCGAGCTGCGCGACGGTCTTGGTGGCATTGGCCAGTTGCCGTGCGGCGGCATCGCTCAGGGCGGCCTGGTGAGGACTATCTGCCATGGGGTACTCCTTGCAATGGTGACGATGGTTAGAAGAAAGACGAATAAAGCAAATAGATTTCTGCGCAGGAGCGAACCTTACTCTGGGTGAAGCTGGCCACTCAACATGCTGGAGCCACCATCAGACTGGATGCCGGTGACTGCGGGTGATCGCGCTATTCATGCTCGCAACGGGCGACCAGAGCCGACAGGTCGACATCGAGCGCTCGCGCCAGCTTGTCGGCGGTGATCAGGGAAGGGCTGGCAAGTCCGCGCTCGATCTCACCGACATAGGAGCGGTTGAGATCGGCCCTTTCCGCCAGCCGCTCCTGAGACCAGCCGCGCTCGTGTCGCAGTTGCCGGACGACCCACGGAAAGCGATCGCTGAGATTGTTCATATCCCGCCACCGCCCTCGAGCACCTCATTCCTGGATACGGCCTGGGTCAGGAAGCTCCCCGGCGGTATGCTGTGCGTCAGCCAGACGTTGCCGCCGATCGACGATCCGCGGCCGATGGTGACGCGCCCAAGGATGGTGGCCCCAGCGTAGATCACGACATCGTCCTCGACGATCGGATGGCGTGGAGCTCCCTTTTCCAGGGAGCCGTCGGCATCGACGTTGAACCGCTTGGCACCGAGGGTGACCGCCTGATAGAGGCGGACCCGCTCGCCGAT
>DDUX01000030.1:0-11038 GCA_002345025.1 Candidatus Accumulibacter iunctus | reverse complement strand
GATGCGCGCGCCGGGGTGAATGTCGATACCGGTGGCGGAGTGCGCGAGTTCGGCGACGATGCGCGCCAACAAGGGCACACCCAGCCGGTAGAGCATGTGCGCCAGGCGGTGATGGATGATGGCCAGTGTTCCGGGATAGCAGAGCACGATCTCGTCGACGCTGCGCGCGGCCGGATCACCACGATAGGCGGCCTCGACGTCGCTGTCGAGCACGACGCGGATGCCCGGCAAGGCAGCCGCAAACTGCCGGACGATGGCGACGGCGTCGTTCTCGATGCACACTGGGTCAGTCAGTGGGTCGTGGCGGGAAACGTGAGTGAGCTCCAACCGGACCTGGTCCAGGAGGCTGCGCAAGGCGGTATCGAGCGTATGGCCGACGAAGAAATCCTCGCTGGGGCCCTGTTGCAGGTCGGGTGGGCCGAGGCGCATCGGGAAGAGTGCGCGGCACAGCCTGTCGACGATCTCGCGCAGGGCCTCACGGGAGGGAAACTCGCGGCCGCCCGACTCGAGCGTGCGCTGCTGTGCCACGCGCCACTGCTCGCGCGCAAGGCGCAGGTCGCGGACGATCTCGTCGAGCTTCCACAGTACCGAGGTCGATGCGTCGGGCGGGCGACGAAGTGGCGCGTTCATTGATGGACTCCCCACAAGCACTGATCAATCCTGGACCCAGGGCAGGCCGTGGTGGCGCCAGCCACCGGTCGCGCCGCGTTGCCCGTCGGCAGTGATCTCGCCCTCGAAGCCTTCCAGGACGTTGAACACCCGCGTGAAACCTGCCCGTGTCGCTGCCTCCGCGGCTGCGGCCGAGCGCTTGCCGCTGCGGCAGATGAGGAGGATGGCTTCGTTCTTCCCTGCCTTGCCCGCCAGTTCACGGGTGAAACGGGGGTTCCTGCTCAGCGCGGCGCCGGCTTGCCACTGGACCAGCGGCGTGCCGGGGACGTGGCCGACGTACTTGTATTCCTCCGCGGTGCGCACGTCGATGAGGATCGCCGCGCCAGCAGTGGCCAGAACCCATGCCTCCTCCGGCGTGACCGTGCCGGCGTAGGGAAGGTTGTCGCGCTGCGCGCGCGCGGTTGCTGCAGCCAGAACGCCGTGCGCGTCGTGCTGACTGTCGTTCGGGGCATGGGCGGTGTGCATCGGGGCAGGTTCGAGTTGGGCTGTGGCCAGCATCGCAGTCTCCTGGAAATGGAAAGCCAACCGTGGTGGTGTCGGCCTGAGGGCGGCACTCTAGTCGTGGCGCTCGGCCCGGCGAACGAAGAAGAACTGCATTGCTTATAACTGCGCGGCGAGAGCCACCCGACGCAATTCCTCGAAGAAGGCGAGGCCCTGCGGCCACGGACCATGTCCCGATTCCACGTTGATGTGGCCGGCGTCGCCAATGTTCCGGTAGCTGCTGCCCCAGACCCGGGCCCAGTGTTCAGCGACGCCGGCCTTGACCCAGGGATCATTGTTGCTGGCCACGATCATGCTGGGAAAGATGAGCCGCTCCTGCGGAAGAAGCGCCGCCAGCCCGAAGCGATCGGGATCGGCAGGGGCGACGAGCAGTGCCGCACGGATGCGGCTGGGACAGACGAAGCCGGCACAGACGGCCGCGAGGCAACCAAAGCTGTGGGCGACGACCCATACCGACTCGTTCTGGGCGGCGATGACCTCGCCGACGCGCGCGGCCCATTCGGGAAGGCAGGGACCTTCCCAGTCAGCCTGGTTCACGCGCAGGGTATCTCCAAGCGTGTGCTCGAACCACGTCTGCCAGTGAGCCGGCCCGCTGTCGTGCAGGCCGGGGACGATGAGGATGGCGGCCATCGACCTGCCCGTCAGGACAGGCTGTCCTTCCACATGGTCGTCGCCCAGGCCCGCGTGTACAGTCCCTCTTCGACCGAAGGTTCCTTCGATACGCCGCCAGATCCGTCGACGACCAGTGGCACCTTCTTCTCGGGATGATAGCGGTGCACCGAGTCGACGTGGATCGCACGCTTGTCGTCAATCAATGAGTAGCAGTTATTCGCCATCAGGGTTGGCTGCGGCTCGCGGCCAGAGAGGATCTCGACGATTGCTGCCGCCGCCGCCTTGCCGTGCTGGTTCGCCATGTGCGCCGACTTGGGCATCAGCGGCGCGGCCTGCAGAGCGTCGCCGAGGATGTGGATGTTTCTGACGGCCGTTGACTCGAGGCTGATCCAGTCCACATCGGCCCAGCGGTCGTTGACATTGACCACTCCTGCGACGCGGGCGATGTCGGCAGCGCGCTGCGGCGGCAGCAGGTTCAGAACCTCGCCTCGCTCCTTGTCGCCCAGTTCACTGGTGACGATCCGGGCCACCGGGTCGACAGCGACCACGTTCCAGCCGGGTCGGTACTCGATGATGTCCTTGTAGTCACTCTCCCAGACACCGAGGAAGAGCTTTTCCTTGGAGATGACCTTGTCGTTGGCATCGAGGATGATCACCTTCGAGCCGGGCTTGTGGGTCTTGAAGTACCAGGCGATCTGGCTGGCGCGTTCGTATGGGCCGGGTGGGCAGCGATACGGCGCCTTCGGGATGGACAGCACATAGGTGCCACCCGCTGGCAGGTCCTCGAGTTGCTTGCGCAGGGCCAGAGTCTGCGGGCCCGCTTTCCATGCGTGCAGGATGCTTTCCTGCGCCTTGGCATCATAGCCGGCAATGTCACCGTAGATGAAGTCGAAGCCGGGGGCAAGGACCAGGCGGTCGTATGCGAAATCCCCTGCGGTGTCGGTTCGCACGCGCCGCTTGTCGGCGTCGATGCCGGTCACCGATGCGTGTACCAGCCGGATTCCCCAGTTCTTTCTGAGCCCGTCGTACCCATGGACCAGCGAGTCGTAGGCACGGTTGCCGCCGAGGACTTCGTTGGAGGCCGGGCAGGAGACGAACTGCTTGTTGCGCTCGATCAGGGTGACTTCTATTGCGCCATCGCTCCACTTGCGCAGATATTTGGCGGCCGTGGCGCCACCGAAGCCGGCACCGACGACGACGACGTGCCCGATGGTCTTGCCGCGTTTGCTGGCGACGGCGGCCAGGCTGGTTCCGGGAATGCCGGCGGCAGCGGCCAGCGCGGTGGATGCACCCAGTGCGTGCAGGAGGCGACGACGATCAGGATTGAAGCGGGACATGTCAGGGTTCCTTATTTCTGCTTGGCAAAGTATTCGGCAAGTATGGCGATCTCTTCATCCGTATAGCCTTTGGCGAGTTGGTGCATGATCGTCGCCGGGCGCGTGCCGTTCTTGAACGCCTTCATGCTTTCCTCCAGATAGGCCCTGTCACGGCCGGCGATGGGTGGAATGGCGCTGGCAGCCTTGCCGTCGGTACCATGGCAGTTGGCGCAGTTGGCCGCGAAATACGGAGTGCGGCCGGGTGCCGGTGTGGTGGTTGATCCGGGACCGGCCAAAGCGGCCAGTGCGGTGAGGCTGCCGACGATGGCGAGAGCAGTTTTCTTCATGGCGAGTCCTTGGTTGAAGAAGTGTGAACGGGTCTTGTTGAGCAGGAAATCATTGGGCACTGGCAGTCTTGGTCCGTGTGTTGCCGAGGTTGTCGCGCCAGACGACAGTCACCGTGTCGCCGCTGCGGACGTCGGCAATCCGCCAGCCGAAAAGCGGATTGGCAGCGATTCCGGAACCGGTGAGCAGGGTGAGAACCGTCTCGTCGTTGATGCGCAGCGTGATGTCGGTGATGTAATGCGCCGCCGCGCTCTCGCCGCTGGCATTCTTCCTGAACCCGCTTTCCATCGGGTGAGTGAGCAGCGCCTTGATCAGGGCCCCCTGTTCGTCTACGGTTGCCCGCAGACGGATGGTGTAGTTCTGCATTGCTCTTCCTCAGCCGGGCAGGCAGCCGCCGACGATCACCCGCACATCGCGGGTCGCGGTATAAAGACGTCCGTCCGCCTCGGCAATGACGCGAATCCGGGAACTCTCGGCGAGCTTCACCTTCGCCTCGAGCCATGGCTTGCTCCGTTCGCCCAGTCTGATGTCGGCCAGCAGGGGAAACCGGTTGCCTTCGCCGATCAGCAGAATGCGCTGCACGCGCGGCAGATTGACCGTCACTTCCAGGGGTACCTGGGCACCATTTTCGGCAACATCGGGGGCCTGAATGACGATCGCCGCGCTCTCCACAGGTGCAGACAACCCGAGCGCGGCGTAAACCGACTCCGGGCTGCCGGCGCTGAACGCATGCACGTCGCGTTCGCCGGCCCGCGCCAGGCCCGCACTGGCCAGCAGGCCCGCACTGGCCAGCAGGCGTGCGAGGGATGCGGCAGTCGCAAGGACCAGGAAGTCGCGTCGATCGCTCATCGTCGCACGCTCACAAGGTTCCGCTGGCGCCAGCCTGGATGATCTCCTCCAGGCCCCGACGCAGTCCGGAGATCGCCTCCTGAAGACTGTCCGGCAGTCGCCCCGGAACGGTCGCGCCATCCAGCCAACCGATGTCACCGTCGAACATGGCGAGCCATATTCTTTGCCGGGAGTCTTCGACGACGGCGATGCGGCAGGGCAGCAGGGCCGCGGCTTCGAGGCTGTAGTCGAGCAGATCACGGGCCACGAGCGCGTCGCAGAAATGATAGATGGCCACCTTGGGTGTTGGTTTGCCGGTGATCGCCTCGATTTCCTTGTGGATCAGGTGGGCGCCGACGAACTTGAGGTTGATCTTGTTCGCCCGATGCCGCATCGACGAGATGACGTCGTCCCAGGTCAGGTCAGGCTGTGCTTCGACCTTGTAGGTCATCACGTTGATCCGTTCACGAAGGGACAGCGACGACCACGCAAGCGATTGCCGCATGAGTCTCCTTCGTTCCTCCGGGCTGACCGTCGCCATCATGGTGTTGGGGGTATCGGGCCGCGCGCTGGCGGTGGTTGGCGCGAGATCTTCCGCGAGGACGGCGGCAGTGCCGCTGTTCACAGGACTGCCGACCTGTGCCAGCGCACCACCGGCGGCCAGGGTCAAGCTCATTGCGCGAAGGGCTTTCAACAGGATCGCCATCTCACTTCGTCGCGTTGTCGGTCATGCGGGTTCTGCTCCTCTGGCCAGTCGCCGTTGGCCGGCGCGCCGCGCATGATGCCGCTCGCCCGAATCAGCGGAAACGATTTATTTCCAATAAGCAAATAAGCGATTTTTCCGATGCGCATCGCGCGCCTCTGCGGCCGGAGCGGCTCCGGGTCGCGGGACATCGGCCCCACCAGAATATCGTTATCAGAAATTCTTTCTTTGACTCGGGTTGCCAGCCATCTAATCTCACCGCATCTCTGGTTACCGATTCCTTGGGGCTGCCACGATGAACAGTCAGGTGGGCGGGGTGCGCCCGTCACTCCGCGCCGCGATTGATGCGAGAACCCGGTCCAGCAGTCCGCTTCCGGGCTGGTGCTGAGAGCGAGCGACATGCCGCAACACGCCATACCGCAGACGCAGAGCGTCGGGTCGACCAACGGCGATCAGCCCGTTGGCGAGGTGCCCGTTCTTTGGCAGTTGCCCAGGATGCAGAGGAATGCGTTAAGGAAGATCTTTGATCGCCCGGATTTCACGCCGAGCGAGGTCGCTCGCCTCGGCCGTCAGCGCCTCGAGCGTGCAGAAGGGATTGGTCGCAAGGGCCTGGCAACAATCACCGAGTGGCTGCGGCGCCACGGCCACGAAGTTGCCGCTGACGGGCGCGGTTGCCTGCGGGCGCCGGATCTGGCTCCAGTGGCGCAGGGGACCAGGAAGATCGAGAAGGCCATGCGTGTGCTGCAAAGCCACGGCTATACGGTTGTCCGCAGCGAGGAGTCCGAGGACTGCCGGAGGACGGTCCAACGGACCTCATCAGAGATTCCGGACATCCCTGAATAAGCTAATAAGCAAAGATTCGTTCACTGCAGCCCGCAGCCTTCCTAAACTGCGCGCCCCACTCACTGCAACGGAACCCCGATGAAACTGAAAAGTCTTCTGGCCGGCGTGCTGGCCGGTGCCCTGCTTGCCGGCAGCGCTGTCGCGGCCGACGTCTCCCTGCTGAACGTCTCCTACGACCCAACCCGGGAGTTCTACAAGGAGTTCGACGATGCCTTCGCCAAACACTGGAAGGCGAAGGCCGGCGATGCCGTCACCATCAGGCAGTCGCACGCTGGCTCCGGCAAGCAGGCCCGCGCCGTGATCGAAGGCCTCCAGGCTGATGTCGTGACGCTGGCTCTTGCCTACGACATCGATGCCATCGCTGACGCCGGGCTCATACCGTCGGAGTGGCAGAAACGTCTGCCGCACAACTCCTCGCCCTACACCTCGACGATCGTCTTTCTGGTGCGCAAGGGCAATCCCAAGGGAATCAGGGACTGGAACGATCTGGTGAAGCCGGATGTCTCGATCATCACACCGAACCCCAAGACCTCCGGCGGTGCGCGCTGGAACTACCTGGCGGCGTGGGCCTTTGCGCTCGAGCAGCCGGGTGGCAACGAAGCCAAAGCCAGGGAGTTCGTCGGCCAGCTCTATCGCAATGTGAAGGTGCTCGACTCCGGAGCACGTGGCTCGACGACGACCTTCGTTGAACGCGGCATCGGCGACGTGCTCCTCGCCTGGGAGAACGAAGCCCATCTGTCAATCAAGGAAGCCGGTGCGGACAAGCTGGAAATCGTCACGCCATCGCTGTCGATCCTCGCCGAGCCGCCGGTGACGATCATCGACAGGGTGGTCGACAAGCGCGGCACCCGCAAGGTGGCCCAGGCTTACCTCGAGTACCTGTATTCCCCAGAGGGGCAGGAGCTGGCCGCCAGGCACTTCTACCGCCCGACGGATGCGCAGGTCGCGGCGAAGTACTCGAAGCAGTTCGTCAAGACCCGGCTGATCACGGTTGACAAGGTCTTCGGTGGTTGGCGCAACGCGCAGAAGCTCCACTTCTCGGACGGTGGCGTATTCGACCAGATCTTCGTTCCCGGCGGCAAGCGCTGAACCTTTCGCGGTGGCGCATATGGGAGCGGGTGGCCTTGGGTCATCCGCTTCTGCTTCATGTGGATGGTGAAGTGGCTGGCCACGATTCGGCATTTCCCGACCATGACCGACAACCCTGAACTTGGCGCAGCGAATGTTGCGCGGCAACAGGAATGCGCGATGAATCATGATCTTTCCTTCAGGAGGCGTGTATGGCCAGCATGAAGCGTTTCAGCCCCTTGCCCGGTTTCGGCCTGGCGATGGGCTACACCCTGGTCTATCTGACTCTGGTCGTGATCATCCCGCTCACCGCGGTGGGGACCAAGACCCTCACGATGGGCCTGGATGCCTTCTGGGCCGCCGTCAGCAGCCCGCGCGTCGTCGCCTCCTATCAACTCAGTTTCGGCGCGTCGCTTCTTGCCGCCGCGATCAACGTCGTATTCGGCCTGATCTTCGCCTGGGTACTGGTCCGCTACCGCTTCCCCGGCAAGGGCCTGGTCGATGCGCTGGTCGATCTCCCGTTCGCCCTGCCGACGGCGGTCGCCGGCATCGCGCTGGCGACGATCTATTCCGCGAACGGCCCGGTCGGCAAGTTGCTCGAGCCCTGGGGCATCGAGATCGCATACACGCCAAACGGTGTCCTGCTGGCACTGGTCTTCATCGGCCTGCCGTTTGTCGTGCGGACCGTGCAGCCGGTGCTGGCCGACCTGGAAAAGGAGGTCGAGGAGGCCGCCGCCGGGCTCGGCGCCTCGCGCGGGCAGACCTTTCTGCGGGTCATCCTGCCGCACATTGCGCCCGCGCTGCTGACCGGTTTCGCGATGGCTTTCGCACGCGCCGTCGGTGAGTACGGCTCGGTGATCTTCATCGCCGGCAACGTGCCGATGGTGTCGGAGATCACACCGCTGCTGATCATCACCAAGCTGGAACAGTACGACTACGCCGGGGCGACGGCCGTTGCCTCGGTGATGCTGGTCTTTTCCTTTGTCCTCCTGCTGATCATCAACGGTCTGCAGGGCTGGATGCATCATCGTTACGCGCGGGGAGCCTGAGATGAGCACGAGTATTGCGCTGCATGCGGGCAGTCTGGAGCGTGCCGAAACGGCAAGCACCCGCGAGCCGGCGTGGGTCAAGGTGGTGCTGATCAGTGTCGCGCTGAGCTTTTTCGCTGTCTTCCTGCTGCTCCCCCTGGGCACGGTCTTTGCCGAGGCCCTGCGCAAGGGCTGGGGTGCATACCTGGAAGCCCTGGTCAACCGCGACGCCTGGGATGCGATCAGGCTGACGCTGATCACGGCCGCGATCGCCGTTCCGCTCAACCTGGTGTTTGGCGTCGCTGCCGCGTGGTCGATCGCCAAGTTCGAGTTTCGCGGCAAGCGCCTGCTGATCACGTTCATCGATCTGCCGTTTTCGGTGTCGCCGGTCATCTCCGGCCTGATCTACGTCCTGCTGTTCGGCGCGCAGGGCTGGTTCGGTCCCTGGCTCCAGGAGCACGACATCCAGATCATCTTTGCCGTACCCGGCATCGTCCTGGCGACCATCTTCGTCACTTTTCCCTTCGTTGCGCGCGAACTGATTCCGCTGATGGAAGCGCAGGGGAGCGAGGAGGAAGAAGCGGCAGTGGTCCTCGGCGCCTCCGGCTGGCAGGTGTTCTGGCACATCACGCTGCCCAACATCAAGTGGGGGCTGCTGTATGGGGTGATCCTCTGCAATGCTCGTGCGATGGGCGAGTTCGGCGCGGTCTCGGTGGTCTCGGGACACATTCGCGGCCAGACCAACACCATGCCGCTGTTTGTCGAAATCCTCTACAACGAATACAACTACGTCGCCGCCTTTGCCGTCGCTTCGCTTCTGGCGCTGCTCGCCATCGTCACGCTGGCACTGAAGACGCTGGTCGAAAGGCAGACGCGCCGGCAGTTGCAGGAAATTGCCGCCACCTCGGAGACTGAGACATGAGTATTTCCATCCGCAACATCAGCAAGCAGTTCGGAACGTTCCAAGCGCTCGACGATGTCTCGATCGACATTCCTTCAGGCGAACTGGTCGCCCTTCTTGGCCCCTCGGGCTGCGGCAAGACGACTCTGTTGCGCATCATCGCCGGTCTGGATTACGCCGATCGTGGTCAGATCCTTCTCGACGGGGATGATGCGTCGGCCCGACATGTCCGCGAACGACGGGTCGGCTTCGTCTTCCAGCATTACGCGCTCTTCCGCCACATGAGCATCGCCGACAATGTGGCTTTCGGTCTGCGCGTCAGACCGCGACGCGAGCGCCTCGCCGAAGCCGAGATCAGGCGACGAGTCAAGAAGCTGCTGGAGCTGGTCCAGCTCGACTGGCTCGCCGACCGCTATCCGCCGCAACTGTCCGGCGGCCAGCGGCAGCGGATCGCCCTGGCGCGCGCGCTGGCGGTGGAGCCGAAGGTGCTGCTCCTTGACGAGCCCTTTGGCGCCCTCGATGCGAAGGTGCGCAAGGAGCTGCGGCGCTGGTTGCGGCAGTTGCACGACGAAATCCACGTCACCAGCGTTTTCGTCACGCACGATCAGGAGGAGGCGCTCGAGGTGGCCGACCGGGTGGTCGTGATCAACAAGGGCAAGGTCGAGCAGATCGGCACACCGGAGTCGGTTTATGACCATCCGGCGACCCCGTTCGTCGCCAACTTTCTCGGTTCGGTCAATCTCTTCCACGGTCGGGTCGAGGATGGGCACCTGCATCTCGGCGAGCACGCACTGGCGCTCGGCGCGGAGGGTGGCAGCGAGGGCAGGGCGGTGGCTTTCGTGCGGCCGCACGAGTTCGATCTCGTTCCGGGTTGGCACGCGGATGGTGGCCTGCCGGCGCGAATCCTGCGCGTCGCTGCGGTCGGACCCAGCGCGCAGATCGAAGTGAGCCGGGTCGACGGCGAGTTGATCGAAGTCACCATCTCGCGCGATGCCTTCCAGTTGCTCGGGCTCGCGGAGGGCGACCAGGTGTCGCTGCGACCACGTCACATTCGCGTCTTCCAGGCAGAAGCCCTGGCAGCCTGAGGCAATCCCATGAACTTTCAGCAATTGCGCATCATCCGCGAAACCCTGCGGCAGGATTTCAACCTCACCGAGGTCGCGAACGCGCTGTACACCTCACAGCCCGGGGTCAGCAAGCACATCAAGGATCTCGAGGACGAACTCGGCATCGAGATCTTCCTGCGCCGCGGCAAGCGGTTGCTCGGACTGACCGAGCCAGGCAAGGAACTGGCCGCGGTCGTCGACCGCATCCTGCTCGATACGCAGAACCTGCGCCGCATTGCCGACCAGTTCGCGAGCCGGGAAACGGGCCACTTCGTCGTCGCCACCACCCATACTCAGGCGCGTTACGCGCTGCCACAGATCATCAAGTGGTTCAAGACCGACTATCCCAGGGTGCACCTCGCGCTGCACCAGGGCAGCCCGGGCGAGATCGCCGACCTCCTCGTTTCCGGCGAAGCGGATGTCGGAATCGCCACCGAAAAGCTGGACCAGGTCCCGGAACTGGTGACCTTTCCCTTCTATCACTGGCATCACGCGCTGATCGTTCCCTACGGCCACCCGCTGCTGCACGTTGAGGAGCTGACGCTGGAGGTGATTGGCGAGTACCCGATCATCACCTATCAGGAGGGATTCACTGGCCGGACGCTGATCGACAAGGCTTTTGCCGACGCGGGCGTCGTTCCGGACATCGTGCTCTCGGCGATCGACGCTGACGTCATCAAGACCTATGTGGAACTCGATCTCGGAGTCGGCATCGTCGCTTCGATGGCCTACGACGCCTTCAAGGACCGCAACCTGGCGCTGATCGCCGCGCCGCAACTGTTTCCCCGCAGCACCACCCGCCTGGCGGTGCGGCGCGGCATCTATCTGCGCAGCTATGCCTTGGCCTTCATCGAGAAGGTGTGTCCGGACATCGGCGAGGAACAGCTCAAGGCGTCAATCCAGAAGCAGAACGGGACGGATTGATCGGCGCCTGCAGGCCGGCGACGTAGCTCTTCGCCTCGACGAGCGTCGGGTCGATGTGGATCGTTCCGGGGATGCGGTTGCCGCGGGCTGGTGGGCGACGATCCGCAAACGAGCCAGAAGAAAGGATGGCATCCGTTCGGCGACGTCGGTTGAAGCCGAGCAACGCCGGCTCCCGTTGTCCTTCCGTCCTGGCG